>JAHEXV010000095.1 GCA_023251935.1 bacterium | reverse complement strand
CCGATGATGATCACATCGTAGCCGCTGGCGCTCACTCGGTCGTCTCCTTCGCGGTTATGTGAACCTGTCTGGCCACCCGATCAGCAAGGGCGCTGGCCGGGACACGCCGCGAGCGCCTAGCCGGCCGTGAGGTGGTTGTGAACCGCGAAGAACTCGACCGTCGGCGGGTTCGTCATCCCAGCTTCCTGCGTGTAGGGGCCGATCTGCTCGTCGGCGAACGCCTCGAACTGCTCTCGGGTCTCCCAGACGTCGGTCACCCGGAACCCGTTCGGTGTCTCGGTCACCCAGTGGAAGAGGCCGCCCGGGGCACCGGCGCCGCCCGGCTGAAAGCCCATCTTCGCGACCACCTGGTCGTATTGGTCCAGAGTCGCGTCTTCGAAATCGAGAACGACTGCAACGGGCACTGGCCACCTCCTGGGTTGGGATCGACGCGATCCTAACCTGAGCCGTTCGTCCGGCGGGGCCGGGTTTCCATAACGCCGATTATCGTGCGCACCGGCTGGGCTCAGTTCTGCGACGGGTCCGCCGGCATTCGGGCGATCAGCGAGTACTGGCCCCCCTTGCGGCTCAGGACGTCGCTCCACAGCGTCGCCGGGTCCTCCGGGAACAGCTCCGCGGGCAGCGGCGGCTCGACGATCCACGAGTCCACCTCCATCTCGGCCTCGAGCTGGCCGGCCCCCCACCCCGAATAACCCGCGTAAACCCGTCCGCGGCGGACCGACGAGGCGAGCTCGGCGAGATCGACGTCCGCGGAGGCGAGCCCGACGTCGGCCACCACGATCCAGGCCGCGGCCTCGAGGTTGGTGAACTCGGCCAGCAGGACGAGCGCCTCCGGCTGGACCGGCCCGCCCACGTAGACGGGCTCACCTGCGGCGATCTCCGCCAGCTCCGAGACCACCGAGTCGACCCCCGTCTCCGAGGGCCGATTGAGGACGATTCCCATCGCTCCCTCGTCGTTGTGCTCGGTTATGAAGACGACGGTCCGGGCGAAGTTGGGATCGACGAGCGCCGGCGAGGCGATCAGAAGCTTGCCACGCAGCGACTCCTCCATCGCATGCATTCTGCCGCGCCCGGACCCAACGCTGTCTGCACCCCGGGCCAGCTAACCTCGAACGGAATGACGGTGGACGTCAACGAGGGCGATTTCGAATCGCGGGTGATCGAGCGCTCTCGGGAGGTTCCCGTGGTCGTGGACTTCTGGGCGGAATGGTGCGGGCCCTGCCGGGTGCTCGGTCCGGCGCTCGAGGCGGCGGTGGCCACCCGCGGCGGCGAGGTCGAGCTCGTCAAGGTCGACACGGATCGCAATCCCAACCTGGCGATCAGCTTCCAGATCGGCAGCATTCCGGCGGTCAAGGCGTTTCGGGATGGAAATGTGGTCTCCGAGTTCGTCGGTGCTCTCCGCCCGCCGCAGATCGAGCAGTTCCTCGATCGCCTGGTCCCGTCGGCCGCCGACAAGCTCGCCGGCGCCGATGACGAGGAGTCGCTGCGCAAGGCGCTCGAGCTCGACCCGCGCAACGCAACCGCCGCCGTCAAGCTCGGGCGACTGCTGCTGGGGCGAGGCGAGGCGATCGAGGCATTCGAGCTCCTCGACCGGTTCCGCGGCAGCTTCGAAGCCGAGGGCCTGGCCGCCCGCGCCCGGTTGACCGCGGACCTTGCGGGGGCCCAGACGGATGGGGCCGGCGCCCTGTCGCGGAGCTTCGCCGCCTGGGACGAAGGTCGGCTCGAGGACGCCCTGGAAGGCCTTCAGCAGGCGCTCGCCGAGAGCGAAGACCAGGAACGCCGAGACCTGCTTCGCAAGGTGATGGTGGCGATCTTCACCGAGCTCGGCGCCGACCATCCATTGGCGCGCGAGCACCGGCGGCGGCTCGCTGCGGCCCTCACCTGACGAGCCGATTAGGAGGCGTTTAGGCCGCCCCGGCTAGCGTTCGGTGACGTGGAGAGCGATCCGGCATCGGGGGTGGGCATCCTGGCGGCCCTGGGAGCAGGGCTGGTCTCGTTCGTCTCGCCCTGCGTGCTGCCGCTCGTGCCCGGGTATCTGTCGGCCGTCACCGGGGTCTCGGTCGGCGAGCTCGAGCAGGCGAGCTGGCGCCGGGTGCTCGGGCCGAGCCTGGTCTTCGTAGCCAGCTTCTCGACGATCTTCATCCTGCTCGGGCTGACCGCGACCGGGCTCGGGCAGACGCTCCAGGACCACCGCGACACGCTCGAGAAGATCGCCGGCGCGGTGATCGTGGCGATGGGGGTCTTGTTCGTCGCCAGCCTCTTCGTAGCCCGCCTGAACCGCGAGTGGCACGTCGAGGCGCTGATGGAACGAGCCGGAAAGGGCGGGCCGCTGATCGCCGGGATGGCGTTCGCGATCGCCTGGACGCCGTGCATCGGCCCGACCCTGGGGGCGATCCTGAGCGCCGCCGCGCTGTCCGGCTCGGCGGCCCATGGCGCGCTTCTGCTCGCCGTTTACTCGGCCGGCCTCGGGATCCCGTTCCTGCTCACCGCGCTGGCCTTCTCGCGGATGACGACGACGTTCGCGGTGATCAAGCGCCACTACACCGCGATCATGGCGGTCGCGGGAGCGATCTTGATCGCGATGGGGGTCCTGATCCTGACCGGGGACTTCTTCCAGCTCAACATCCAGGCGCAGAAGCTGACCACAGACCTGGGGCTGAACCCCTGATCGTCGGCCGCCGCCCGCGACGACGCTCAGTTCGCTTCGGGGGTGCCGACCTCGATCGGGGTGCCGACGACCTCGAGCTCCTCGAGCTCGCCCTGATCGGAGTCGCGCGAGCAGACGATCCGAAAGCGCCCGGAGCCGAGCGCCGGGTCGCCGACGATCGGCAGGCCCCTGATCTGCTCCCAGCCGAGGCGCTCGAGCTCGAACGGGTTCATGCGCACCTCCGAGGCGGGAAACGGGCAGTTGGCGTTGTGCTGGTCGATCGCCCGCGAGATCGCCTCCAGGTTCTTCGCCTCGGCGCCCACATCTGGAATCTAGCGCGCCCGTGAGTGTCCCCCCCACCGACGATCGGCGGGTGCCGAAAAGCGAGAGGGGCGGCACTTGGCCGCCCCTCTCGTCGTGTCCTCGGCTCTCGAAAGAGCCCAGTGCGAATTCGGCCTACGTGCAGGCGCCGGTCTTCGAGTTGACCGCCTGCTCGGTCGGCGAGCCGCTGTTGTACTTGAATATCGTCCTCATCACCCACTTCTTGGCGGGGGTTCCGAGGCCGGACCTGGAGGTGCACTTGGCCTTGATGTAGTTGGCCTTAGTGCCCGTCAGGCTGGTCTGCGGTGCTCCCTTGCCGGTCTGAACGTTGAAGTCGCTCAGCGGCACGCCCTGTGGGATGTTGTTGAAATCGAGCCACTTCCCGCCCTGGTAGTAGGCGGCGGGCAGTGATCCGCCAGGGGTGGTCGACGCTGGGTTGGTCGCCAGCGGCGCCTGCAGCAGCACGGTCGTGTTGCCGCCCTCGTTGCTGGCCGCGCCCGCGCAGCTGAACGAGCCCGGCAACTGGAGCCGGGTGAACAGCAGGATCCCGGGCTGGTTGCCGCCGACCGTCGGGTTCGCGTCGAGGGCGTTGAACGCCAAGACGCAGCCGTTGATGTCGCCCGGCGTGGCCAGGTTGGCCTGCGCCGTCCCGGTCCCGACCAGCTTCGTCCCACAGGCGGTCATCGCCTGCTTCATGGTCAGGTTGCCGGAGATGCTCGCCGTCGGGCAGGTCGGCACCGAGCCCAGGTTGAACTGGATGTTCTTGTCGAAGAACAGCCGCGCCCTCGTCGTCTTCGTGCCCGACACGCTGTAGGTGGTGTGCGTGTGCAGGGTCAGCTTCGACGGCTTGAACGTCCCGCCGGGGTTGGTCGGCGAGACCGCAAGGGTCGACGTCGAATTCGCATTGATCGCCTGCGCAACGCCCACGGCCGCCAGGGCCACGGTCGCCGCCAGGGCGAAGACGACGGTCAGCCGCCTCTTGATCCGCATATAAACCGAACTCCTCTCGGATGAGCGTGGCCGGCCCTCTATGTAAGGCTGGCCTCTTCCCACCTTGGTTTGGCCAACCCTCTGTGACGGGCTCGCCTCTCCCCCACCTTACACCGATGCCGCGCCGAGGTTTCACCACAGAGCGCGGTCCCGATGAACACCCCCAGAACGCGAGAGGGGCGGCACCTGGCCGCCCCTCTCGTGGTGTCCTCGGCTCGAGGAGCCGGAGACTCAATTCGCGCTCTCGCTAGGTGCAGGCACCCGTCTTGGAGTTGACGACCT
>JAHEXV010000066.1 GCA_023251935.1 bacterium | reverse complement strand
GACGACGACGGCACCGCCTCGGCGCCCGTTCGCCTCACCTTCCGCGTAGTGGGTTGAGGACCGGCTCTCCCTACCGCGCTGCCGGCTGTGGCCCGCGGGGGCGCTGGCGGGCTCCTCCTCGAGGCGCCGGCGAAGCTCGGTGCCGCGTCCGGCGGCGGCGGCGCGGGCGGCGCGCTGATCGCTGAGCGGGACCTGGAGGCGCTCGGCGAGGTCGATCAGCTCCTGGCGCTCGGTGTCCTCGCGCGCCCACCGGAGCAGGACCCAGACGAAGACGGCCAGCATGACCACGCCTCCCTGGATCATCAGGATCGCCCCGGCGAGGCTCTGATCGGTGAGCGGGGCGATGCCGTGCGCATGCTCACCCTCGGCGTAGATCGGGTAGAGCACCGTGCCCGACCACATCAGGATGTTCGCCATCCCCATGCTCGAGAAGTAGACGACCGCGATGTAGCCGACCTTGGCGACGTTGCCGAACCACTGGGGCTTCGGGAGTGGCCCGAGGAGCGCCAGCCACATCACCAGCCCGGCGCCGAGAAAGGAAGCATGCTCGAGCAGGTGGAGGAGGGTGTGCTCGGCTGCGGCCTGGTAGAGCGCCGGGACGTGCCAGGCGTAGATGACGAGGATCCAGAGGCCGATCGCGAGGGCGGGATGCAGCAGCGTTCGCAGGTGACGAAGGCCAGGGGCGCTGAGGATCGGCCTGAGCACCGGGCCGGTGAGCCCGATCGCCAGCAGCAGCGCCGCCTCGTCGGCGAGGATCGTGTGCTGGATCATGTGGCCGAAGACGAGCTCGTCTCCGAGCTCGTCCATCGGGCCCACGGTCGCCGCCAGCACCAGGAGGAGCCCGCCGCCGAAGCTGAGCTGGCGAAGCGTCGATGGCGCGCTCTCGTGCTCGCGCAGGTGGGCGACGCGGCGAAAGTACGCGAGGCCGAGCACGACGGGTAGCAGCAGTCCAACCAGCGTCGTCACGAGCACCAAATCATGACGCCCTCGGGCAGAAGACGGCGAGCGTGGGGTAGGGCGCGCCGCCTACCCGGCTCGCGAGCCCGAGCGCCACTCGCCGGAGGAGTAGCGATCGAGGCCCGAGAACAGCTCGCCCGTCTGGAGCGTCGCCATCCCGTGCTCGTACTCACGCTTGAGGGCGGCGTCGAGCGGCAGCGACCACTGCTCGTACGACGAGAGGCGGTCGCTGCGCATCGCCGCCTGGGGCTTGGAGGCGACCTCGTGGGCCAGCTCCATGGCGCCCGCCAGCGACTGACCCGGCCCAACCAGCCGGTTCGCCAGGCCCATCCGCTGCGCCTCCTCGCCGTGGACCCCGCGCCCGGTGAGGATCAGGTCGAGGGCGTGGCTGTGGCCGAGCAGCCGGGCGAGGCGAATCGTCCCGCCGTCCATCAGCGGGATGCCCCAGCGCCGGCAGTAGACACCGAACACCGCGTCCTCGGCCGCGACTCGTAGATCGCACCAGGCGGCTAGCTCCAGGCCTCCGGCGACCGCATGGCCCTCGACCGCGGCGATCACCGGTTTCGTCAACAGCATTCGCGTCGGGCCGACCGGCCCGTCGCCATCGGGGCTGACGCGGCTCGCCCGTGGCGCCTCCGGCTCCTGCATCGCCTTCAGGTCGGCGCCGGCGCAGAAGGTGCCGTTGGCGCCGGTCAGCACCGCGACCGAGAGGCTCTCCTCGGCGTCGAAGCGCCGGAACGCGTCGGCCAGCTCCTCGGCGGTCGGCCGGTCGACGGCGTTGGCCACCTCGGGCCGATCGATGGTCACCACCGCGACCGCGTCGTCGATTTCGTAATGGACCGCCATCCGGAACCGTCTCGATCGCCGACTATACGTCGGCGGGGGTCAGGTCGGCGAGCCGCCGGTCACCCGGGCGACGAACCCGCGCAGCTGGGGCACGATCTCTCCCGGCAGCCAGTGACCGGCGTCGGTCTCCATGTAGTCGACGTCCAGGCCGCCGCCAGCCAGGAGCTCCCGCGCCCGGCGCGCGAAGCCGACATCGATCACCGGATCGTTGCGGCCATGGCGAATCAGCACCGGGAGCCCCGATCTGGCCCCGAGCTCCGGGTGCCAGCCTCGACCGTCGGGACGAAGCCGCTCAGGGCGACGATCCCGGCCGGTGAGGGTCGCTCGGGCCCGAGCCCGACGGCGTAGGACATCACCGCACCCATCGAGAAGCCGCCGATCACCGTCCGCTCCCAGGCGATCCCCCGGCTCTCGAGCAGGTGATCCAGGAAGGAGGTGAGCAGGTCGTGGCCGCTCTGGAAGGTCTCGGGATCCGGGTAGCCGACCCGGGGCACCGCGTACCAGTGTCGCCCGCCCGGCGGGATGTCGGTCAATGGGGCGCCGGGCGTGACCCCCACCAGGCGGCGCTCGGGGTCGAGCGCGTCGAGCAGCCCGTGGAGGTCGTGCTCGTCCGTGCCCCGGCCGTGGTTGAGGATCAGGGCGCCGTCGGGCTCACCCTCCGCCTCCCTGATCAGGTGGATCAAGGCCGTCTGACTATCAGCCGCCGTATCTGGGCGCGCTCAGATAGCGCGCCGCCTGGTTGCCCACCAAGGTCGAGAGGTTGCCGAGCGCGATGTTGGCATCGGCCAGGTGCACTCCCCAGGTGGCGTCCGGAATCGCGCGCAGGTGCGGCGCCCCCGGCAGGTCGGTGAGCTGGAGCACGTTGGCGCCACCCGCGGAGGAGCACTCGCCCCTGTAGGCCGTGGCCTCCACCCAGGGCGTCGTCGCCGTAGTGGCAGGGAGCCCGACCAGGCTCGTGGCGGCGCCGATCGTGGTCCCGGGCGCGAACGGCTCGGTCGGATAGACGCTCCGCAGCTTCGCCGAGCCGCCGCCGAGCGCGGCCGGGTTCGTGCACAGGACCCGGAGGCCCGGTTCGCTGGTCCGGCCGAACACGGCGTCGGAGGGCACCGGCGCGTTGAAGGTCGAGAAGGCGATCACGCAGTGGAGCTGCTCCGGCGAGCCACAGGCCCTGACGTGCTCGAAGTCGCCGCCGAGGCTGCGGCCGTGCTTGACGGTCACGTTCCCGCCCAGAAGCAGGGCCGAGATCAGCCTCCGGCGCAGGCTCGGGTTGGGATCGATCCGCTTGGTGATCAGCTGCCGAAGCACGAAGGTCCCCTGTGAGTGGCCGATCAGGACCACCCCCCGGCCGTGGTTGTAGTCCCTCAGGTAGGTCTGCCAGGCGTCGGCCGCGCTCTTGTACGCGGTCCAGCGCATGTGGTCGGTGATCGGCTGGCCGTCGAACAGCGCCTTCAGGGTGATCTGCCGGTACATCGGCGCGAAGACGCGGCAGTACTGCGAGTAGCGCGCTGCCTGATAGAGGGCGATCGAGCGCTCCTCCGGGTCGATCTGCAGGTTGGCGTTCGGCGTCTGCTGGTCGCTGACGGTGGGATAAACGTAGAAGCAGTCGACCTTCGGCGGCTTGCGCCGCTTCGGGTCCTTCACCCCGAGCCGCTCTCCCGAGGGCGAGATCAGGGTCGTCTTCAGACTGGTCGAACAGGGATTGGGCTGCATTCCGGGCTTGCACAGCCACACGGGCTGCTCGGCCGCGGCGACTCCCGGGAGGGACCCCAGGAAGGCGAGCGCCACGATCGCGCCGAGAACGCCTCCCAGACCGCTCGTCCATCGCCGACCCCTTGAACGCCCCATCCACAACCTCTCTCTCCCGCCGAGCTTCAATGCCCATGGCGGGCCCGCTGCTCTGGCGCACACGCGTTGCCTGCGGGGGAGGCTACCGCCCCGGAGCCATGACGCCTCCGTGGCCGACGGAATGGGAGCGGGCGGGCTAGCTGCGGACCGCTGTCCCCGGGGTCCGGTCGCAGCGCCCTGCTCCCGGTGCGCCCGGGTCGCGCGGCCGAGGTGGGCAGGCACTCATCGGCCGGCGGCACTGTCACCGCGCCCCGACCCTACGGAGGGCGTCGGACGCCTCCGGGCGAGGGGATCAAGCCGGGCATCAAGAAGCGACCGGGGGCAACGGATTTGCCTGCCCCGCGCGTAGCCTTCGCGCGAAATAAGCTCTGTCCGTCGCCTGTCGAGATCGGCTGTCGACCTGGCTTCGGCCGATTGCCTCTCTCCCCCGGTCGCTTGGCGCAACCTATCGGAGTCGACTCGGCGGCGCCAGTCGCGATTCCGCAAATTGGGACAGAAGGCGGCTCGTCAATCGCCCAGAGCGGCGCGGGCGGCGGCGGCCAACGCCTCCGCGGCCGGTCGGGAGCGGTATCCGAGCTCCCGTCGGGCCTTCGAGTCGTCGAAGGTCATCGGCTCGCGGGCCAGCCGGACCTCGTCGAGGACGAGGAGCGACGGTTGCCGCCCCACGGTCCCGAGCGCGGCATCGGCGACCCGCGCGGCGACGTGGGCGAGCCGCCACGGAACCCCGATCCTGGGCGGGCGCCTGCCCGCAGCGCTCGCGACCAGCGCGAACACCTCGCGCATCGGGAGGTTCTCCCCGCCCAGCAGGTAGCGCTCGCCGCGCTGGCCGCGCTCGTGGGCGAGCAGGTGCCCCGCGGCAACGTCCTCGACCGCGACGATGTTCAGGGCGCCTCCCGCCAGGTGCGCCCGGGCGCGCCCGCGGGCGACGTCGGCGACCATCTTTCCGGTCGGCGTCGGCCGCCGGTCGCCGGGGCCGACCGGCGTGGTCGGATTGACCACTAGGACGTCGAGGCCCTCGCTGGCGGCCCGCAGCGCGAGCCGCTCCCCCTCCAGCTTGGTGCGCTTGTACGGCACCGAGAGCTCCCACGCGGGTGGCGCGTCGTCCTCGGTTGCCGCCCGGCCCGACACCGGCCCGCAGGTCCCGCACGAGCTGGTGTGGACGATCCGCCGCCCGGGCTCTCCGCGGGCTGCGGCGTCGAGCAGCAGTCGCGTGCCGTCGACGTTGACGGCCTGCATGGCCGCAGCGTCCGCCCGGTCGTAGCTGTACAGCGCGGCGAGGTGGAACACCGCGTCGCAGCCCTCCAGGGCGCGCCCCAGCCCCGCTGGGTCGAGCAGGTCGCCGGCCACCGGCTCGACTCCTGGGGGCAGTCCGGTCGGGGGCCGGCGATCGAACGCCCGAACCTCGGCGCCGGCTTCGGCGAGCGCGGTGGCGACATGGCCGCCGATGAATCCGGCGGCCCCGGTGACCAGCGCCCTCACGCCGCGCCGCGATCGGGCGCGGTCGCCGGCCGACGCCCGGCCGACGCCCGCCGTGCCATCCGCCATCCGAACCGCGCGATCGCCGACGGGACGTGCTCGGCCGCCGCCACCACCTCCTCGAGGGCGGCGGCGAAGCGGCGCACCTCCTGCTCGGAGATCACCAGGGCGGGCAGGGCCTTGACGACGTTCATCCGATGCCCGGCGACCTGGCAGAGGATGCGGTGGTCGTGAAACAGCGGCACCGTCACCAGCTGGGCGAACAGGCCGGGCTGGGCGTGCTCGATCATTCCCCACACGGAACGGCCCGCCATCCCCCGCGGCGGCCCCAGCTCGATCGCCCACATCAGCCCCAACCCGCGCACCTCGCGGACCACCTCGTAGCGCTCCGCGAGCGGGGTCGTCAACTCGAGCAGCAGCTCGCCGAGGTGCTCGGCCCGCGCGACGAGCCCCTCGCTGTCGAGCACCCGCAGGGTGGCCAGCGCCGCCGCCGCGGCGAGGTCGTTGCCGCCGAACGTCGAGCCGTGGCGGACGCCGCGCTCCATGCTGTCGAACACCCGATCCATCACCGGTCGGGAGGCGAGCACCGCCCCGATCGGCACCAACCCGCCGGACAGCGCCTTGGCGACGCAGATCAGGTCCGGCTCCAGCCCCCAGTGCTCGAGCGCCAGGAATCTCCCCGTGCGCCCGAGGCCCGTCTGGACCTCGTCGCAGATCAGCAGAGCCCCGGCGGCGCGGCAACGTTCCTGGGCCCCGGGCAGGTAGCCCGGCGGCGGCAGCTTGACGCCCTTGCCCTGAACCGGCTCGACCACGAAGGCGGCGACGTCGCCGGCGGCTAACTCGCGCTCGAGCGCATCGAGGTCCCCGAAGGGAATCGGGTCGCAGCCCTGAAGCAGGGGCCCGAAGCCCTCCCGGAACTCGTCGTTGCCGTTCACCGACAGCGCTCCCAGGGTGAGACCGTGGAAGCCGTGGTCCGCGTAGAGGACCCGCCCCCGACCGGTCGCCGCGCGCGCCAGCTTGATCGCCGCCTCGACCGCCTCGGTGCCACTGTTGGCGGGGACCATCGCGTCGACGCTGGAGGGCGCGCGGCCCACCAGCTCCTCGGCGAGCGCCCCGCTGAGCAGGGTGACGCCCAGCTGCGGCAGGTTGGCCGTCCGGGCGGCCATCACCTCCTCGACGGCGGCGACCACCTCCGGGTGGTTTCGCCCCAGGGCGAAGACCCCGTATCCGGAGAGCAGGTCCAGGTAGCGGTCGCCGCGGTCGTCGATCAGGTGGGCGCCCTCGCCGGAAACCCACCTGCGGTCGTAGCCGAGCGCGCGGACGATCCGGCCGAGCTGCGGATTGAGATAGCGGTCGTTGAGCGCCATCTCCTCGCCGGCCCGCTGGGCGAGCAGCTCGCCAACTGAGGGGGATCCGCTCGGCATCCCCGACATGTTCTCATCGAGGCCCCCGCCGGCCGGTGGCCGATAGCGTTCCGACCGAACGTGCTCGGCTTGATCGTCAGCAACCTCGTGAGGCACAAGGCCCGCACGATCGCGACCGCGACCGGGATCGCCCTGGGGGTGGGGATGATCGTCGCCCTGCTGTCGGTGGGTTCGGGGTTGAAGCGGACCGCCGAGCAGTTGGTGCATCTCGGGCAGGCCGACATGGGGATCTTCCAGTCGGGCGTCGCCGACCCGACCGCATCGGTGCTGCCGACCTCGATGGTCGAGCGACTCGAGCGCCGCTCGGATGTCGTCGAAGCGACGCCGCTGCTGCTCGTGGTCACCGGCATCAAGCAGAATCCGGCTGCCGTCGTGTTCGGTGCCGAGCCGGGCGGCTTCTTCGCCAAGCGCCTGGTGATGACCCAGGGACGGCGCACCCTCGGTCAGGAACGGGTGTTGGTCGGCGATCAGCTGGCGGAGCAGCTTCACCTTCATCCCGGCTCGACCCTTCAGGTTAAGCGGCAGCGCTTCACCGTCGCCGGCATCTACCACACCGGCATCTTCTTCGAGGACACCGGCGCGACGATCGATCTCGGAGCTGCCCAGCAGCTCGAGCATCGCCGCAACGAGGCCACCACGATCGCCGTCCAGCTGCGGCCCGACGAGCCGCTCGACACCGCGGAGAAGTCGATTCGCCAGAGCTTTCCGGGAATCACCATCCTCGGCACCGCCGACGACGCCAGCCGGGTGGGCGCAAATGGTCAGCTGATCTCGAAGGCGGTCACGATCATCGCCACCCTGGCGCTGATCCTGGGCGGGCTCGGGGTGACGAACACGATGGCGATGGCCGTCCTGGAGCGCGAGCGGGAGCTGGCCCTGCTGAACGCGGTCGGCTGGCGCCGGCGCCGGATCGCCTTCCTCGTCCTGGCGGAGGGAGTGGCGACCAGCGTGCTCGGGGCGGGGGTCGGGCTGCTGATCGGGGTCCTGGGGGCGGACGCGCTCAACCGGGCGCTCGGCGTCTCGTCGGTCGTCTCACCGCACGTGACGCCATGGACGATCGGTCAGGCGCTGCTGATCGGCGTGGCGATCGGCGTGCTCGGCGGCCTCTATCCGGCCTGGCGCGGGACGACCGTCGCGCCGACGCGGGTGCTCGGCGGAGCGTAGGCACCACCGGGCTCGGGCACCAGTCGCCCGTCGAGCAGGTACAGCGTACGGTCGGCCCGGTTCCCCGCGGCCTCGTCGTAGCTGACCACCAGCAGGGTCATCCCGCGGCGGGCGCGGGCATCCTCGAGCAGGTCGAGGACGAGCTGGGCGGACTCGGTGTCCAGGGCCCCCGTCGGCTCGTCGGCGAGCAGCAGCCGGGGGTCGTTCGCCAGCGCCCGGGCGACGGCGACGCGCTGGCGCTCGCCGCCGGACAGATGCACGGCGAGCGAGTCGAGGCGGTGCCCGAGGCCGACCTCCTCCAGCAGGGCGCTGGCCTTCTCGCGGCGGGCCGCCGCACCCAGGCCGGCGCCGATCAGGGGGATCTCGACGTTGACACGGGCGGGCAGGTGGGCCAGCAGGTGGTGGTGCTGGAAGACGAACCCCACGACCTCGCGGTGGAAGTAGCCGTCGGGGGAGTCGGCGATCGACAGCCCATCCACCTCCACGGTTCCCGAGGTCGGCCGGTCCAGGTCGCCGATGATCGAGAGCAGCGAGGTCTTGCCCGATCCGGACGGCCCGGTGAGGACGACGAACTCGCCCGGCTCGAGGGTCAGCGAGACGTCGTCCACGGCCACCACGGGGCCCGGGTGGACGCGCCGCACGTGCTCGACGACGACGCGGGCCCCGTGGACCTCGGTGGAATCAGTTCTTGACACGGACCTTGTAGTCGACGTGCTTCTTCTGGTGCTTCGTCTTGATCAGGACTCGGAACTTCAGCCGGACGCCGACCGAGCGCTTCGGCCAGCAGATCGTGTCCCTGTAGCTCCCCTTGAAGCGCCAGGGCTCGTGGCGCTGCCCCGTGTTGGGGCATTGCTTGTTGTGCGGACTGGGGTACCTCGTTGCGACGACCTGCCCCTGGTAGATGAACTTGTAGGTCGCCTTGGCGCGCACCGGCTTGCCGGAGCGCTTCCTCGCGGAGACCTTGATCCGCCACGGCTTGCCCGCCTTGGGATGGTGCGTCGGGGCTTTCAGATGGGCTACGAACGCCTCTGCCGGGGCGGCGGTGATCAGCAGCAACGCCGCGCAGAGGGCGACAGCCAAAGCACGTCGACGCAACGGGGGAACCTCCTTGGTCGCGGTCAAAAGCCAATGATATGAACCGGTGGCGGGCGGGGCATATCATCGGTGGCGGAGAGATGGCGACGACCCGAGATCGCGTGCCCGCGGCGGATGCTTCCGGCGTCGCCGGCAACGGTCAGGCCGAGGTCCCCGCGGCCGAGCATGCCCGAAGCCCGTGGGTGGGGATCGACCCACAGGTCGATCCGGTCCGGTGGGCGCGGCTGCTTCGCAGGGCACACGAGCTCGCGCTCAGCAACGGCACGCCGCCATCCATCCTGCGCGAGCTGGTCGCCCGCTCCTGGCGGCGGGCCGCCAGCGCGGGGGTCGACCCCGACGGCCCGGCGCCGAGGATGCTCGACGCGGCCGCCACCGCGAGGGCCCTCGCCAACCATCCGGTGTCGCACCTCCTGCCGCTGATCGAGGGCATGCTCTCCGAGGCCACCGAGGACGCTCGCTACTTCGCCGTGCTCAGCGACGCCGACGGCGTCCTTCTGTGGGCGGGCGGGCACCCCCAGGCACTCGAGATTGCCGTCGCCCCCGGCTTCCTCCCGGGGCACCTGTGCAGCGAGCGCGCCGTGGGGACCAACGCCGTGGGCACCGCGCTCGAGCTCGATCACCCGGTGCAGATCTTCTCGGCCGAGCACTTCAACCGGCGGCTGCACGGCTGGACCTGCTCGGCGGCCCCGATTCACGATCCGGAGAGCGGCGAGATCCTCGGGGTCCTCGACCTCTCGGGCGGCTTTCGCACCGGACACCCGCACAGCCTGTCGCTCGTCTCCGCCGTCGCGCGGGTGATCGAGGGCAAGCTGGCCGAGGAGCTGGCGCGGCGCGACGAGCGCCTCAAGGCCCTCTACCTGGAGCGAATCGCCCGGGGTGCTCGGGACCGGAGCGCGCTCGTCACCCGGGCGGGACGGGTCCTCGCGGCCTCCCCTCGCGGCTGGCTCGGGTCGCGGGTTCGCCTCTCCGAGGGAGAGCGGTTGACGCTCCCCAACGGGGTGCGGCTGCGCACGGAGCCGATCGGCGAGCGGGCCGAGGCGCTCCTCGTCCGCACCTCGCCCGGCGCCCGGCGCCGACGCCGCCGGCCGGAGCTCGCCGTCGAGGCGCTCGGGAGCCGGCGCGCCGTGGTGGTGACCGGCGGCGAGCGCATCGAGCTGAGCCCCCGCCACAGCGAGATCGTCGCGCTCCTGAGCCTCCACCCCGAGGGCTTGACGAGCCGCGAGCTGGGGCGAGAGCTCTACGGGACCGACTGCAAGCCGGTGACGATCAGGGCAGAGATCTCCCGCCTTCGGCGCCAGCTCGGCTCGCTGTTGGCCGCAAACCCCTACCGCCTGGACGCCGAGGTGAGCGCCGACCCCGAGGACCTCGAACGGGTGCTGGGAAGGGCGGGATCGAGGGGCTGAGCAGCCCCCGCTGCAACCCCCCTGCAACCCCCGGCGCGACGCGACATCTCCCGTTGCGGGCGATAGGTTCGACCTCGTTCGAGCAAAGCGTCGAAGGAGGAGCCGTGGCGGAAAGTGTGACCCTGAGCGCCGCGCAGGCCGTGGTCGAGGCGGCGCGCGCCAAAGCCGACGAGATCGGCGTCCCGATGAACATCGCGGTCGTCGACGACGGCAACAACCTGACCGCGTTCGCCCGCATGGACGGCGCCTGGCTGGGCTCGATCGACATCGCCCAGAACAAGGCCTACACGGCCCGCTCCTTCGACATGTCGACCAAGGACCTGGCGCCCCTCTGCCAGCCCAATCAGCCCCTGTTCGGGATCCACGCCTCCAACCAGGGCCGGCTGATCGTCTTCGCCGGCGGCATCCCGCTCGAGGCGGCGGGCAAGGTCGTGGGCGCGGTCGGCGTCAGCGGCGGCAGCGTGGAAGCGGACCACGAGGTCGCCGAGGCGGGCGTCGCAGCCTTCTAGCCGGGGAGAGGATCATGGCCGACAACAGAGGCGTCGCCTACATCGAGCCGGGCAAGGTCGAGGTCCATGACATCGACTTCCCGACCTTCGAGCTCAAGGACGGGCCCGGCGTTCACCCCGACAACGTCGGGCGAATGACGCCGCACGGGGCGATCCTGCGGATCGTCTCGACCAACATCTGCGGCTCCGACCAGCACATGGTCCGCGGGCGCACCACCGCCCCGCCGGGGCTGATCCTCGGCCACGAGATCACCGGCGAGGTGATCGAGATCGGGCCCGGGGTGGAGTTCATCGAGGTCGGCGACCTCTGCTCGGTGCCGTTCAACATCGCCTGCGGGCGCTGCCGGATGTGCAAGGAGGGCAACACCGGCGTCTGCCTGAACACCAACCCTGACCGCCCGGGCTCGGCGTACGGCTACGTCGACATGGGCGGCTGGGTGGGCGGTCAGGCCGAGTACGTGATGGTGCCGTACGCGGACTGGAACCTGCTCAAGTTCCCCGACCGCGACCAGGCGCTCGAGAAGATCCTCGACCTGACGATGCTCTCGGACATCTTCCCGACCGGCTTTCACGGCGCCTACACGGCCGGCGTGGGCCCCGGCTCCACCGTCTACGTCGCCGGGGCCGGCCCGGTCGGCCTCGCCGCCGCCTACTCGGCCCAGCTGCTCGGCGCGGCGGTCGTGATCGTCGGCGATCGGATCGCCGAAAGGCTCGAGCAGGCGCGGTCGTTCGGCTGCGAGACCGTCGACATCTCCAAGGGCGACCCGAAGGACCAGATCGAGCAGATCCTCGGCGTGCCCGAGGTGGATGCGGCGGTCGACGCTGTCGGCTTCGAGGCCCGCGGGCACGGCGGAGACGCCGAGCACGAGGCGCCCGCGACGGTCCTGAACAGCATCATGGACGTCACCCGGGCCGCCGGCAGGCTCGGCATCCCGGGCCTCTACGTCACGGGGGATCCGGGGGCCGTCGACGATGCCGCCAAGGAAGGCTCGCTGTCGATCCGCATCGGCCTCGGCTGGGCGAAGTCGCACTCGTTCACCACCGGCCAGTGCCCGGTGATGCGCTACCACCGCGGCCTCATGCACATGATCCTCAACGACCGGGCGCAGATCGCCGACGCCGTCAACGCCACCGTGATCACGCTCGACGAGGCGCCCAGGGGATACAAGGACTTCGACTCGGGCGTCGCCCGCAAGTTCGTCCTCGACCCGAACGGCCTGATCCCGGCCTGATCCAGGCCCTCCTCGGGGCTCGGCGTCGCCCCCGGCTGCAAGCATCCCGCCGATGCGCGGGGCCCGGCGCGACGTCACCGCACGCGAGCTGCTCGTGCTCGTCGCCGGCGCCTGCCTGGGATCGGTGATCATGAGCTGGCCGCTGGTCTTTCATCTCGGACAGGACATCCCCAAGGACCTCGGCGATCCGCTGGCGGAGTCATGGCAGTTGGCGTGGGGCGGTCATGCGCTCGCCCACCAGCCGCTCCACTTGTTCCAGTCGAACCAGTTCTGGCCCTTCGACGACACGCTGGCGTTCTCCGACGCGCTGGTCGGGTACGCGCCCGCCGGGCTGTTCGGGTCGGGCCCGCATGCCGCGGTGTTCCGCTACGACCTCGTCTTCATGCTCGCCTACGCGCTGGCCTTCGTCGGCGCCTACCTCCTGGCGCGGGAGCTCGGCCTGGGGTGGGGGGGAGCGGCGGTCGCCGGGGCGGCGTTCGCGTTCGCGCCGTTTCGGCTCGAGCAGGACGGGCACATGCAGGTGATCTCGAGCGGCGGCATCCCGCTCGCCCTCGCCCTCGGCGTGCGGGGGTACCGGCTGCGCCGGCCGGGGTGGGTGATCGCCGGCTCGGCGGTTGCCGCCTGGCAGCTCTCGATCGGCTTCAGCCTCGGCCTGCCGTTCGCCTATCTGCTCGCCGCCGCCGGGGTCGTCGGGGCGATCGTCTGGTTTCGGAGCAGCCGACCGCCCCTCGACCGCGGCCTGCTGGTTGCCACCGTCGCCGGCGCGCTGCTGTTCGCCGCGGCCGGATTTGCGCTCAGCCGGCCCTACCTGAGGGTGGCGGACGCCCACCCCGCGGCGCGCCGCACACCGGCGGTCGTCGAGGGGTACTCGGGGCCGCCCTGGGTCTTCCTGGTGGCGCCCGAGGAGAGCCTCGTCTGGGGCGGGGCGACGGGGTCGCTTCGCGACGGGGTCTCGAACGTGCCTGAGAAGACCCTGTTCCCGGGCCTTGCGATCGTCGTCCTGGCGATCGCGGGCCTCACCTCTTCCGCCTACTCGCGCGGGCTGCGGCGAGGGCTCGGGGCGGGGGTGGTCGCGGTCTCGATCCTCGCCCTCGGGTTCCGGGCCGGCGGCGGGCTGCTGTGGCCCTACCGCCTCGTCTACGAGATCCTGCCCGGTTGGCAGGCGATCAGGGTTCCCGGGAGGCTTGTCACCTTCTCCTCGCTGGGGCTCGCGCTGCTCGCCGGCGCCGGCGCCGAGCGGGCGATCGCGGCAGCGGCCGGGCGCCGGTTTCGGGCGGGCACCTCGCGGGGCGCCGCGACTCCGTCGGCGCGCCGCCTCGTGTGGGCGGGGCCGGCCGTGGCGGCGGCCCTGGCGCTCGCGATCGTGGTCGAG
The DNA here is from genome assembly GCA_023251935.1 of bacterium. Lineage (GTDB taxonomy): Bacteria > Actinomycetota > Thermoleophilia > Solirubrobacterales > 70-9 > AC-56. Next base: position 27 of record JAHEXV010000066.1, on the reverse strand, counting down.
GGACGGGGTCTGCCGTTCGACCCGTTT
>JAHEXV010000065.1 GCA_023251935.1 bacterium | reverse complement strand
CTCGGGACGGCGGTGGTCGCGATCAGCCTCGCTGTCGATGCCCCGCAGGGACTGCGCGAGGGGACCGCCGCAATCACCTATCAGGGGGCCGACGCGGTTCTGCTCGGCGGGTTCTGGGCGCAGCTGCTCTCCGGGGCGACCCTGATCGTCGTGGGCCCCCTGCTCGCCCTCCAGCTGCGCGCTGAGCGCGACGCCCGGCGCGCCCGCCCGCGGCGCCGGGCGCGAAGCGCCGGCGCTCCGGGATCGCCAGCGGCCTCGCCCCGAGGCTCCAGCGCCGAGGGCGCGGCGACGTGAGCGACGCTCGTCAGCGCCCGGCCGGCTTCGGCGGCCCGGAGCGCCTGCTCCCGTTCGCCTGCATCGTCTCCGCCGCGGTCCTGCTCGCATCCGAGCTGATGAACACCTTTCAGCTCGTCGCGGGGTCGCTGGCCAGCGGCTCAGCCCTCTGCGACCTCGGTGCGGCGGACCGCCATCACTACGCGATCGCGGTGCTGGCCGCATTCGCGATCGTCGCCGTGCTGGTCGCCGTTCTCGGCGGCTCGAGGCCGGCCGCGGTGGGGGTGGCGATCGCCGGGCTCGCTGCCCTGCTGGTCTTCGGGATCGTCGACCTGCCCAGGGCCAACGACGTCGGCAACGTCTCGAGCGCCTGCGACTTCGCGAGCCAGGGCCTCGACGCCAAGGCGGTGCCGCAGGCCGGATTCTGGCTCGAGATGGTGGGCGCCGTCGCCCTGACCTTGAGCGGCACCGCCCTGGCGGCCCTGAGCTCCGATCAGCTGAAGGCCCTGCGACCGAAGTGGCTCGGCGGGTCGGGTCGGAGGCCGGGAAGCGAGCTCGGGGGGCAACAAGCGAGCAGCGAGCAGAAACCCTAGACGGAGGCGGCGAAAAGCGAGCCTGCCGAGGACGCAGCCCGATCGGCGAAGCGAGCGTACTGACGGCGTACGTGAGCGAGACGATCGGGCGAGGACAACGGCAGGCGAAGCTTTGCAGCCGCCGATCTACCAGCGGTAGTGGGCGAACGCCTTGTTGGCCTGCGCCATCCGGTAGATGTCGTCCTTGCGCTTCCAGGCCCCGCCCTGCTGTTTGGTGGCGTCCTGGATCTCGTTGGCGAGTCGCTCGGACATCGACTTCTCCCGCCGGCCGCGGGCGAACTGGACCAGCCAGCGGACAGCCAGGGTGCGAGCCCGGCGAGCCTGAACCTCGACCGGCACCTGATAGGTGGCGCCGCCGACCCGACGCGAGCGCACCTCGAGCACCGGGGTCAGCTCCTTGATCGCCTCTTCGAGCACCTCGACCGGGGGTCGGCCCGAGCGCTCGCCGACGATCGCCAGCGCGTCGTAGACGATGCGCTCGGCGATCGACTTCTTGCCCGCGGTCATCACCTTGTTGATGACCTGTTGCACCAGCCGGCTGCGATGTGCGGCGTCCGGCTCGACGGGGCGGATCGGCGCGCGCGCCCGGCGCGGCATTAGGAAATCACCGCTTGACTCCGTACTGGGAGCGGGACTGCCTGCGATCGGAGACGCCGGAGGCGTCAAGCGTCCCCCGGACGACCTTGTAGCGAACGCCCGGCAGGTCCTTGACCCTGCCGCCCCGGACCAGCACCACCGAGTGCTCCTGAAGGTTGTGCCCCTCGCCGGGGATGTAGCAGGTGACCTCCATCCCGTTGGTGAGTCGTACCCGCGCCACCTTGCGCAGGGCCGAGTTCGGCTTCTTGGGGGTGGCCGTGTAGACGCGCGTGCAGACCCCGCGCCGCTGCGGCGCGGCGATCCGCCGCTTGCGGCCCTGGCCCGACTTCAGGCCCGGGGTCGCAACCTTCTTGGCGGGGCGCTTGCGGCCCCCTTTGATCAGCTGGCTGGTGGTCGGCACGGACGCGGGATCTTAGAGCACCCAAGGGGACCGGCCGCGGATCCAGATCACGGCTGTGACCGGCGTAGTCGGCCTCGCTACGCTGACGGGATCGCAGCCAGCGACCGGCCCATACTCGCCTTGGACGTCGACGGCGTGATCAGCCTGTTCGGCTTCGACGGCTCCCTCGGCGAGCTCCCGGGGCGCTTTCACCTGATCGACGGGATGGCGCATTGCATCCCGGACGAGATCGGGGCCCGGGTGCAGCGCCTCGCGGGCCTGTTCGAGATCGTCTGGGCGACGGGCTGGGAGGAGCGGGCCAACGATCGCCTGCCGGAGATCCTCGGCCTGCCCGAGGGGCTTCCCTTCCTGACCTTCGACGGTAACGCGAGCTTCGGCTCGGCTCACTGGAAGATCGACCCGATCGACCGCTACGCCGGCGACCGGCCGCTCGCCTGGGTCGACGACTGCATCGACCCCAGCTGCGAGGACTGGGCGGAGATGCGCGAAGCGCCCACCCTGCTTGTCCCCACCGACCCCACCGAGGGGCTCACCGACGCCCAGGTCGAGGCGGTGTTGAGCTGGGCGCGCGCGGGTTACACTGCCTAATCCGTGGAGGGGTTCTGGCCGATCTTCTTCCTCGCGGTGATCCTGAAGATCCCGGTCGCCGGCCTGCTCTACCTGGTCTGGTGGGCGATTCGCCAAACCCCCGAGACGGAGGAGGCCCCGCCGGCGAGCGAGGATGAGGCCCTCCGTCACGGCCGTCCCAAGCCCCGCCGCCCCCGCGGCCCGCGGCGCGGCCCCCACGCTCCCGACGCCCAGCCGCTGCCCGAGTGCCCGCCGGCCGGTCGCTTCCGGGTGCTGACGCCGCCGGCGCCGGCGCGCGCTGCCACCGCCCACGCGCGCGGCTCTGCGGAGCCCAGCGAGGCCGGGAACCTGTAGATCGCGTCGGGGTGCCTGGGAATTACACCCAGGCGAGCGAGCGAAGCGTTCGCCGTGCGGGTGATGAGGGCTTCCGCGATCCGCGACCAGCGTCGCCTCAGGCTCTTCGACGATCTGCCGCCGGGTCACCCTGATCACAGTCAGCCCGCGAGCGGCAAGCGCGGCGTGTGCGGACACCGGGCCGACCGCGTAGACGCCGCGGTGCAGTCGATGCAACCGACCGGCTTCGAGTCGACGATCGATGCCCGCGGCTCGAACCCAAGCTCCACGAGCTGGGCCCGGGTGACCGTGCCCCACCCAGCCGCCGTACGTTGGCGCTGCCCCGGGCCGGGGTTCCGGCGACCTGCCCGCGCAGGCCCCCTGGTCCGCCTACTCGCCCTCTCCGTCGGAGGTCTCGATCTCCTGGGCGAGCTCCTCCAGCTCCTCGGCGAACGAGGGGCCGAAGCCCTCCAGCTCGGTGACCTCCTCGCCGTCGTCGGAGAGGCCCAGCTCGGCGGCAAGCTCCTCCTCGTCGAGGAGGTCCTCCTCGGGCCGCTGGGCCGGCTCCACCGGCTCGATCTCGAGCGACCGGTAGTGCTTGAGCCCGGTGGCGGCGGGGATCAGCTTGCCGATGATCACGTTCTCCTTCAGGCCCACCAAGCGGTCGCGCTTGCCCTCCAGGGCGGCGTCGGTGAGCACCTTGGTGGTCTCCTGGAAGGAGGCGGCCGAGAGGAACGACTCGGTGGCCAGCGAGGCCTTGGTGATCCCCAGGATCACCTCCTCCGCCTTCGCCGGGGTGCCGCCGTCGTCCTTGACCTTCTTATTGATCCGCTTCAGGCTGTGGCGGTCCTCGAGAGCTCCCGGCAGCAGGGTCGTGGAGCCCTTCGACTCCACCCTGATCTTCTTCATCATCTGCCGGACGATCAACTCGATGTGCTTGTCGTTGATGTCGACGCCCTGCGCCTTGTAGACCTGCTGCACCTCGCTGACCAGGTAGAGCTCGGTCTCGGTGCGGCCCCGGATCTCGAGCAGCTCGGCCGGATACAGCGAGCCTTCGTTGAGCTGGGTCCCGGACTCGATCCGGTCGCCGTGCTTGACGTTCAGGCGAGTCCTGGCCGGGAACGAATACGACTCGTCCTCGCCCTTGGAGTCGGTGACGATCACCTTCACCGCCTTGTCGGACTCCTCGACCGCGACCTTGCCGTCGGCGCTCGCCATCTGCGCCAGCCCCTTCGGCTTCCGCGCCTCGAACAGCTCGACGACGCGCGGCAGGCCCTGGGTGATGTCGTGGCCGGCGACGCCGCCGGTGTGGAACGTCCGCATGGTCAGCTGGGTGCCCGGCTCGCCGATCGACTGAGCCGCGATGATCCCCACCGCGTCGCCCAGCTCGACCACCGTGCTGGTCGCCATCGACCGCCCGTAACAGGATTGGCAGACCCCGGATTCGAGCTCGCACTTGAGCACCGAGCGGACCGGGATCGTGACCTCCTCGTCACCGTAGGCCTCGGCGATCTGCTCGAGCTCCGGCAGGTCGATCATGTGGCCGCGCTTCAAGAGCTCGCGGCCGCGCTTGGTGGCGAACTTCTTCGCCGCCACGCGCCCGATCAGGTTCTGGTTCAGCGCGCCGTCATCGGCCCGCAGGCTCATCTCGACGAACTCCTTCGTCTTGCAGTCCTCGGCGCGCACGATCACGTCCTGCGCGACGTCGACGAGCCGCCGGGTGAGGTAGCCGGAGTCGGCGGTCCTCAGTGCGGTGTCGGCGAGACCCTTGCGGGCGCCGTGAGTCGAGATGAAGTACTCGAGCACCGACAGGCCCTCCATGAAGTTGGCCTTGATCGGGCGCTCGATGATCTCGCCCTTCGGGTTGGCCATCAGGCCGCGCATGCCGGCCAGCTGGCGGATCTGCTTGAAGGATCCACGGGCCCCCGAGTTGGCCATCATGTAGATCGGGTTCAGCTCGTGGAGGTTGTCCTCCATCGCCTTGGCGACCTCCTCCGTGGCCTTGTCCCAGCGCTCGGTGACCGAGTCCTTGCGCTCCTCGGCGGTGATGTAGCCCTCTTCGTACTGGCCCTGGATCTCCTGGGCCTGCTCCTCGTAGCGGTCGAGGATCTCCTCCTTGTTCGGGGGCGAGACGATGTCGTTCTTGGAGATCGTGATCCCGGCCTGGCTCGCGTAGTGGAAGCCGAGGTCCTTGAAGGCGTCGAGGACCTGTGCCACCGCCGCCGCGCCGTAGGCCTCGACCAGGTCGGAGACCATCTCGTTGACGCCCTTCTTCTTCAGCGTGTGGTTGACGAACTCGAACCGCTCGGCGTCGTACTCGTCCCCGAGGGCCGTGGCCAGCGCCCGCTCCACCTTGTCGTTGAAGATGATCCGGCCCACGGTGGTCAGGAAGTGCTCGTGGCCGGGGCGGCGGTACTCGGCCCAGTCGTGCAGGTCGACGAGCCCGTTCTCGTAGGCCAGCTCGGCCTCCTGCGCGGTCCGGAACGGGTGTGGCTTGGGGTCGAGCTTGGAGACGTCGACGTCGTCGATCGCGGCGTGGGCATAGGTCAGGTAGTAGATGCCCAGAACCATGTCCTGGGTCGGGGTAGCGAGCGGCGCCCCGTGGGCCGGCGACAGGATGTTGTTCGAGGACAGCATCAGGATCCGCGCCTCGGCCTGGGCCTCGGCGCTCAATGGCACGTGGACCGCCATCTGGTCGCCGTCGAAGTCCGCGTTGAAGGCGTGGCAGACCAGCGGATGGATCTGGATCGCCTTGCCCTCGACCAGCACGGGCTCGAACGCCTGGATGCCCAGGCGATGCAGGGTCGGCGCCCGATTGAGCAGCACCGGATGCTCGCTGATCACCTCCTCGAGGACATCCCAGACCTCGGGGATCATCGAGTCGACCATCTTCTTGGCCGCCTTGATGTTCTGGACGGCCTTGCGCTCGACGAGGCGGGCCATGATGAACGGCTTGAACAGCTCCAGCGCCATCAGCTTCGGCAGCCCGCACTGGTGCAGCTTCAGGCTCGGGCCGGAGACGATCACCGAGCGACCGGAGTAGTCCACGCGCTTGCCGAGCAGGTTCTGGCGGAACCGCCCCTGCTTGCCCTTCAGCATGTCGGAGAGCGACTTCAGCGCCCGGTTGCCGGGGCCGGTCACCGGCCGTCCGCGTCGGCCGTTGTCGAACAGCGCGTCGACCGCCTCCTGGAGCATCCGCTTCTCGTTGTTGACGATGATCTCGGGCGCCCCGAGGTCCAGCAGTCGCTTGAGCCGGTTGTTGCGGTTGATCACCCGCCGGTAGAGGTCGTTGAGGTCGGAGGTCGCGAACCGGCCGCCGTCGAGCTGGACCATCGGCCGCAGCTCGGGCGGGATCACCGGCACGCAGTCGAGGATCATCCACTCGGGCCGGTTGGTCGAGTGCAGGAAGGCGGAGGCCACCTTGAGCCGCTTCACGGCGCGGGCCTGCTTCTGGCCCTTGGAGGTGTTGATCGTCTGTTCGAGCTCCTCGCACTCGGCCTCGAGGTCGACCTGGTCGAGCAGGTCGCGCACCGACTCGGCGCCCATGCCGCCGCGGAAGTACTCGCCCCACCCGAACGGCGAGCCGAAGCGGTCCTTGAGGTCCCGGAACACGGCCTCGTCGTTGATCACGTCCTTGACCTTCATCTCCTGGAAGGTCTTCCAGACCTCCTCCATCCGCTCGGTGGCGTCCTCGAGGTAGGCCTCGGTGTCGGCGATCTCCGCCTCCAGCGCCTTGCGGGTGTCCTTGATCAGCTTGGTGCGCTCGGCATCGTCGAGCTTCTTGGGGTTGACGCCCAGGGCGTCGGCCCACAGCTCGTCCTCCTCGTCGAAGCCGTCCTTGGTGCCCTCGTCCTGGAGCCATGCGATGCGGCGCTCCAGCGCCTCGGTGAGCTGCTGGGTCCGCTGCTCGCGCTCGGCGGTGAAGGAGTCGAGGACCTTCTTGACCTCCTTCTCGAGCTTCGGGAGGTCCTTGGCGCGCGCCTCGTCGTCGATCCAGGTGACGATCGAGGCCGCGAAGTAGAGGACCTTCTCGAGCTCCTTCGGAGGCATGTCGATCAGGTAGCCGATCCGGCTCGGCACGCCCTTGAAGAACCAGATGTGGGAGACCGGGGCAGCGAGGTCGACGTGGCCCATGCGCTCGCGCCGGACCTTGGAGCGGGTCACCTCGACGCCGCAGCGCTCGCAGACGATCCCCTTGTAGCGGACCCGCTTGTACTTGCCGCAGTAGCACTCCCAGTCCTTGGTGGGACCGAAGATGCGCTCGCAGAACAGCCCGTCCTTCTCGGGCTTCAGCGTCCGGTAGTTGATCGTCTCAGGCTTCGTAACCTCGCCATGGCTCCAGCTTCTGATCTTCTTGCTGGAGGCCAGGCCGATCTCGATGGCGTCGAAGTTGTTGATGTCCATTCCCCTCTGGTTCTGATCTCGTCTATGGCTCGTCGGTCACTCGACCCGGCGGCTACTCCTCTACCTTCGTCTCCTCCTCGGCCCCGGCGCCGTTGGTGCTCCCCGCTTCGCCCTCGGCGACCACCTGCTCCTCGCGTTCGTCCGCGGCTCCGCCGCCTCCGCCATCGCCGCCCTCGGCCCGCACGCCGGAGAGGTCGATGCCCAGCTCCTCGGCGGCCCGCAGCAGCTCGTCGTCCTCCTCGCCGAGGTCCACCGCTCCCTCCTCGGCGACCAGGTTGACGTCGAGGCCGAGGCTCTGGATCTCCTTCAGCAGGACCTTGAACGACTCCGGAACCGACGGCTCCGGGATGTTCTCCGACTTGACGATCGACTCGTAGGCCTTCACCCGGCCGACGGTGTCGTCGGACTTCACGGTCAGCATCTCCTGGAGCGTGTAGGCGGCGCCATAGGCCTCCAGCGCCCACACCTCCATCTCGCCGAACCGCTGGCCGCCGAACTGCGCCTTGCCGCCCAGGGGCTGCTGGGTGACCAGCGAGTACGGGCCGGTGGAGCGAGCGTGGATCTTGTCGTCGACCAGGTGGAGGAGCTTGAGGATGTACATGTTGCCGACCGTGACCCGGCTCTCGTAGGGCTCGCCGGTGCGCCCGTTGAACAGCCTCGTGGTACCGAAGGCCCGGGTCCCCTCGCGGGCGCTCTTGTCGATCGCGAGGTCGATGCCGCGGTCGGCGTGCTCGTCCTGCCAGCGCACCAGCGCCTCGTCGACGTCGTCCACGGTGGCCCCGTCGAAGACCGGCGAGGCGACGTAGACGCGGTCGCCGTTTCGCTCCACCTCCTTGTAGGCCTGGGTGCCGTCGTCGTACCAGCCGTTGGCGGCCGCCCACCCGATGTGGGTCTCGAGGATCTGGCCGATGTTCATCCGGCTCGGCACGCCGAGCGGGTTGAGGATCACGTCGACCGGGGTCCCGTCCTCGAGGAACGGCATGTCCTCCTCGGGCACGATCCGCGAGATCACGCCCTTGTTGCCGTGGCGCCCGGCGAGCTTGTCGCCCTCGGCGATCTTGCGCTTCGTCGCCACGTAGACCCGAACCAGGTTGTTGACTCCGGGCGGCAGGTCGTCGCCGGCGTCGCGGTCGAAGGTGATCACGTCGATCACCACGCCGCCCTCACCGTGCGGGACCTTGAGCGAGGTATCGCGGACCTCACGCGCCTTCTCCTTGAAGATCGCGCGGATCAGCTTCTCCTCGGCGGTCAGCTCGGTCTCGCCCTTCGGGGTGACCTTGCCGACCAGCAGATCGCCCGAGGCGACCTCGGCGCCGATCCGGACGATTCCCCGCTCGTCGAGATTCCGCAGGCTCTCCTCGGAGCGGTTCGGGATGTCGCGGGTGATCTCCTCGTCGCCGAGCTTGGTCGTGCGGGCGTCGATCTCGTATTCCTCGATGTGGATCGAGGTCAGCTCGTCGTCCTTGACCAGGCGCTGGGAGATGATGATCGCGTCCTCGAAGTTGTAGCCCTCCCAGGACATGAAGGCGACCACGACGTTCTTGCCGAGGGCGATCTCGCCGCCGGCCGTCGAGGAGCCGTCGGCGAGCACGTCACCGGCCTTGACCTTGTCGCCGACCGAGACGATCGGACGCTGGTGGATGATCGTGCCCTGGTTGGAGCGCATGTGCTTGAGCAGGTCGTACTCGTCCTTCTTCGACCCGTGGGCGACCGTGACTCGCTCGGCGTCCACGTAGCTCACCTCTCCGTCGTTCGAGGCAAGCACGACGTCGCCGGTGTCGATCGCCGCGCGGCGCTCCATCCCGGTGCCCACCAGGGGCGCCTCGGGCTTCAGCAACGGCACCGCCTGGCGCTGCATGTTCGAGCCCATCAGCGCCCGGTTGGCGTCGTCGTGCTCGAGGAACGGGATCAGCGCCGTCGCCACCGACCAGATCTGGGTCGGGGAGACGTCCATCAGGTCGACCTGCTTCGGCGAAACCGTGACCAGCTCGCCATCGGCGGACCGACAGAGAACCTGCGGCCCCTTCAGCCGCTTGGTCTTCGGGTCGACCTCGGCGTTCGCCTGGGCGATCGTCTTCTCCTCCTCCTGAGTCGCGTCGAGGTTGACGATCTTGTTGGTCACCACGCCGTCCTTGACGACGCGATAAGGGGTGGTCACGAAGCCGTGCTCGGAGACCTGGGCGTAGGAGGACAGCGAGCCGATCAGCCCGATGTTCGGCCCCTCGGGAGTCTCGATCGGGCACATCCGCCCGTAGTGGGTCGGGTGCACGTCGCGGACCTCGATCGGGGCCCGCTCGCGGGTCAGGCCGCCGGCGCCGAGCGCCGACAGCCGGCGCCGGTGGGTGAGCCCGGCGAGCGAGTTGGTCTGGTCCATGAACTGCGACAGCTGGGAGGAACCGAAGAACTCCTTCAGGGCGGCGACCACCGGGCGGATGTTGATGATCGTCTGGGGCGTGATCGCATCCGAGTCCTCGGTCGTGAGGCGCTCGCGGACCACCCGCTCCATCCGGTAAAGACCGACCCGGAACGCATCCTGGATCAGCTCGCCGACCGTGCGCAGGCGGCGGTTGCCGAAGTGCTCGTACTCGTCGAGGTGATCGCCGATCGGGTCGCGGGGGTAGGTCTGCGCCTCGGCGGCGTAGTCCTTGATCGGGTTCTCCTCGTCGACCTCCTCGGGGATCCCGAGCAGCCGCGGAATCGTGGTCAGCTCGCGGATCAGCGCCACGATGTCGTCCTTGGTCAGGACCCGGGTGTCGAGATCGACGTCGAGGTCGAGGCGGGCGTTCAGCTTGTAGCGCCCGACGCGGGTCAGGTCGTAGCGCTTCGGGTCGAAGAACAGCTGCTCCATCAGCGCCCGCGCGGCGTCGACCGAGGGCGGCTCGCCGGGCCGCTGCTTCTTGAACAGCTCGACCAGCGCCCCCTCCTCGGTCTTGGTCGGCTCGGTGTCGGACTCGATCGTGTGGCGGATGTAGACCGAGCTGTCGAACAGCTCGAGGATCTCCTCGTCCGAGACGAAGCCCATCGCCCGCAGCAGCACTGTGACCGGCAGCTTGCGCTTCCGGTCGATCCGCGCGTAGACCCGGCCCTTCTTGTCGATCTCGAGCTCCAGCCAGGAGCCCCGTGCCGGCATCAGGTTGGCGATGAAGACCTGCTTCTCGCGGTCCTTCGGCTCCATCACGTAGGCGCCGGGGGAGCGCACGAGCTGGGTGACGACGACCCGCTCGGTGCCGTTGATGATGAACGTGCCGCGCTCCGTCATCCACGGGAAATCGCCCATGAACACGGTCTGCTCCCGGATCTCGCCGGTCTCGCGGTTCTGGAACGCGACCGTGACGTTCAACGGTCGCGAGTAGGTGATGTCCTTCTCCCGGCACTCGGCGACCGAGTGCGTGGGGTCCTCGAACTTGAATTCACCGAAGACAATCGCCAGATTGCCCGTGTAGTCCTCGATCGGCGAGATGTCGTCGATCGTCTCCCTGAGCAGGCCCTCCTTCGGGTTGGTCAGGTGCTCGAAGGAGAGGCGCTGGATGTCGATCAGGTGTGGAACTTCAAGCGGGTTCTCGAGACGGGAAAATGTCCTGCGGTTGACAGGGGCAGCATGAGATCTGGCCAACTGGGCGACTCCTCAGATGGTCGGGGAAGCGAATCCGCGCGAGTAGATTCGGGCAGCAGGGCTCACCGGCGCGCGACCCCGCAAAATACCATAGCCACGCACGCTTGTGCAAGCCTAGCAGGCCCGAACGCCGTCACCCGCCGAGCGCGGCCGGCGCCTACTTGACCTCGACCTCGCCGCCCGCTTCCTCGAGCTCGCCCTTCAACTTCTCGGCCTCCTCGCGGTCGAGGCCCTCCTTGACCGCCTTCGGGGCGCTGTCGACCAGCGCCTTGGCCTCCTTGAGGCCGAGGCCGGTGGCAGCGCGGACCGCCTTGATCACCTGGATCTTCTTGTCGCCGGGAGCGGTGAGCACGACATCGACGGTCGCCGACTCCTCCTCGCCGCCATCCTCGCCGGCCGCGGCTGCTGCCGCGGGGGCGGCGGCGGCGACTGCGGTCGCCGAGACGCCGAACTCCTCCTCCAGGGCCTTGATTCGCTCCGAGAGCTCGAGCACCGAGATGCCCTTCAGCTCCTCGATCCACTCCTCGGTGGAAATCGTCTTGGTCGCCACTATTTATCCTCCTCCGAAGCCTCGTCTTCGGCTTCCTCGGATCCCGATTCCTCGGATCCTTCGTCGTTTTCAGACCCCTCGGAATCCTCGCCTTCGGCTTCGGCTTCCTCGGATGACTCGTCGTCTTTGGTCTCCTCTGAAATCTCTGCGGTCTCCTCTGAAGTCTCTGCGCCCTCCGGCGGAGCGGGCTCCTCGTTGGCCGAGGCTTCTGCGGGTGCCGCCTCCGGCGACGCGTCCTCCTCCCCGCTGACCAGCCCCCGCTCCTGGATTTGGCCGAGCGCCACCGCGAGCCCCGAGACCAGGGACGCCAGGCCCCGGGTCAACCCGGTCAGCGGGCTGGCCGCGATTCCGACCAGCTGGCCGCGCAGAACGTCGACGCCCGGCAGGCGGGCGATCGCGCTGAACTGATCGGGAGCGAGCGGCGCCCCATCCATCAGCCCGCCCTTGTACTCGAGGATCTCGTTCTGGCGGCCGAAGGTCGCGATCGCCTTTGCCGCCATCACCGCGTCCCCCTTGACGAAGGTCAGCGCGGTCGGGCCCTCGAGCAGCGGGTCGAGCTCGGCGGCCCCGGTCCGCTCCACGGCCCGCTTGGCGAGCCGGTTCTTGACGACGCGGAAGGTGGCGTCGGCCTCCGAGAGCTGGGTGCGCAGCTCGGCCGCCTGGGGAACGCTGATGCCCCGGTAGTCGACCGCGAAGATCGCGCTCGCCTCGCCGAGGCGGTCAGCGATCTCGTCGACCAGGGCTGCTTTTTGGTCCTTGTTCAAAGTCGATCGATCCTTCGTCGCTCGTCGCTCGCCGAAAAAAAAGCCCGCACGCAGGCGGGCTCGGAGCGTCGACTCGAGGCCTCGCCTGCGCCGGTCTTCCGGGCCCGCTTGTCAGGAGCCCCGCCGGCGGTCTTCGGCAGGTTGCTGGGTGGCCCGATTCTACGCAGGCGCCTCCACCGGTGCCGGCTCGGCCTCCGCGGCGGACGGCGCGCCGTTCTGTGCGCCGACCAGGATCTCGGCCTCGCGGGTGCGGGAGGCGTCGACCCGCACGCCGGGGCCCATTGTGGTGGCGAGGGTGATCGAGAGCAGGTAGCGACCCTTGGCCGCAGCGGGCCTGGCGCGGACGATCTCCTCGATCACGGCGGCGTAGTTCTCGAGCAGCGCCCGCTCGTCGAAGCTCGCCTTGCCGATCGTCAGGTGAATCACCGCCTGACGATCGGTGCGGTACTCCACCTTGCCCGCCTTCGCCTCGCTCACGGCCTTGGCGATGTCGTTCGTCACGGTGCCGACCTTGGGGTTCGGCATCTTGCCCTGCGGGCCCAGGATCCGACCGAGCTTCGAGACCACCGGCCCCATCAGGTCGGGGGTGGCGATCGCGACGTCGAAGTCGGTCCAGCCATCGTTGACGCGGTCGGCGAGATCCTGGGTTCCGACATGGTCGGCTCCGGCTTCCGTCGCCGCCTTCGCCCCATCGCCCTCCGCGAACACCGCCACTGTCACCTCCTTGCCGAGGCCGTGCGGGAGCGCAAGCGTCCCGCGGAGCTGCTCCTCGGCGTGACGGACGTTGACGCCGAGGCGCAGGTGAACCTCGACCGTCTCGTCGAACTTGGTGCTCGCCGTCTGCTTGACCAGCGCCACGGCCTCGGCCGGCGCATAGTGGTGGTCGCGGTCGACCTTCTCGTAGGCGGCGCGGAACCGCTTGCCTCGGCGACGTCCGGTCATTGCAGCTCCCCGTCGACCTCGACGCCCATCGAGCGCGCCGTGCCGGCGATGATCCTCGAGGCGGCGTCGAGGTCGTTCGCGTTCAGGTCGGGCATCTTGCGCTCGGCGATCTGGCGCACCTGCGCGGAGCTGATCCGGCCGACCTTCTCGCGGTTCGGCTCGCCGGAGCCCTTCTCGAGCCCCGCCGCCTCCTTGATCAGGACCGCTGCCGGGGGGGTCTTGGTGATGAACTCGAACGAGCGGTCCTCGAAGACGGTGATCTCGACCGGGATGATCGTTCCGGCGTCCTGCTGCGTCTGGGCGTTGAACGCCTTGCAGAACTCCATGATGTTGACCCCGTGCTGGCCGAGCGCGGGGCCGACCGGCGGGGCAGGGTTGGCCGCCCCGGCCGGGATCTGGAGCTTGATCATGGTGAGAACCTTCTTCGCCATCGGAGCCTGAGCTTACGTACTCACGCCTGTTTCGGAGCTAAAGCTCCTCATATCTCGAATGCCTTGCGGGCGCCTGCGGCGCCCTGACATGCCGGTTTCGGAGCTAAAGCTCCTCATATCTCGAATGCCTTGCGGGCGCCTG
>JAHEXV010000064.1 GCA_023251935.1 bacterium | reverse complement strand
GACGATCGCCGCGCGACCGGGGGCGTCGAGATCACGTATTGGCTCTACCGCCCGACGATCGGCTGGGAGCGGGTGATCCGACGAGGCAGCTCGCGGGACATCGCCGCCAACGCGTCGACGCCGTTGCTCGAGGCCGCGAACCCGCGTCTGGTCCCGCTCGAGACCCTCCCCGGCCGCAACCACTACGACTTCCCGGCGGGCGAGGAACCTCCCTGGCGGTGGCTGGTCGAGGGCGTCTACCCGGGCTGAGCAGCCCAGCGGGTGGTCGTCTAGCCGAGCCGAAACTGGCCCAGCGTCCGGGTGCCGGCCCTGGAGAGCACCTTGTCGGTGCGGACCAGCTCGACCTCGTCGACCTCGAAGCGCCCGAACCGCATTGCCCTCAGCCTTCCAACCTCGGCGAGCAGGCGAGGATCGACTGGCGCTCCGAACCGCATCACGTTGGCGTGGGCGAGCCGCCGTCGCAGCCAGCGGGAGATCGATCCATGCTCGCCCGACTCGGCGCTCCGCAGATCACCCCGCAGGGCTCGCAGCCCCGGCCCGCGAGGGTGGAGCTCGGCGAACACCGTGTCCGAGGAGACGTTCAGCCCCCAAACCTCGACCTCGAAGGGGCGATGTCTCGCCACCGCGACGCCGACCTGGCCCTCCAGCCCCGGGAGATCGGCAAGGCCGAGGACGGTCAGGTGGATGTCCGCGGGCGGATAGAGGTAGTGCTCCGGCTGGGTCTGGCCGAAGCCCGACGCCGCCTCCGCCAAGCCCTCGGCGACCTCGAGCGGCAGCCGAGCGATCAAGGACAGGAACCGAGGCTGGCCGATGGCGGGCGGCTCACGCCCCGCGGCGCTCTTCCCTAGGGCGCCCGCCACCAATCGGCGCATCAACAGCCAGTTCGCGGCGAACGCGGTGCGGGCGACGATCACCAGCGAGCGTCGTGGTGCTCCATCACCCCGAGGCCTCGCTCGAGCTCTAGGCCGCCGGCGAGCGAGCCGCTGAAGCTGCCAAATGGCTGCCGATACTCGTAGCGGACCAGGACCTTGTTCTCCTCCCTACGGCGCTCGCACTCCCCCGCGAACTCAAGCCGCGCCCCATCGTCGAAGACGATCGCCCGCAGGCCGTCGAAGCTGACCCGGCCCGGCTCGGATGGCTCACCGGCGACCCAGATCGCCCGCTCGGAGCGCTCGGCCGGATCGTTGATGCCGCTGACCAGGTTCCATCCCACCGCTCGTCCGTCTGTGGTCGTGCCCACGCCGGCGGACCAGCTCCAGACTGTGTGGTGCGGGTGATAGCCGGCCGACTCGTCCTCCATGCCTCGCGCCTCCACTTGCCAGCGGCGGTCCCCGATCCGGACGTCGCAGTCGACCGGAACGTCGGCGCGCTTGCGGGTCCACACGTACTGTCCGGCTTCGTTGGGGCAGACGGTCTCGACCCACTCCCCCGTGCCGAGGCGCAGGAACGCTCGCACCTCGCCCGCCTCGGGATGGTGGCTCTCGATCCGCACCAGGGAGCCTTCGTCTTCGGCGTGGTGGACGAGGCCGTTGCCGTCGCCCACCTCGGTCCAGACCTCGCCCCGGGCCCCCGGAACCAGGACCTTGGTGCGCTCCCACATGCGGCGCTCCTCGCGGTCCCAGACGACCCAGAACGTCTGGCCCAGCGGCCCGACCTGGATCCGGGCCGCGCAGAGAAGCAGCTGGTCGCAGAACGCGCCCACGTAGCGCCAGCGCTTGCGCCATAGGCCACCCCGTCGAAGCGGCATCCTCTGCGGGGGGAGCGGCAGCGCCGGACGGCCCGGCCCCGGCCCGCGCCACGGCAACGTCATTCGATCTTGGCGATCGCGTCGCCCGCCGCCACCGAGCCGCCCTCGGCAACCTTGAGCTCGGTCACCTTGCCGGCGCGGTGGGCCGTGATCTCGTTCTCCATCTTCATCGCCTCGATGATGCAGATCAGCGCCCCCTCCTCGACCTCGTCGCCCTTGCTGACCGGCACCTTCAGCACCGAGCCCTGCATCGGGGAGACGAGGGTTTCTGCGCTGCCGCCGCCTCCGCCTCCCCGCCCGGCCGCCCGCTCGCGGCGCGGCGGACGCCGCAGCCCCGCCGGCGCGCCCGAGTTGGACGCCGCCGGTGGCGCCGCGCCGATCACCTTGACCTCGTGCAGGCGCCCATCGACCTCGACCTTGTAGACGCGCGCCTCGGGGGGCGGCTGCTCCTCGCCATCGCCGCCGGCCCCCTCGTACGCCTCCGAATCGGGCGGCGGGGGCACCAGCGACTTCAGCCACTTCTTGTCGGCCAGCAGATCGCGGCAGGTCTCGGCCCGGCGCCACTGCTCGGTCGCCAGGATCGCTCGATGAAACGGGATCAGGGTCGTCAACCCGCCGATCTGATACTCGCCGAGCGCTCGCAGCATGCGCGCCGTCGCCCGCTCGCGGTCCACGTCCCAGACGATCAGCTTGGCGATCATCGGGTCATAGAGCGGCGTCACCTCTGAGCCCGGCCGAACCCCCGAGTCGACTCGCACGCCGGGCCCGCCTGGCTCGGCGTACGAGCTGATCCTTCCGGGCGCCGGGGCGAAGCCCTTGTGCGCCGCCTCGGCGTTGATCCGGCACTCGATCGCGTGACCGCGGAGCTCGATCTCGCTCTGCCCCACGGACAGCTCCTCCCCCGCCGCGATCAGCACCTGCTCGCGGACGATGTCGATCCCGGTGGCCATCTCGGTGACGCAGTGCTCGACCTGAACGCGCGTGTTCATCTCGAGGAAGAAGTAGTCGTCGCCGTCCTGCAGCCCCTCGACCGTCCCGGCGGACCGGTAGCCGACCGCGGCCGCGGCGTCGGTGGCGACCTTGCCGATGCGCTCTCGCATCGCGTCGTCGACGTGGGGAGCCGGCGCCTCCTCGATCAGCTTCTGGTGGCGGCGCTGGATCGAGCAATCCCGCTCGCCGAGGTGGACGACGTTGCCGTGCGAGTCGGCAAGCACCTGGACCTCGACGTGGCGAGGATCCTCGAGATAGCGCTCCAGGTAGACGGTGGGATCGGAGAAGAACTTCTCGCCCTCGCGGGCAGCGCCCTCGAACGCCTCCTCCAGCTCCTCCTCCGAGCTGGCCACCCGAAAGCCCTTGCCGCCGCCCCCGCCGGCCGCCTTGCAGGCGACGGGGTAGCCGATCTCCTCCGCCCGCTTCCTGGCGTCGGCGACGCTCTCCACCGGAGCGGTGGTGCCCGGCACGATCGGCACCCCGGCGCCGGCCATCAGCTCGCGAGCCCGCGTCTTCGACCCCATCGCCTCGATCGCGCTTGCCGGCGGGCCGATGAAGACGATTCCGGCGTTCTCGCAGGCGGCCGCGAACCCAGCGTTCTCGGCCAGGAACCCGTAGCCGGGGTGGATCGCCTCGGCTGCCGCCTTGCTCGCGGTGTCGAGCAGTCTCTCCACGTTCAGATAGCTCTCGGCGGGCACGGGTGGGCCGATCAGATGGGCCTCGTCGGCCTCGCCGACGTGTGGCGCCTCGCGGTCGGCCTCGGAGTAGACGCCAACCGAGGCGATGCCCATCTCCTCGAGCGTCCGCATGACGCGAATCGCGATCTCGCCTCGGTTGGCGACCAGCACCTTCTCGAACATGGCGGGTGAGTCTAGTCGCGCCGCACGCCTACGCCGCCCGCAGGTGGCGCTCGGCCTCGCCCATCCAGATCACCTGCTCGCGGCCCGGGCCCACGCCGACCAGCCGGATCGCGACGCCGGCGTGCTCGGAGACGAAGTCGAGGTAGTCCCGCGCCTCGGTGGGCAGCTCGGCCTCGCTGCGGCACGCCCCGATCTCGTCCTCGAAGCCCGGCAGCTCCTCGTATTCGGCCTCGGCCGCGTGCAGCACCGACTGGTGGTAGGGCAGCTCGTCGAGCCGCGCCCCCTCGCTGGAGCGGTAGCGGACCGCGACCCGCAGCGGATCGATGCCTGAGAGCACGTCGAGCTTGGTGATCGCCAGGGCCGAGAGCCGGTTGAGGCGGGCGGCGTACCGAAGCGCCACGAGGTCGAGCCAGCCGGTCCGGCGGTCGCGGCCGGTGGTCGTGCCGCGCTCGCCACCCCGTTCGCGGATGTGGGCGCCGAGTTGATCGTCGAGCTCGGTGGGGAAGGGGCCGGCCCCGACCCGCGTCGTGTACGCCTTGGCGACTCCCCAGACCTCGTCGATGTCGGCCGGCCCGACGCCAGCGCCCACGCAGGCGGCCCCGGCGATCGGGTTCGAGGAGGTGACGAACGGATACGTGCCGTGATCGAGGTCGAGGAGGGTGCCCTGGGCGCCCTCGAAGATCACCGTGCGGCCGGCGTCGAGCGCGTCCCAGCACAGACGGGCGGTGTCGGCGATGAAGGGCTCGAGCCGATGCCCGTAGCGCAGGTATTCCTCGGTCATCGCGTGCAGGTCGAGCTTCGGGTCCCGGAGGAAGGGACGCAGCATCTGCTGCTTCGGCTCGAGTGCCGCCATGATCTTCTTGCGCAGAATCTTCGCGTCGAGGAGGTCCTGGACGCGGATCCCGAGGCGAGCCGCCTTGTCCGCGTAGCAGGGCCCGATCCCGCGCTTCGTGGTCCCGATCTCGAGCTTGCCGAGCTTCGCCTCCCCCGCCGTGTCGAGCATCACGTGGTAGGGCATGATCAGGTGGGCGTTGGCCGAGATCCGCAGGCCGCTCGGGTCGATCCCGCGGCGCCGCAGCCCGTCGAGCTCGCCGATGAAGATCGCCGGGTCGATGACCACCCCGTTCCCGACCACGCAGGTCTTGCCGGGATAGAGGATTCCGGACGGGATCAGGTGGAACTTGAATTCCTCGCCGTCCCGGACGATCGTGTGGCCGGCGTTGTTGCCGCCCTGGAAGCGGACCACGACGTCCGCCCGCTCGGCGAGCAGGTCGGTCAGCTTCCCCTTTCCCTCGTCGCCCCACTGGGCGCCGACGATCACGATTCCAGGCATTTCTCGCGTGATTATGGAGTGCGCCCGGGACGGGCGCACTCCGTGTGGACCGCGTGGGGCGCGATCAGGCCGTCTGGCTGACCGTCACCTCGCCGTGCGCCGCCTCGACCCGCTCGATCTCGATCTCCGACAGCTCGTCACGCACGAACTCCGCGGCGATCTCGGCCGACTGCTCCACCGCGCCGGGGTCGTTGCCGAGGGTGACGGTGATCAGGATCCCGTTGCCGGCATCGACGACGTAGTAGCCGACGAAGCCGGATACGGCGGACACCCGTGGGACGAAGGTATCGGCGACTCGCCGGGACACCTCGTCGATCTGACTCGGATCCACCTTGTACTTGCGAATGCTGGCATGCATGGTCTCTCCAATCCGCTGATACGGCGGAACCTATTACAGGCAGCGGATCAGGCAACCCGGTAGCGCAGGTCCTCGCCGAACAGCGGCAGCGGATCCCCGCAGATCTCGACCAGGCGGGAGACCGTGCGGGGCCCGATCTGCTCCTCGAGGGCCACCTGGTCGAGGTTTGTCGTCACCACCATCGAGCGTTGGGCCTCGTAGCGCTCGTTGACGATCGCGTAGAGCTGCTCGAGCACCCAGTCGCTGCTCTTCTCGGCCCCCAGGTCGTCGATGTGGAGCAGGTCGACCGAGGTCAGCCGCTCGAAGAACTCCAGATATGACTGCTCGCCCGCCTCGGCATCGTAGGTGCGCCTGATTCGCGCCAGCAGTCGGGGGAGCGAGTAGATGGCGACCGCCCGCTCGGCCTCGACCGCGGCCTTGGAGACGAGCATCGCGAGCGTCGTCTTGCCGGTGCCGACGTCGCCCATCAGCCACATGCCCTCGCCCTCGGCCAGCCGCTCGTCAATCGCCTCGATGAACTCCCTGACGGCCTCGTACACCGGGGCGCGACCAGGATCGCGGGCCATCTCGGAGACCGGTGGCCGATCGAGGCTCACCCCCCGGTACTTGCGGGGGATCGCCGACGCCACGCCGCGCGCTCGGCGCCGGGACATGCGGCCCTCCCGACACTCGCAGGGCCTGGCCACGTCCTCCGGGCCGAGGATCCAGCCGGAGCCGTCGCAGACGCCGAGCGGGCAGGCCACTCGGGCGTCGCCGGCGCCCGCCAGCCTCACCGGTCTGGGTGAGGAGCTCACGCCTCCTCTGCGAGGTCGATCAGGGGCGGGCCCTCGCCGGGCCTCTGCTCGGCCGGCCGCTCGGCGCCCCCTGCTCGGTCGACGAATCGCGGGTACTGCTCCAGGAAGACGACGTCCACCTTCCCCGTGGGGCCGTTTCGATGCTTGGCGATGATGAACTCCGCCTCGCTGGGGTCGGCCTCCTCGTCGTACTTTGACTCCCGGTAGATGAACATCACGACGTCCGAGTCCTGCTCGAGGTTTCCGCTTTCCCTCAGGTCGGAGAGGATCGGCCGCTTGTCGGGACGCAGCTCGGGCGCGCGCGAGAGCTGCGAGATGCCGATCACCGGGACGTCCAGCTCGCGAGCGAGGATCTTCAGGCCCCGGCTGACCTGGCCGACCTGCTCCACCCGGTTGACTCGCGGATCCTCGGGGCGCATCAGCTGCATGTAGTCGACGATCACGAGCCCGAGGTTTCCCTCGCTGGCGGCCAGCCGTCGGGCCTTCGCACGCAGCTCGAGCAGGCTGAGGTCGGAGGAGTCGTCGAGCCACAGCGAAGCCTTCTCGAGTTCGTTGCACGCCCGCACTACCCGCGGCCAGTCGCGCGCCGCCACGTTGCCCTTGCGCAGCTTGTCGTTCGGGATCCGTGCGCGGCAGGCGATGAAGCGGTGGGCGAGCTCCGCCTCGGACATCTCGAGCGAGAAGAAGGCGACCGTCGTGCCGTGCTTGGAGGCGACGTTCTCGGCGATGTTGCAGACCAAAGCCGACTTCCCCAGGGAAGGCCGCGCCGCGATCACGATCAGGTTCCCCGGCTGAAACCCGCCCAGCACCCCGTCCAGGTCGCGAAACCCGGACGGCGTCCCGGTGAGCTCGCGGTCCCCCTTGGAGAGCGCCTCGAGGCGATCGATCTCGTCGCCCAACACCTCGGCGACTCGCCGGAAGTCGCTCGCCCGCTCCTCGTGGGCGACCTTGAACAGCAGGCTCTCCGCGCGCTCCACCAGCGCCCCTGGCTCGCCCTCGCGATCGTGGACGGACTTCTGGATCTGCTGCGAGGTGGCGAGCAGCCGGCGCAGGAGCGAGTTCTGCTTGACGATCTGGGCGTAGTGACGGGCGTTCCCGGGCACCGGCACGGTCGAGGCCAGCTCCGAGATCCCCTCCTTGCCGCCCGCCTCGGCGAGCTCACCGCCCTGGGTGAGGTGCTCGGAGACCGTCAGGGCGTCAACCGGCTCACCCTTCTCGTACAGACTGGTGATCGCGCGGAAGACGATCCGGTGGCGCTCCCGGTAGAAGTCCTCGTCGTGGAGGCGGATGTCGAGAACCACGGGGGCGATCGCCCCCTCGGAGACCATCATCGCTCCCAGCACGGAGGCCTCGGCCTCGAGGTTCTGGGGCGGGACGTGGGTCTCGGCGGTCGGCATCTGGCCTTGTTCGGGCTGGGCGGAGCGCATTTGGCTCCTTCCTATTAGAGGCCCCGAAGCGGCGGATTCGCCCCATCCCGGCCCCGGCCGCGAGGAAATCACACGCGCTCGGCCGTCGCGAGGCGGGTTCCCGCAAACTGGCGCGAAAGACTGCGGCTGGCGCCGCGGTTACTTCTCTTCGGCGACGATCGTCTTGATCCGCGCGGTCGCGCCGCCCACCTCGACCTCGACCATGTAGGTGCCGATCTCGCGGATCGGGTCCTCGAGGCGAATCTTCTTGCGATCGATCTTCAGCCCGCGCGCCTCGGCGATCGCCTCGGCGATCTCCTTGCCGGTCACCGAGCCGTAGAGCTTTCCGTCCTCGCCGGCGCGGTGCTGGATCGTGAGCACGGTCTTCGAGAGCAGCGCCGTGGCTTCCTCGGCCCGCTCGGCGGCGTCCCGCGCCGCTCGCTCGGCCGCCTCCTGGCGGCGGCGGGCCTCCTCCAAGGCCCGATCGGTTGCCGGCTGGGCAAGCTTTCGAGGCAGCAGGTAGTTGCGCAGATATCCGGGGGAGACGTCGATCGCCTGGCCCGCTCTGCCGAGGCTGTCGACATCCTTGAGCAGGATCGCCTGCGCCACCGTCGCCCCGCCGCCTACCGCTCGCCGACGTAGGGAAGGAGCGCGATCTCGCGGGCGCGCTTGACGGCCACCGCGAGCTGCTTCTGGTGGCGCCGCGAAAGGCCGGTGACGCGTCGCGAGCGAACCTTGCCCCGATCGGAGATGAAGCGTCTCAGGGTCGCCAGGTCCTTGTAGTCGATCTGCTCGACGTTGATCCGCGTGTACTTGCGCGGCCGGTAGCGATCCGCGCCACGCGGGCGCCTTCGCCCGCCGCCGGGGCCGCCCTGGGCTCCGATCGGTCCTCGTTGCCGGCGCGCCATCAGGCCCGCTCACGCTTGTCGGTCACAGTTCCCACGCTCTCGCACGCGCGCCGCCTCTGCTCCGGGCGGCGCGGATGCGCATAATAGCCGGGCGGGCTGTCTCGGCTCAGCGCCGAGAGCGCTCAGAACGGGATGTCGTCGCCCGACGAGCCGACGCCCGCGGGCGCGGAGTCCTCGAAGTCCGAGGTGTCGGCGGGGACGTCGGAGCGAGGAGCGCCGCCGTCGCCACCGGCCCCCTCATCGCGCGAGCCGAGGAATTGCACCGAGTTGGCGATGATCTCGACGCTCTGCCGCTTCGACCCATCCTGCGCCTCCCATTCGCGCCAGTCCAGGCGCCCCTCGACCGCCACCGGGCGGCCCTTGGAGAGGTAGGTGGCGCAGTTCTCGCCCTGCGCGCCCCACACCGTGACGTCGAAGTAGTTCGGCTTGTCCACCCAATCGCCGCTGGCCTGGTCCTTGCGGCGGCTGTTCACCGCCACCCGCAGCTTGCAGACCGACGTCCCGCTCGGGAGGCTGCGGAGCTCCGGATCGCGGGTCAGGTTGCCCGTGACGACTACGACGTTCAGATTGGTGGCGGCCATTCGCTCACCCCTTCCTCGACTCGTTTGATCCGCTCCCCAGTCTAAGGACGCAAGCGGCGCGTTCTCGCCCCCCTCGGGGGTGGGGAAAGGCGCAACGAGCGGCTTTACTCGGCCGCCTGGGGCTCCGAGCCCTGGTCGGCGGGCGG
This sequence comes from bacterium, assembly GCA_023251935.1. Classification (GTDB taxonomy): domain Bacteria; phylum Actinomycetota; class Thermoleophilia; order Solirubrobacterales; family 70-9; genus AC-56. The sequence goes on along the minus strand of JAHEXV010000064.1, from coordinate 4,529 downwards.
CGCCGGCTCCTCGCCATCGCTCTCTGGCGCGGCGGGCGGTTCCGGCTCCTCGCCATCGCCCTTTGGCGCGGCGGGCGGTTCCGGCGCCGGCTCCGAGGCGGTGGCCGCTTGGGGCTCCGCCTTGGGCTCCGGCGCGGGCTCGGGCGACGGCTCGGCGTCGCGCTCGGGCTCGCCGCGTGCGGGCGCCCCGGTGGAACGACGAGACCCCCGAGCGGGGGCCGACGCGGAGCTCGCAAGCGGGGCCGGCGGAACCACCGCCGGAGAGCCCGGGTCGACCTTGAAGATCCGGAAGCGCAGCACCCCGTCGGCGATCCGCAGGTTGTGGTCGAGCTCGTCGAGGAGCCCTCCCTGGGTCTGGAACCGGAAGAAGCGGTAGTCGGCCTCGGTTCGCTGACGGATCTCGTAGGCGAGCTTGCGCATCCCCCAGGAGTTGTCGTGCTTGAGCTCACCGCCCGACTCGATTCGCTTCCGAGCCTCGGAGGCGATCTGCTCGCGGCGCTCCTCCGGGATCTCGGGATCGAGCATCAGGACGAGCTCGTATTCCCTGTCTGTCGTCGAGGCCAAAGCGGCGGACGACTATAGCCAACATAACTCCGCCGACATGCTCCGCTTCGCGTCCGGTGTCGGCGGGTAAGGCGCCAACCTGACCCGGCAGGCACCTCCGCAACTACCGCGACTTCGTCGCTAGCTCCAATGGGTGCTCCTTTGGCGGCGTGGGTGGCAGGTCGTACTCGCCTGCACCGCGACTTCGTCGCTAGCGCGAGCGAGGGCGCACCGTGGGTCGGCGGGGTTGTTGGCGTGATGGAGAGGCGAGCGCGGATTCGCTGGGAGAACGTGGGCAAGCTCGCGGCCGGCGGGGTCGCCTGCGTCGCCCTGGTGGTCGGGCTGCCCGCCTTGCTGCGACGCCCCGAGCCGCCGCCCCTGGAGTCGGACATCGGGTTCGCCCCGGCGACAATTCAGCCGGCGCGCTCCTCCGGCGAGCTGGGCGGTCGCGTCGGCGATCCGCGAAACCGGTCCGCTCACCGCCACCGGGGCCGGGGCCGGCGCGGTCGCCATTCTCCCCACGAGCCCAGCCGGCGACGGCCCCGGTCACACCATCGCCCGTCGAGCGGCAACGGTGCCCGGCGCTCGAGCGCCCCCACGGCGTCGGCCGCGGCTCCTGCCCCCACCGTGGAGGTGGCGCCGCCGCCAGCCCCGGCGGCTCCGCCGAAGCCTCCCCCACCGCCCCCGGCCCCCGCGCCGCCTCAACCCGACCCCGGCGAGCCGCCGAGCCACCCGTCCGAGTTCGGGTTCGAGAGCTGAGAAGCCTGCGCTCTCGCGTCGCCCCGCGGGGTCGCGCGAGCCGCGATCAGGCGGCGGTAATCAAGCCGTCGCCTGGACGTCCCGCTTGGCCCGGATGTCGGCGAGCTGCTCGTCGATCCAGACCCCGGGGTCGCGCTCGTGGACGATCTCCCGCAGGCGGGTCGCCCGGAGCGCCCGCTCCTCGGCGTCCATGGTTAGGGCCCGGAAGATGGTGTCGGCCTGTTCCTGAATGTCGAACGGGTTGACCGAGAGGGTGCAATCGCCGAGCTCCTCGTGGGCGCCGGTGTTCTCGGACAGCATCACGACGCCGTCGCGGGTGTTGACCGCCGGCGCCTCCTTGGCGACCAGGTTCATGCCGTCGAACAGGGAGTTGACGATCAGCAGGTCGAAGTGCTTGTAGCGGGCCACCGCCTCGGGGAAGTTCTCGTAGATCCGCAGGTCGATCGGCATCCAATCGGTGGTTCCGTGCCGGTGGTTGACGACCGCGACGAGGGCCTCGATCCGCTCCAGGTACTCGGCGTACTCGGGGATGTCGGTTCGAGACGGCTGCAGGTGGGCGATGAACGTCACCCGCTCCCGGAACTCCGGGTGCTGCTGCAGAAAGGTGTCGAACGCCGTGAACCCGCGCAGCACGTTCTTCGACAGGTCGGCGCGGTCGACGCGGAGGATCAGATGATCGCGCCGCCGCCGCAGCAGCTCCGCCTCGTACTCGGCGACCTCGGTGGAGGCGGCGGCTCGCTCGAGCCGGCCGGCGTCGATCCCCAGCGGGTAGGCCCGCACCCAGGTCTGGCGCCCCGAGTGCAGGACCGCGCCGGCCTCGTGGTCGACCTCGAGCTCCATCAGGTCCCTGCAGCAGTGGAGAAAGTTTCGGCAGTAGGCCGTGGTGTGGAAGCCGATGATGTCGTTGGCCAACAGGCCGCGATAGATCCGCTCGCGCATTCGCCCCGGAAGGATCCGCCAGCTGTCGGGCTGCGACCAGGGGATGTGGACGAAGTGGTGCAGGAAGACGTCGGGGCGGGCCTCTCGGATTCGCGCCGGGCAGGTGTAGAGGTGGTAGTCGTGGAGCATCACAAGGGGCTCCGCGTCCTCCTCGACGGCCGCCAGAACAGCGGCGGCGATGTCGGAGTTGACCGCCTCGTAGCCGTGGTCCCAGGCATCCGCCTCCTCCTGACGGATGTCCGGCGCGTTCGAGAGGTCCCACAGGTAGTGCTGGATGAACCAGAGGATCGGGTTGGCGATCACGTTGTAGAACTGGTCGTAGGCCCCGGGGTCGCTCTCCACGAGCAGCACCTCGTAGGTGACTCCGTCGATCTCCTGGGTGACCGGCCTGGCGCCGGCTTCGCGGCTGACCGCGATGTCCTCGTCCGTCATCGCCGACGCGATCCACAGCGCCCCCCGGTGCGCGACCAGCCCACTGAGCGCCGTGACCAACCCGCCGCCGCCGCGCCGAACCGCGCGCTGGCCACCGTCGGCCCGATGGAACTCCGCCGGACCGCGGTTGGAGACGATCACCAGACGGCGATCCGCGCTCACACGACCTCCGCGTTCGCGCTCACAGCCCCAGGTCCTCGAACACGCCCAGCCAGTCGCGAAGCAGGCGGGGCGTCAGGAACAGCTCGCGGGTCCGCTCCTTGCCCGCCCTGCCGAGGCGCTTGGCGAGCTCGGGGTCCCCGAGCACGCTCAGGGTGCGCTGGGCGGCCTCCTCGGGGGAGGAGATCAGGAAGCCGGTCTCCCCGTCCTCGATCTGCAACGGGATGCCGCCGACGTTCCCGGCGACCACGGGCCGCACCTTCCACATCGCCTCGGTGACCGTGAGGCCGAACCCCTCGCGGAGGGACTTCTGAACGATCACGTCCGCCTGGGATTGAAAGGCGTTGACCTCGATCGCGCCCACGTTGTTGAGGTTGTTGAGGATCTTGATGTCGGGATCGCCGTCCGCGTAGCTGAACGTGCGTTGGAAGAACTCCCAGCCCTCGGGGTCGTCGGTGGCCATCGAGCCGACCAGCGCCAGCTGCACGTCGGACATCTGCTCGCGGACGAGGCGAAAGGTGTCGATCACGCCCATCGGATCCTTCCAGGGATCGAACCGGGAGACCTGGCACATCAGTGGCCGCTCGACGTCGATCCCGAATTGCTGGCAGACGAAGGACGCGTCCTCGGGGGAGAGGGCCATGTTCTTGGGCGACAGAGGGTCGATCGCCGGCGGGATGATCCTCACCCGTCCGTCGAGGCCGTCGGGGACGTACTTCTGCATGTGGTACACGGACTCGTCGTAGTCGCGTAGCAGCGGCAGGAGCCTTCCCAGGGTCTCCTCGTTGGGAGTCGAGAGGTCGATGTGGCAACGCCAGATCCAGAGCCGCGACCGGTCGGGGGCGTTGGCCCGCAGCCCCGCCGGCTGCGGGTCGTGGACGATCACCGCGTCCCAATTGTCGTCGAGTCCCTGCGCGTTCATCGCGTTGTAGGCCTCGAACACCTCCCACTCCGGATCGGAGATCGACTGCGGGTCGCCCTGCAGGGAGTTGTGCATCAGCTTGGTGACGTTGAAGAACTCCTCCCTGCCGAGGATCACCCGCCAGTGGACATCCAGGCCGACGTCGCGCATCAGCGGCACGAGCGCGTAGAGGATCTCCGAGACGCCGCCGCCGAATGCGGTCGCGCTGACGTGAAGCACCCGCTTGCCCTCCAGCCGCTTGGCCCGCTCGCGGATCTCCTCGACCAGCCCTCGGCCGACGAGGTGTGTGTAGTCGGAAAGCGAGCGGGCGCCCAGGGCAACGTCCTGCAGCATCCGCGTCAGCCTACTTTTTCGATCAGCCGTTGAACCCCGGCGTCAAGCTCGCGCACGATCGCCTCGTGGAGCTCCGGGGTCGCCGCCGCGACGCACGAGAGCTGGTACTCGGCGCCCGAGCCGAGCACCGGCCGCTCGCTCAGCGAGCCCCCGCGGGCGTCGGTGACCACGCCCCCGGCCTCCTCAACGATCAGGGCGGCGGCCGCCAGGTCGTAGGGGGAATTGTTGAGCACCGCGCCACCTCCGACCCGCTCGAACTCCTCGCGCATCCCCGGCACCTCCGTGACGATCCGCGGCCCGGGCTCGACGTAGGCATCGAGCTGGCCTGTCGCGATCCGGGTCAGGTCGAAGCTCGCCGAGCCGAGATCGAAGGTCCCCCCGCCGACCGACGACGCGTCGATCAGGTCGCCGACCACCTCGGCGATCGCCCGCATTGGACGGC
>JAHEXV010000063.1 GCA_023251935.1 bacterium | reverse complement strand
CTCGGGGTCGTCCGACGCCGATGAGACCGATCTGGCCCCGGCCCCGGCCGTCGGCAGCACCGGCCCAAGCGGCCCAAGCGGCCCGACCGGTCCCAGCGGCCCGACCGGCCCGACCGGCCCCACCGGCCCGACCGGCCCGACCGGCCCCACCGGCGGTCAGGCGGGGCCGGGCGGCCCCAGTGGATCGGGTCGGCACACGGGCCCGGCCCGGACTCGCCGCGAGCACGGCAACGGCGGTACCTCGGCTGGTGCCGACCACGGGCAGGGCCGGCCGGCCGCCCCGCCGCCACCCCGGACGCCGAACGGCGTCCCGACCACGTCGAACCCCACGCTGACCGTCGGCAGCTCCTCCCCCGCCCCGATCGGCGTCCCGAACCTCGTCATCAGCCAGTTCGAGATACCCCCCTTCCTGCTTCCGATCTACCAGGCTTGTGGGACCCAGTACGGAATCCCCTGGGAGGTGCTCGCCTCGATCAACAAGATCGAGACGGCGTTCGGGACCAACCTCAACGTGTCGACCGCCGGCGCGATCGGCTGGATGCAGTTCATGCCCTCGAGCTGGCAGGCCTACGGGGTCGACGCCAACGGCGACGGCCGCCGGGACCCCTACAACCCGGTCGACGCGATCTGCGCGGCGGCCCGGTACCTGAAGGCCGCCGGTGGCTACACCGACCTGCGGGGAGCGATCTTCGCCTACAACCACGCCACCTGGTATGTCGACGAGGTGCTGCTGTACGCGCGCCAGTACGGGGGCCTCCCGGAGGACCTCGTCGGCTCGCTGACCGGCCTGACCGAAGGCGACCGGTTCCCGGTCACCGGCACGGTCCGCTACGCGGACGACATCTCCGAGCGCGCCGCGGCGAGGCGCGCGAAGCCCGGCCAGCGCTCGACCGGAAACGCCGCCGACGTGATCTCGAGCTCACCCACACGTCGAGGGATCGACATCTACTCCCATCCGGGCGCGGCGGTGGTCGCGGTCAACGACGGCACGATCGCCAGGCTCGGCTGGAGCAAGAAGCTGGGCAAGTACGTCGTCCTCGAGGACGATTACGGCAACCGGTTCATCTACGCGCAGCTCGGGCGTATCTCGAAGGTCTACGCGGTGCCGAAGCAGCGCAAGCTCTCGGCCTCCGACTTCAAGCTCGTCACCCCGGGGAAGGACGGTTCGCCGACGCAGGCGGCCACCAAGGGCAAGTTGGCAACCCGGGCAAAGCCCAAGTCCGGTTCGGCGAAGGGCGCCTCCGGGCGCGGCTCGGCAGGCGGACCGGTGAACACCGAGGACGCCCGCCAGCGCCTCTACGCCCTGCCGGAGCGTCCCCACAACGTGAATCGCGCCGACATCAGCGGCCAGCTCGACCAGCTGCTCACCAAGAGCCTCCCCGGCTACTTGAACCTGAAGTCCTACTTCGCCGGCGTGCTCCATCTCGACAAGGGCTCGATGGAGCTGAAGCCGCTGCGCGAGGGCTCGCACGTGGTCGCGGGCACCGTGCTCGGCAGGATCGGAAAGGCCACTGACCTCGCCCCGCACCTGAACTTCGCCATCCGGCCGGCCGGCAAGGGCGCCCCGCGGATCGACCCGAAGCCGATCCTCGACGGCTGGAAGCTGCTCGAGGCCACCGCGATCTACCGGGCCGCCGGGGAGAACCCGTTCACCGACACCGCCGGGACCTCGAACGTGACCCAGGACCTGCTGATGGGCAAGAGCGCCCTGCAGCGGAAGGTGCTGGCCGATCCCCGGCTCTCGATCTACGCCTGCGGGCGCAGCGACATCAAGACCGGCCAGATCGACCAGCGCGTCCTGGCAACCATGGAGTACCTGGCCGACACCGGCTTCAGGCTGACGATCACCTCGCTCAAGTGCGGTCACAGCTACACGACCTCCTCCGGCAACGTCTCCGAGCACTCGACCGGCGACGCTATGGACATCGCCGAGATCAACGGGGTGCCGGTAGCGGGGCACCAAGGCACCGGGACGCTCGCGGACTCGCTGATCAAGTCGGTGCTCAAGCTGCAGGGCACGATGCAGCCTCACCAGGTGATCTCGCTTGAGGACCTGCCGGGGCCGGTCAGCTTCGCGCTCGCCGACCACTACGACCACGTCCACATCGGCTACTACCCACTCCCCGGCACCGGCTATGTGAGCCCCTTCGTGGACGCCGTCCGGGGCCGGATCGACCAGGGCGTCGACTTCGTCGGCACCGGGCCGATCAAGGCGATCGGCAAGGCCAAGATCCTGAAGACCGGCGCTCCCGGCTGGCCCGGCGGCGGCGGCATCCTCTACCGGCTGCTCGACGGCTCGCGCGCCGGGCAGGTGGTCTTCGTTTACGAGGGGATCGCTCCGACGGTCCAGGCCGGCGACCTGGTGATGGCCGGTCAGCAGATCGGCACCTTCGTCCCGGGCAGCTCGACCGGGATCGAGATCGGATTCGCCGACAGCAGCGGGGTGCCGCTGAGCCACGCCACCTACCACGAGGGCAACGAGACGACCTGGGGTCACAGGATGGCGTCGTTCCTGTCCACGGTCGGCGCTCCCGGCCAGCTCAACGACCGGTTCAGCCAGCTGCTCAAGCCGCGCCAGTGGAACCGGGTGATCAAGCGCCTCGGCCAGATCCGTAACCCGAGCGTCCCGACCTCCCCGTCGCGGTTCTCGCTTCCCGCCCACAAGCACTCCAAGAAGCCCAAGCACGGCAACTCGCGCGGGGACTAGCCCGCGCCCGCAATAGGCTGCGGGCGCCGTGACCGCCGGCCCAAGCTCACGCTTTCGCTTCGTGCAGCTCGACGTCCCGGGCCACCTCGGGCTCGACGACGGGCGCTACCTGGTGCGCGGCGAGGGCGGAAACGGGCAGGCGGTCGTCGTCGTCCAGACCCTCGGGGCGGTCGCGGGGCGCCTGCCCCGTCGTCAGCGCCGAGCCCACCGCGTCGACCACGGGCCGCCGCCCGAGGTCCCTCTCACCCGTCTGACGATGATCCCGGCCGAGCCCGACGAGGTGGAGGCGGCCGCCCGCGAGCTCGAGCGGGTGACGGGCGATCCCGAGGCGGCGGAGCTCGCGATCGGCGCCGCCCTGCGGACGGCGAACCACGTCCTGCGGGCGCACCGGATCGCCACCCAGGACCCCTACGGCCACGAGATCGGGCGCGAGGCCGCCCTGGTCGCGAGGGTCGGCTACGGGACCGGCGAGGGACTGGCGGAGGGCCGATGGGAGCAGGCGTTCGAGGTCCCGCCACCCGCCCAGCGCCGACGGCGCGCACAGGCGCTTCGCCCCCAGGAGCGACTGGCCGCGGTGCTCGCCGGCCGCGAGCCGATCGACCCCTGCGAGCCGCTGCTGCTGCGAGCGCGTGCCGATCTCGAGGCGGGGCGTCCCCGAGAGGCGGCATTCCAGCTTCGCGTCGGCCTCGAGGCGCTGCTCGCCGAGCTGCCCGGCGACGCCGGGCCGGACCAGGAGGAGGACCTCGCCGCGCTCGACGCCCGCCTTGAAGCCGCGCTCGCGGCCGCCCACGAGGCGCTGGGTGGCGAGCTCTCCGCGGAGCGGGTGTCGGAGCTCGGCGAGACGCTGAGGATCTGCGAGCGGGTGCTGCGCCGCCGCCAGGCCCTACGCCCCGAGTGACCCTCGGCAGGGACTAGTCAAGCGCGCCGACGACGGCGGTGAGCTCTTCCACCACGTCGCCGTCCAGTCGCACCGCGGCGTCGGGGTCGTAGGAGGTCGAGCTCTTGGTGACGATGGCGATTCGTCCGCCGCTGGCCAGCGTCACCCCCGGCAGGCCGGCGACCGGGTGGACCTCGAGCGACGAGCCGATGCAGAGCAGCAGCTCGGCTCGGGCGCACCACGCCTGGGCCTGCTCGATCGCGTCCTCGGGCAGGAGCTCCCCGAACAGGACGACGTCCGGCTTCACCTTGCCGCCACAGCAGGTGCAGGTGGCGACGCCGTCGTCGTCGAACAGCGACGCCACCCGCTCGAGCTCGTAGCTCGCCTGGCAGCTGGTGCAGCTCGCGGTGGCGATCGAGCCGTGGACCTCGATTACCCGCTCGGATCCCGCCTTGCGGTGGAGGCGGTCGATGTTCTGGGTGATCACCGCCGCCAGCAGGCCGCGCCGCTCGAGCTCGGCGAGTGCCTTGTGGGCGGGGTTCGGCCGCTTGTCCGAGAGCGCGTGGAAGCGGGGCCGGTAGAACTCCCAGAACCGTTGCGGGTCGCGGTGAAAGGCGTCGATGGTGGCCACCGACATCGGGTCGACCTTCTCCCACAGCCCTTCGCCCGGGGTGCGGAAGTCGGGGATCCCCGAAGGCACCGAGATCCCCGCCCCCGTCAACGCCACCGTGCACTCGCTGTCGCGAATGAGCTCCGCCAGCTGCTCCGCGGACGCGCGCGAGGGGACTTGTTGCTTGGAAGGCATCAGCGAATCGAGGCTGGGTAGGGAGGGCGGGTGTCGGGCACCCCCGGCCAGGGGTCGGCTTGGGCTGGCCGGCCGGGGGTGCCCGGCGACCGCCCTAACGCTACTTCCCTTTCCACTCCGGCTTGCGCTTACCGAGGAAGGCCGAGATCCCCTCGCGCGCGTCCTCGGAGCCGAAGGCGGCCGCGAAGCCGCCCTTCTCGGCCTCGATCCCCTGGTCCAGGTCGCCCTTCGCCGAGACCCTCTTCACCTGCTCGACCGCCACCGGCGCCTGGGCGCCCAGCTTGCGCCCCCAGGCGAGCGCGGTGTCGAACAGCTCGTGGTCCGGGACAACCTCGTTGGCCAGCCCGAGCTCGTAGGCCTGTGGCGCCGAGATCGGCTCTCCGAGCAGGTTCATCTCGAGCGCCTTCGCCTCGCCCACCAGGCGCGGCAGCCGCTGGGTGCCGCCGAAGCCGGGGATGATCCCCAGGTTGATCTCGGGCTGGCCGAAGCTGGCCGACTCGGCCGCGATCCGAAAGTCGCACGCCATCGCCAGCTCGCAGCCACCGCCGAGCGCCAGCGAGTTGACGGCGGCGATCGTCACCTTGCTCGACTGCTCCATCCGTCGCAGGACCCCGTGGCCGCCGTCCAAGAGCTCCTTGCCGGCCGCCGGATCGGTCATCTTCGTGAACTCCTTGATGTCGGCGCCAGCGCAGAAGACGGCGAAGTTCGACGAGGCGATCACCGCGGCGCGGATCTCGTCGCGCGCCTCGAGCTCGTCCCAGAGCGCCGTCAGATCGCGCACCACCTGTGGCGAGATCGGGTTCGTGGGGGGCCGGTTGAGCCACAGGATCGCGAGCTCGTCGCGCGTCTCCAGCAGGATCGTCTCCTTGTGGTCGAAGCCGTCGTCGGGCTGCGGATAGAAGAAGAACCCCTGGCCCGTCTTCTTGCCCAGCCGCCCCTGGTTCACGAGCCGCTTCAAGAGCAGCGGGGCGGCGAACCCATCGCCCCACTCGCGCTCGGCGAGCTCGAGCCGGTCGAGCATCACGTCGAGACCGGCCTCGTCGGCGCGGGCGAGCGGACCGGGCAGGATCCCGGCGCCCATCATCATCCCGAGGTCGACGTCCTTGGTCGAGGCCACGCCTTCGTCGACCACCATCGCCGCCTCGCTGAACGCCTTCAGCTGGAAGCGCTCCACCACCGTCGTCTCGGCTGTCGCCGCCTCCATCTCAGCCTCCGTGCGTGTAGTAGCCCTCGCCGGTCTTCTGGCCGAGCTTGCCGGCCCCGACCAGCTCCTTCATCAGCGGATGAACGTAGAACCGGTCGCCATAGCTCGCCTGCAGGTGCTCGGCGACGTGCAGGACGGTGTCGAGCCCGAGCAGATCGGAGAGGAAGAACGGGCCCATCGGGGTCACCTTCGCCTCGGCGATCTCCCTGTCGATCTCCTCGGGCGAGCGCCCGCTCTCGTCCTGATAGCGCCAGATCTCCGAGGCCGCCGAGTTCAGCACCCGGTTGACCACGAACCCGGGCTCCTCGCCGCAGCGGATCGGGTTCTTGCGGATCTGCATCGCGAAGTTGGCGGCGGCCTGTGCGGCCTCCTCGGAGGTGTCGTCCCCCTCGACCACCTCGATCAGCCGCATCACGGAGGCGGGATAGAAGAAGTGGAAGCCCACCACCTTGTCGGGGCGGGTGGTCGCCGAGCCGATCTCCGAGATCGACAGCGCCGACGTGTTCGACGCCAGAACAGCGTGGCCCGGCGTCTCCTGGTCGAGCTCGGCGAACACCGCCTGCTTGACCTCCATCCTCTCCGGCACCGCCTCGACCACGAAGTCCACCTCGCCGAAGCCCTCGTACTCCGTCGTCCCGCTGATCAGGCCGACGATCTCTTCGAGCCGGCGCTCGGCCTGGTCGGAGTCGATCTTCTCCTTCGCGACCAGGCTCGCCAGCTGACCCCGGGTCACCTCCCGGGCCTTCTCGAGCCCGGCGTCGACCAGCTCCTGCTTGACGTCCTTCATCACCACCGGGATGTCGGTGGAGGCGATCACCTGGGCGATCTCGCCCCCCATCGTCCCGGCGCCGACCACGGCGGCCTTGAACACGAACATGGCGCAAGGCTATATGTCCCGGACTAGCGACGAAGTCGCGGTTCAAGCGCTTACGACCTGCCGCCCGGTAACGCACCCAAACCCGCCGCCCCCGGACGCGGGAGCAGATGGGAAATGCCCGAGCCGAAGGCGAGGGCAAGGTATTCAGGGCGGGAGCGGAGGAGGCGGCGGAGTTATTCAGGGAACGGAGCATGCCGGCGGAGTTATTTCTCGCCGAGCTCGAGCCTCAGGCGCTCGAGCGAGCGGCGGATCGATCCGCGGATCTGCGAGCGGATGAACAGCCGATCGGTGAGCCAGGAGAACGGCCCGCGATCGCCCAGCCGGTAGTCGAGGCGCTGGGTGACGAGCGTCCCGCGCCCCTCGATCGCGAAGCTGGTCTCGAGCTCGCCGGCGCTGGCGGGATCGCGAAACGCGACCCGGTGCAGCCGACGAGGCTCGTGCTCGAGAACCCGCTCGGCGACCTCGCCCCGCCCGGCGGGGATCGAGCTCCAGCGCAGCGTTCCACCGGCCTCGGGGTAGCCGTCCGACGCCTGGACGCGACCGAAGCCGTCGACCCAAGCCGGCCAGCCGCGCGGATCGAAGTAGTAGTCCCAGACCTCTGCCAGCGAGGCCTCGACGGCGACCGACTCGGAGATCCCGCTCACCGATAGATCTCGCCCTTGATCAGGGTCACGGATCGGATCACGGAGTCGAGGAAGGGCTCCAGCTCGGCGACCAGCCGCCGGTACTCCTTGCGGCCGGCCGCGGTGATCGAGTAGAACCGTCGCGTGCGTCGGTCGGGGTGCTCCCACTGGCCCTCGATCAGGCCACGCGCCTCCAGGTCCCGGAGCAGCGGGTAGATGGTGTTGGGGTTGACGGAGATGATCCCCTCGGTGATCGCCTCGATCTCCTCGATCAAACGATTGCCGTAGGCGGGCTCCCGAGCGATCAGGTGGAGCGTCAGGAGAGGGAAGACGTCGCGGCGGCGAATCTCGCCGCCGAGCACGTCCATCGCCCCGCCGCCGCGGCGGGCGGGCTCATCGGGCGCCGCCGGGGCCGCCCGCGCCCGCGCCGCCCTGGCAGCATCGGCCAGCCGCTTGGCGCCCTTCTCGCCCTCTCGGGCCATTCCAGGCGACTATAGGTGTAGCCTCATCCCAACGTCCGACAGGAGGGACCGATGGCGAACATGACCTCAAGCGATCGCGCGCAGTACGAGCGCCCCGATCTGAGCGCGCCGGATCGGACCATGCGAGTGCGAAATCGCCGGCCGGTGATCGCGTACACGGCGGTCGCGATCCTGGTCCTGGCGGCGCTGCTCTACGCGGTCGCCTGGGGCATCCACGGCTGGGCGCAGGCGCTGGTCCTCGGGGTGCTTCTGATTACCGGGATCGGGCTGATGATCGCCGTCAGCCCGCGGCGGCGCGTCTAGCTCTCAGGCGACCGCCGGCGCCTGCTCGGCGGCGCGCTCGCTCGCCTGGGTCTCCTTGGGGGTCGTTTCCGGCTGCGGCTCGTCGACCTGCCGGGGCATCAACACCTCCCGCGCGATCACCAGCCGCTGAATCTGCGACGTGCCCTCGTACAGCTGCATGATCTTCGCGTCGCGCATCAGCTTCTCGACCGGATACTCCTTGATGAAGCCGTAGCCCCCGTAGACCTGGACCGCGTCGACGGTGACTTCCATCGCGGTGTCGGCCGCGAAGCGCTTCGCGTGCGAGGAGACCAGCGTGTTTCGCTTCCCCTGGTCGAGAAGAACCGCCGACTCCCAAACCAGCAGGCGGGACGCCTCGATCTTGGTCGCCATGTCGGCGATCATGAACGCCACCGCCTGGTGCATGGCGATCGGGACGCCGAACTGGACGCGCTCCTTCGAGTACTCGGCGGCAAACTCGAACGCGGCGCGCGCGATTCCCACCGCCATCGACGAGACGGCGGGGCGGGTGCGGTCGAGGGTCGTCATCGCGAGCTTGAAGCCATGGTTCTCCTCGCCGAGCATGTTCTCGGCGGGTACCTCCACCTCGTCGAAGGAGATCGTTGCCGTGTTCGAGGCGCGCTGCCCGAGCTTGTCCTCCTTCTTGTCGACGGTGACGCCGTCGGAGTGGCGGTCGACCACGAACGCGGTGATCCCGCGATGCCCGGCCTCGGGGTCGGTCTTCGCGTAGACCGTGTACCAGTCGGCGTAGCCGCCGTTGGTGATGAAGCACTTCGAGCCCGAGATCACGTACTTGTCGCCCTTCTTGACGGCCCGGGTCTTCATCCCGCTGACGTCCGAGCCGGCGTCCGGCTCGGTGAGGCAGAACGAGCTCAGCTTCGGCTGCTCGGTGATCATCCCGAGGTACTTCTTCTTGGTCTCCTCCGAGGCGCCGATCAAGAGCGGCGCCGAGGCCAGCCCGTTGGCCATCAGGCTGGTGCCGATCCCCGAGCAGCCCCAGCCGAGCTCCTCCTCGATCAGGCACCCGGACAGGTAGTCGAGCCCGGGGCCGCCGTAGGCCTCGGGGATGTGAACGTTCATCAGCCCGACCTCGAAGGCCTTGTCGATGATCTCCTGCGGCCAGGTCGCGTCCCGGTCGTAGTCCCAGGCGACGGGCCTGATCTCCTTCTCGGAGAAGTCGTGGGCCAGCTCTCGCAGGTCCTTCTGCTCGTCGGTAAGCGTGAAGTCAACCAAGGCCGTGGCCCTCCTTTGCGCTCGAGACGCGTCAATCGGACCCCTGGACCGGCGACCGATTGACTGGTCAGTCAACCAAGTGGACGGACACAGGATAACGGAATCGAGGGCGTACCCTAGGCGGGTGGCGCCCGTCGCGATCAGCCTCAGCACCGGCGACGTGATCCTGATCGTGGTCCTGGTGGCAATCCCGGTCTCGCTGCTCAGCTTCGTGCTCGGGGCCGGCGACGCGCTGCGCCAGATCGGTAGGGGTCAGTTCGCCGTCGAGTTCGACAGCGACCTTCCGCGGGGCATCTCGGACGACGCGACCCGGAGCTCGCCGCAGGTGCGCGAAGCCGAGCTCCGTCAGTTGCTCGAGGCCAAGGCCTACCGGCAGCTTGCTCGCGGCGAGCGGCCGCTCGACGTCGATGCGGAGCTCGCCAAGCTGCTGGACCAATCCCCCGCCGCGGGGCGGGGAGTCGATCCGCAGATGGTCGAGGAGGTGCGCCAGCTGGTCGTCGCCCGCAACGAGCGCCTCCTCCGTCAGGGCAGGGAGCCGGTCGACGTCGAGCTCGAGGTGGAGCGCCAGCTGCGCGAGCTGGAGAGCCTCGGCCAGTAGCCCACGGCGCGGCAGTAATAGGATCGTGGCCAGTGGCGGCCGATCCGGAGACAACCAATCGCATCGTGGACGTCGAGGAGATGCTGGTTCGCCCCGGCACCTACTTCAACCCTCAGACCGAGATCGTGGTGATCGTCGACGACTCGAGCTCGATCGATCAGGAGATCTTCAACATGGAGGCCTACGAGGGATCGGACTGGGTCAGGGTCTCCGACGACGCGCCGGTCGACGAGGACGCTCTCGACCAGACCCTCGAGGAATTCCAGACGCACTACCACGGCGGGACCGCGGGCTCGGTGTCGGCGACCGCGCTCGAGCAGGGCGACGGCACCGACGACGACGAAGAGGAGGGCGACTCCCAGGAGCCGGGGCGGGAGGATTGATGGGCGACTACGCGGTCGTCGAGCGCGAGCAGGCGGCCGATTGGATGGCGGGGTATCCGGGCTTCGGCGAGATGCGCTCGTTCACCGAGGCGCTCGGCAGCGAGGAGGTCGCCTTCACCTGGCGACTGATGCCCCCGGGGACCGGCGGCAAGGGCTCCTACGGCCACCGGCACAAGGACCAGGAGGAGCTGTTCTTCGTCGTCCGCGGGGTGGTGACCTTCAAGCTCGGGGACGACGTCTTCGAGGCCGGCCCGCAGACCGCGGTCCGGGTGCCCACCGACGTCTTTCGCTCGGTCCACAACGACGGCCCCGACGAGGCCGAGCTGATCATCTGCTCCAAGAAGGCGACCGGCGACGAGGCCGAGGCCGAGCAGGTCGACGACTTCTGGCCCGAGTAGCCCGGAGGCGCTAGAGGTGCGCCCACTCATGCACCGCATGGATGCACAACTGGGCACGCTCACCGAGATCACCCGATGCGTGAGGGCGCCGTTTCGGTGCCGCTAGGGTTGGATGATGCTTGAAGAAGGCGACCTGGCGCCCGACTTCACGCTCGCCGACCAGGCCGGGGATCCGGTCACCTTGTCGGAGTTGCGCGGCCAGACCGTGGTCCTCTACTTCTATCCGCGCGCCGACACGCCGGGCTGCACGACCCAGGCCTGCGGCGTCCGCGATCACGGCGCCGAGTACGAGCGGTCAGGGGCACGGGTGATCGGGGTCTCGCCGGACCCGCCCCGGGCGCTCGCCGGCTTCGCCGACAAGCACGGGCTGCGGTTCACGCTGCTCGCGGACGAGCAGCACGCGGTCGCCGAGGCGTACGGAACGTGGGTCGAGAAGCAGATGGCCGGCAAGACCTACTGGGGCGTCCAGCGGGCGACCTTCATCATCGGCCCCGACGGGCGGATCGCCCGCGTCTTCCCGAAGGTCTCGCCGAAGACCCACGACGAGGTCGTGCTGGCGGCCCTCGGCGAGCTGGCCACCGCCTAGCGTTCGGTTCCCGACATGAGGGCCTCGCGCCGCGCGAGGGGACGTATTGGCACCTATACCGTGCACAAACGTCGTCTCGGCGATGACGGTTGTTGGGACCAGCTAGGCGAAGCCGAACGCGAGGACGAGGATCAGGTAGACGGCGAGGAGCTGTATTCCCTCGAACCAGGTCGACTCCCCCTCACGGGTGACGGAATTGGCGATCAGCACGGCGAGCAGCACCGCGCTGACCTCGAACCCGTTGAACACCAGCGCCATTGGCTCGGGGCCGAGAACGAACGAGACGAGCACGAGGATCGGGGCCACGAAGAGCGCCACCTGAGCGCTCGAGCCGATCGCGATGTTGACGGCGAGATTCATCTTGTCCTTGTGTGCCACCAGCACCGCGACCCAATGCTCCGCCGCGTTACCGACGATCGCGATCACGACCACGCCGATGAAGAACTCGCTCAATCCCACCGACTGGGAGGCCTCGGCGATCGACCCGACGAGCACCTCGGACATCACCCCGACCGCCACCCCCGCAATCGCCAGCATCAACACCGAGCGGCGGGTTGACCAGCCGAACGCGGTCTCCTTGCTTCGCTGGTCAGGCGGATTGAATATGTCTCGGTGGGTCTTGAGCGAGAACAGCAGGCCAGCGACGTAGGTGGCGACGAGCACCAGCGCGACGGCAATTGACAAGTGCTCGACCGTGGAGCCGTAGTCGACCCTCTCGGCGTTCACCGAGGGCAATCCCTGGCCCTGGACCAGCTCGAAGATCGCGGGCATCACCATCGCGGCGGCGGCGAGGAAGAGCATCAGCGACTGCGCGTTCGCTGCGGTGGCGCTGAAGCGCTGGCGGTCCCGGCCGATCCCACCGACGAGCATCGCTCCGCCGAGCACGAGCAGGATGTTGCCGAGGATCGATCCGATGATCGAGGCCTTGACCACCTCCTGGAGGCCCTCGCCAAGCGCGAACAGGGCAATGATCAGCTCAGGCGCGTTGCCGAAGGTGACATTCAGCAGGCCCCCGATCCCCGGGCCCGAGCGGGTCGCCAGTTCCTCGGTGGCAAGACCCATGAGGGCGGCCGTGGGGATGATCCCCAACGCAGCCGTGAAGAAGATCGCGGTCGCTGAGGCGTCGACGAGATCCAGCGCGATCGCCAGCGGAATGAACGGGACGAACAGGTATGGCCAGCCCTGCGCCGTGAGGAGGAAGCGCACTCCCGGAGCATCATGTGGTCCGCCGCTCTCCATCGCGCCGAGGGAGCCTATGCGGTCAGGTGGTCGTCCGGAACCGGCACCAGGCCCCGGAACTCACCGACTACGAGCTGGCGCAGGCGGCCGAGCTCTACGAGTCGTCGGAGTTATTCACTTGATCTTCTGGGCGCACTTCTGGAGGTCGGACGGCGTGGCCGCGTTCTTGATGCAGTTCGCGTACGCCTGGCTCGAACCCCCAACGCCGGGGATCTGGGGCTGCGACCCCGTCGCTCCCCCCAACGCGCCGAGCGGCAGGTTGATCCCGAACTGGCCCAGCAGATCCGAGATCGACTTCGCGTTCGAGGGGGCGGTGATCGTCTGGGGCTGGTTGACGTCGCTCAGCGTGACCGAGAAGTTGGCGTTGACGCTGGACACCTGTGAGTTGGTGCCCGCCTGCGGTTCGACCGTCAAGGTGAAGGAGAGCTTGCGAAGCAGCTTGTCGCTGGTGCCCGAGTAGACGTCGATGCTGGCGGTCTTGATCGCCGACTCGACCTGATCGAGCTGAGCCTGCGGGATGCTGGCCTGCCCGCCGCCGGTCTGCTGGGCGATCTTCTGGACGTCGGAGAGGATCTGGGGGACGTTCGCGTCGCCGTGGATGTGGATCGTGTCGGCGCCGTCGACGTCGGTGGTGCCCTCGTTGGAGACGTTGGTCAGCCACGTCGTCGGATCGACTCCGAACTGCTTGAGGAACGACTTGGAGTCCTGATTCCCCTGGGCCTGTGCCTGGTTCTGCGCCTTCTCATAGCTCTGCGCGAACTGCTGGTACAGGGACGTCCCGACCTCGTACGCCTGGCCTTGGTACTCGACGTAGGCGTTGTCCTTGGTGGCGATCAGGCTGCCGTCGAAGTTGAAGCTCTGGCCGGCACCGGAGGCGCTGACCTTGGCCGTCAGGTCGAACTGGGGGAAGGCGTTCGGGTTACTCGCATCGCCCTGGAAGGGTCCCTCGATCGTCGCGCTCAGGTTCCCCGACTGGGTGCCCTCCGCCGAGCCGCTGAGATCGATCGCCAGATGTCCGCTGGTCACCTTCGTGGAGTTGTTGAAGGTCTGTTCGAGAACCTGGTTGGGGTCCTCGTCGTTGCTGCTGCTACTGCTGCCGCAGCCGGCTACGGCGGCCGGGATCGGCAGGGCGATCGCCAATGCTGCGACCAGGGTTCGAAAGCGGCTCAAGTCGTGGCTCCCTCGTGCTCGGAGTTCAAAGGTCGCGGCAGGGTATCGGACGCCGCTGAAGGAACGGACGGGTGTTCGATCTTCCCGGGAACGCCCGGATGCGAGCGGCTGTCGGGTTGCATTCGTGACCGATCTCACGTAAGGCCCTCGCCGTACACGTATCGTTCGTAATGTGGCTGGAGGGGCTTGCCCGAGCTGCGGCACCGACAACCCCGAGCGGGCGCGGTTCTGCATGTCGTGCGGCGCCGAGCTGGCCGCGAGCTGCCCGAGTTGCGGCGCCGAGAGCCCGCCGGGCGCGAAGTTCTGCATCGAGTGCGGGGGCGCCCTCGGCGCCGCCGGCTCGAGCGCACCGCCCGTCGCCCCGGCGCCGGCGGCCCCTCGCCCGG
>JAHEXV010000094.1 GCA_023251935.1 bacterium | reverse complement strand
ATTCCGGATCCAGCCGGCGTTTCACTCGCCGGATATCCACCGAACTTCTGAGACAGAGCACTCGGCGCGGCGTCCGCCGGCGAGCAGCGCCAGTCCGGGGAACTCGAGCCCGTCGGGCGTCTCGTACGCTCTGATCGCTTCCCGCGCGCGCGCGCGAAGGGCCTGCGCGGCATCCGCGGGCAGCGACGCGAGGATCTTCGCCAGCGGTCCGGCGAGGGCGCACGTCCTCGCCCACCACTCGTCGAAGGAGACTGCGCGCAGGGGCACGGGGAGCTCGCTGATGACCACGTCCGACAGCTCGGCATCGGACAGCAGCGCGGCGAGCTTGTCGGCGTCGCCGAGCGAGAACGGGCCTGGGATGCCTGGTGGGGGGACCGGCTTGCCGAGCTGGGCGCTGACGGCGTCGAGCACGACTCCAAGCCAGGGGTTGCGGTCGCGCGGCCCCCAGACCGCGAGCGCGACTCGCCCGCCGGGGCGCAGGACCCGCCGGATCTCGCGCGCGGCGCGAGCGGGGTCGGGCGCGAACATCAGGCCCTCACGACAGAGAACCACGTCGTAGGAGCCGTCCGGCTGCTCGATGCGCTCGAGGTCCAGCACGCAGGTGGTCACGTTGCCGAGCCCGAGAGCCCCGGCGCGCGCAGACGCGATCGCGGTCATCTCGGGGACCACGTCGGAAAGGACCACGTCGCCCCCGGGAGCGAGCCGCTCCGCCGCTGCAAGTCCCACACCGCCCGCCCCGCACGCCAACTCGAGCAGGCGCTCGCCCGGTTGCGGCATCGACAGCTCCAGCATCCTCGCCGTGACCGCCGCGCCGCGTGCGTCGGCGTACTCGGCGTGCTCCCCCCAGGCCCGGGCCACGGAGCCCCACATGCCGTGGAGGTGGGCGCGAAACTCATCGGCGGCTGCGCCCTCCCGGCTCGACCCTCTCTCCGTCCGCTCGACGATGCTCTTGGCTTCCACGACGCACCTTCCGAATCGGTGTGTAGAGTTTCAGTACTCGTAGAGTGTGTTGACTACTTTATGAGAGTAATGAAGTCTGCCCAAGGCTATCGAAATGGTTGAGCGTGTCAACCCCAAGCGCCGCTACGACTCGCCGCGCCGGCGCGAGCAGGCGGCCACCACGCGTCTCGAGATCCTCGAGGCGGCGCAGCGACTGTTCGAGCGCGATGGCTACGCGGCGACGACGATGGCGGCCATCGCGGCGGAGGCCCGCGTCGCGCTCAAGACCGTCTACGTGGCCTTCGAGACCAAGAGCGGCGTCCTGCGGGCGCTCTGGAACCTGCGCCTGCGCGAGGGCCGGGGCGATGTTCCCGTGGGGCAGCAGCAGCGCTACCGCGAGGTCGTCGACGAGCCCGGCCCCGAGCGTCAGTTGCGCCTCAACGCGCGCAACTCACGCGCGGGGAAGCTCCGCGTCGCCGCGCTGGTCGAGGTGATCCGCAGCGCCGCTCCCGTCGACCCCGACATCGAGGCGCTCTGGACCCGGATCGGGACCGAGTACCACGCCAACCAGCGCGTGATCGTGGAGAGCCTGAACGAAAAGGGGGCGCTCAGGCCCGACCTCGACGTGGAGCGCGCCACCGACATCCTCTGGACCCTCGTCCACCCCAACCTCTGGCAGCTGCTTGTCGGCGAGCGCGGCTGGACACCCGACCAGTACGAAAAGTGGTGCGGGGACGTCGCCTGCTCGCAGCTTCTGAGGTCTCCACGCGCCACGCGCCACGGCGCCTGAGCGCGACAATCCGCTCGTACCCCGAACGATTGCGACGCCGATCAAGATCATCGTCGACGCCGAGCTGGGCGCCGAGGTCGAGATCGCGTCGCTTCCTGGGGCCGACGATGCGGATGGCACCGACGCGCCCCGGGCCGCGGGTCGGTTGTCCCGCCCGGCCGTCACGGGACGCTCACCCGATGCCGATACCATCACCTGAGATGGCGGCCGACGTCAACGTGCTCACGTACGCCGACGCGCTCGCGGCTGGGTTCGTCTCGTTCGCGAGCCCGTGCGCGCTGGCGCTCGTGCCCGGCTACCTGTCGTTCGTCTCCGGGGCGTCGTACGGCGACCTCACCGGGGGCGCGGCGACCGCAGCGGTACGAGCCGGGTCGGTCGCCCGCGCGACCGGGGCCTTCGTGGCGGGGTTCGCAGCCATGTTCACGTTCTGGGGCGCCGGCGCCGGTTACCTCGGCAACAGCCTCAACGGCGACCGCGACACCATCAACCTGGTCAGCGGCGTCCTGCTCATCGCGATGGGCGTCTTGATGATCCTGACGCCGTGGCTCGGGTTCCTTCAGGGGGAGAAACGGCTCCCCATCGTCAAGCGGCCCACCACCCTCGCCGGGATCGCCGTTGCCGGCGCGGCCTTCGCGATCGCCTGGACGCCGTGCACCGGGCCGTTCCTCGGACAGGTGCTGGCGCTCGCCGTCCCGACCGAATCGCCGCGGCTCGGGGCGTCGCTGCTGTTCACCTACGCCCTCGGCCTGGGCATCCCGTTCCTGCTCGCCGGGCTCTTCCTGACCCAGACGATGTCGATCTCGCGGAAAGTTCGCGACCACTGGCAGATCATCAACCTCGTCGCCGGCACGATCACCATCGGGCTCGGCGTCCTCATCGCAACCGGGAGGTTCACCGTCATCACCCAGGAAATCAGCAGCCTCGGGATCGGCCTGTGAAGGTCCTGTCCGTGATCGGGAACCGCCCGCAGTTCGTGAAGGCGGCGCCCCTCACCCGCGCGCTTCGCCGCCATGTCGAGGAGGTGCTCGTCCACACCGGCCAGCACTACGACCCCGAGCTCGCCGACCTGTTCTTCGACGAGCTCGACATCCCGGCGCCCGACCACACCCTCGAGATCGGACCGGGAACGCCCAACGCACAGCTCGCCCTGATCCTGCAGCGGCTCGAGCCGCTCTTGGTCGACGAGCGGCCGGACATCGTGCTGGTCTACGGCGACACCACCACCACCCTCGGCGGAGCGCTCGCCGCCGCCAAGCGCGACATCCCGGTCGCCCATGTGGAGGCCGGGCTGCGATCGTTCGTGCAGTCGATGCCCGAGGAGCAGAACCGCGTCGTCACCGACCACCTCTCGCAGCTGCTGTTCGTACCGACCGACGTGGCGGTCGCGAACCTCGCACGGGAGGGCATCACCGACGGCGTCCACAAGGTCGGCGACGTGATGTACGACGCGGCGCGCCTGTTCGCCCCCGTCGCCGCCCGTCGCGAAGGACCCGCCGCGTTCGGGCTGGCACCCGGCGGCTACGTGCTCGCCACTGTCCACCGGGCCGCGGCCACCGACACCCGGGAGGCGCTCGCCTCGTTAGTCGAGGTCCTCGGATCGATCGGCGAGCCCACGGTGTTCCCCGTCCACCCGCGGACCCGCCACAAGCTCGAGCAGGCCGGCCTGTGGGACCGGCTCCAGACCATCCCGGGGCTGCACGTCGCCCCGCCCGTCGGCTACCTCGACTTCACGGCCCTCCTCCTCGCGGCACGCGCGGTGGTGACCGACTCGGGCGGCGTCCAGAAGGAGGCCTACTTCCACGGCGTCCCCTGCGTCACCCTCCGCAACGAGACCGAATGGGTCGAGACCGTTCAGGGCGGCTTCAACCGCCTCACCGGAATGGACCCCCTCAGGGTCGCCGCAGCCCTCGCCGACGGCACCCCGCCCGCGGACGCGGACCGCCCCGACTACTACGGCGACGGGCACGCATCCGACCGCATCGCCGAGGCGGTCGTCGCCTGGCGTTAGCGCCAGGCGTTGCCCTCCTTGGGCGGGCTCGGCACCTCATAGACCTCCACCCGGCCGAAGCCGGCGACCAAGGCCCTCGGCCCGACGCGGACGAACAGGTCGGCGTCGCGTTCCCGTTCGGCGCGCGCCCAGCGGCGCGCCTCGATGAGATCTGCCACGCCGAGCCCCGCCGCCGTGCCGACGATCACCCCGGCGGTCACGCCGCCCCAATCCGCGAGCTGATCGAATATCAGGATGACGATCGTCGAAAGGAACACCGCCCCCGACAACCGGATGCGCCGATCGCGTCCGTCCGCGCGAGTCTCGTAGACCACCCGCGGCGACGGGAAGCGGGGATTGCGAAGGCCCTCACGAAGCCTGCGGGGAACGTTGATCGCCCCGCTCACCGCTGCGAGGACGGCGGTCAGCAGGGCGAGGGCCCAGGTACGCCCGGGCTCGACCGGCTGGTCGAGCAGCCATTGGATCGTCCACCACGCCGCGGCTGCGGCCCCGGCGGCGAGGGCGAGGACCCCCCGCAGGCGAACCTCCTCGGCAACCCGCGCGATTCGCGGGAGCCCCGCCAGCAGCGCATCGGGCATATTGGTTACGATAGCGAGCCGTTGCCGCGCCCCCGCCACCCAGAGGCCCGCAGATGACCGACACCGCGCCGCGCGTCGGCGTGATCGGCATGGGCTACGTCGGATTGCCCCTCGCCACCACGCTCGCCGAGGCGGGTGTCGCCGTGATCGGCCTGGACGCCGTCCAGTCGAAGGTCGACATGATCAACCGGGGGGAGTCGTACATCGAGGACGTTGCGTCGGATCGCCTCGCCCCGCTCGTGACCGACGGCCTCGTCCAGGCGACCACGTCGTGGGACGCGATGACGGGGGTCGAGACCGTCATCATCTGCCTCCCCACGCCGCT
>JAHEXV010000093.1 GCA_023251935.1 bacterium | reverse complement strand
CATCGCGCTCGACGGCTTCGTCGCGGGCGACGACCCGAGGGCCAAGTCCATCGTGCTCGGGATCGCCGCATCCATTGGCCTCCACCCGATCGACGCCGGCTCGCTCGCCGTCGCGCGCCTGCTCGAACAGCTCGCATGGCTGAATATCAGCCTCAACATGCAGCCGGGCTGGAGCTGGAAGACCGGCTGGAAGCTCGTCGGCGCCCCCGAATCCCGCGCCGCCTGAAGGAGGCTCGCCAGATGATCCCCGTCGCCAGGCTCAACCACGCGGTGCTCTACGTCCGCGACGCGGAGGCCGCTGCTGACTTCTACGGCCGGCTCTTCGGGTTCGAGGTCGTGGCCAACGAGTTCGGTGGCCGGGCCGTGTTCATGCGCGCCGGCGGCGGGGACAATCATCACGACCTGGGCCTGTTCGCGGTCGGGCCAGCCGCTCCGCGCCCGCCCCGTGGCTCGACCGGCCTCTACCACCTCGCCTGGGAGGTGCCGACGATCGAGGATCTCGCCACCGCGGCGCGCGAGCTGGCCGCGGCCGGCGCCCTCGGTGGCGCGAGCGACCACGGCGTCTCCAAATCGTTGTACGGCCAGGATCCCGACGGCAACGAGTTCGAGATCATGTGGCGTGTGCCCCGCGAGGCATGGGGCGAGGCCGAGGAGCACGGCTCCGTGATGCCGCTCGACCTCGACGCCGAGGTTCGCCGCTGGGGCGCGCCCGCCGGCCCGGTGGCGTGACGCGGCGCGGCCGTCTCAGATCGAGGCGCCGCCCACCGCGACGACCATGAGCGTGAGCACGTACACGTGCCCGAGGGCGCTCCACAGGATGGAGCCGGTTCGCCAGTCGAGCCAGGCAAAGATCGACCCGCCAACGAACGTCGACCACAGCTCGACGTCGGGTTTGCCGATGTGGGTGAGGACGAATGGCACCTGCACAAGCACGAGCGCCAGCGGTCCGACGCGCCGCCAGAGCGCGAACAGCAGGAAGCCCCGAAGAAGGAACTCCGCCGGGATCAGCTCGCCGAGACCGTTGAGCACTCGCTCGGCAAGCGGCCCCGACTCGCCCCCGTAGTAGCCCCGGAACGACTCGAGACCCGACAGCCAGAGGATGATCGGGGTCATGACCGCGAGCCCCGCGAGCAGGAGCCCGGCGCCCCAGCGCCAGTCGCCCAGCTGGAGGGCGTAGCGAGCGGCACGGTCACGGAAGCCGACGAGCACGACGAGCAGCGGGACGACCAGGAACAGGACGAACCGCGCCGCGGTCACCGCACGCAGGCCCGCGAAGCCGACGGGCGTGCTCGCCAGGCCTGACGGCAGCAGCCACCCGAGCTGATCAAGGACGATGAGCGCCGTGCTGGCGAGGACCGCAACCGACGCTCGGCGCGGCAGGTCGAGCCCGAAGATCCGGACATCGGCAAGGTCGGCCGGGTCCGGCGGGTACTCGGGGCCCGCGGTCGCTCGCTCGTAGATCCCCCCGAGGCGTTCCACTTCGGCGGCCGGGATCGCTAGCCGAGCCGCTCGAGGGGCTCCGGCCACCGGCCCGCCCCGCCCCGCGTCACGACCCGAACCTCGACCCCCGCCCGATCGAGCAGGCTCGCTGCGATCGTTGCCCGCGAGCCGGACTTGCAGAAGACCGTCACCGGGCTGCCCGCCGGCAGCTCGGCGAGGCGCGCAGGCAGGTCGGCCACGAAGATCCGCTCGGCGCCCGGGACGATACCGTCGTTCTGCCATTCGATGGGCTGGCGCACGTCCAGCAGAATGCTCGCCGCCTCGCCCGCGGCGCGCTCCTGGTGGAGGGCGCGCATGGTCGTCGTGGCATAGCTGCCGACCCGTCGCCCGGACTCGGCCCACGCCGTCACGCCGCCTTCGAGCCAGCCCGACACCCACTCGTAGCCGATGCGCAGCAGCTCCGTCGTCGCCTGGGCGAGGGCATCGGGCGATCGCTCCGGTAGCACCAGCAGGAGGGGCGCGCCGAACGGGACGAGCCAGCCGACGTAGCCCGCGAACGTGCCGTCGAGCTCGATGTTGATGGAGCCCGGCACGTGAGCGGCGGCAAAGGCTGCGCGACCGCGGGCGTCGATGATCGTCGTCCCGGCGTTCGCCGATGCCTCGAACGCCGCGGGCGCGAGAGCGGGCGGGAGGATCAGCCGGCCGAGGACCCGTGGGCCGCGACGGTTGATGCCGGCCATGTGCGCGTAGTACGCGGGGAACCGCCCCAAACCACCGAGCACTCCTGCCCGGAAGTCGGCGAGCCCGCCGCCGGCGAGCCCGAAGGTCGGGTTCGCGAAGCGCTCCGCGCCGATCGTCGAGACCCGGCTCGCACTCGCGGGCCCGGCGCTGCAGAAGCTGCCGGCGCCGTGGGTCGGCAGCACCTCGACCGCATCGGACAGCTCGGCCAGCCGGCGCAGGCTGCGCTGCTGGTCGCGGGTCAACGCGTCGGTGAGCGCCGGCCCCAGCAGGTCCGTCCTGCCCGCCGAGCCAACGAGCAGGCTGCCGCCGGTGAACACGGCACTGGGCTCGTCGGGCGCATCGGTCGGGCCCACCAGCCAGGCGAGGTGCTCGGGCGTGTGGCCCGGCGTCGCCATGGCCGTGAGGCGCAGGGCACCGAGCTCGATCGTGTCGCCCTCATCCATCGCCCGGTGCTCGAACCCATAGCCGCCACGTGCGGGGGCCGCGATCTCGGCCCCGGTCGCGGCGCGCGTCTCGAGCGCACCGGACAGGTAGTCGTTGTGGACGTGCGTCTCGAGCACGTGCCGCACCCGCCAGCCACGGCGTTCGGCGACCTCGAGGAACCGCCATGCGTCGCGCTGCGGATCGACGAGCACCGCGTCGCGCCCGCTCGCGAGCAGATACGAGGCGTCGCCAAGGCCGGGCGTGACGAAGAGCTCGAGGTCCATGCGTGCCATCGTACGGCTCGCGCGGCGCGCCTCGTACCATGTGCCGATGGCGATGATCGGCTACGCGGCATCGATGGAACAGTTCCACCCGAACGACCTGCTCGATTGGTGCGAGCAGGCGGAGGGCGCAGGCTTCGAGGCCGGGTTCATGGTCTCCGAGCACTTCCACCCGTGGACCCCGCAGCAGGGCCAGAGTGGCTTCGCCTGGAGCTTCATGGGCGCGCTGGGGCTGCGGACCTCGCTGCGCTTCGGGACGGCCGTGACCTGTCCGGGCTTCCGCTATCACCCCGCGGTCATCGCCCATGCAGCGGCGACGCTCGGCGCGATGTTCCCGGGTCGTTTCTGGCTGGGCCTCGGCGCGGGCGAGGCGCTCAACGAGCACGTCATCGGCGGCGAGTGGCCCGAAATCGGCGTGCGCTCGGCGATGCTGTTCGAGTCGATCGAGATCATCTCGAAGCTGTTCACCGGCCAGGTCGTCAAGCACCGCGGGCCGCACTTCAAGCTCGAGAGCGCGAAGCTGTATACCCGCCCCGAGGAGCCCGTCCCGATCTACGTGGCCACCTCCGGTCCGCTCAACGCCAAGAAGACCGGCAAGTTCGCCCAGGGGATGATCACCGTCGGCGCGGCCGACGAGAAGGTCAAGCTGCTCTGGATGGCGTGTGACGAGGGCTGCGCCGAGGTTGGCAAAGCAAAGGTGCCGAAGCTGCTCCAGCTGCACCTGAGCTGGGCGCCGACCGAGGAGGAGGCCCTGCACAACGCCATGACCGAATGGCCGAACGGCGGCATGCCCTTCCCGAAGCAGGACATCAGGAACCCCGAGGACTTCGCCGCCATGGCGAAGCTGGTCCGGCCGGAGGACTTCAGGAACCGCGTGCTCATCAGCTCGGACCTGGCGCAGCACACCGCCCACGTCCAGCACTACCTGGACATGGGCTTCGACGAGGTCCACCTGCACAACGTCGGCCGGAACCAGGCCGAGTTCATCGAGGTGTTCGGGCGCGAGGTCCTGCCGAACCTGCGACTCGGAACGCCCACCGTCGCGACGAGCCTCGCCGGCGCCTGACCAGCGCACTCGTGGGCGCTTTCGCCGGCCCCCGACGCTCGCCGGAAGTCCCACGGGTCGCTGGGCCCGGTTGGCTATACCCCCCATCGGACCACGCGGCGTAGGCTTGCCGGGTCAGCGGTCGAGGGGGCCGCGCACGCACCCGAGGCCAGCGACCATGCGCCACGCCCTTCGCCGCCTCGCAGCCGGCCTCGTGCTCGCCGTCGCGCTGACATCGCTGCTGCCGGTGCTGCCGCTGATCGCCCGCGGGCCGGTGAAGGTCGTCGCCCGCGAAGTCGCGACCTCGGTGGACCGGCAGCGGCTGATCCAGCTGCCCATCGAGGCCTCCCACGTCGCGCTGCACTGGACCGGCGAGCCCGACGCGCACCTCACGATCGCCTTCGGCGAGAGCCCGAGCGCGATCGGCGAGGAGGTCCCCGTCGGCGTCGACGAGGATGCGGGATCCGGTGACGGCGAGACGTACAGCGCGGTCCTGTGGACAGGTGGCGCGCGGTTCGCGCGGGTCACCACGGACCGCCCGCTCGGCCACCTGACACTCGCCGCCATCGACAGCCGGGACACGCGGATCGGCATCCATCTCGGCCCGTCCGTCACGAGCGCCGCGACGACCGAGCCGCAGATCGTCAGCCGCGCCGACTGGGGCGCGAACGAGTCCTACCGCTTCGACGGCGGCGGGCACGAGCGCTTCGCGCCCGGGTTCTTCCCGCTCCAGAAGATGATCGTCCACCACACCGCGGGGCGGAACAACGACCCGGATCCCGAGGCGACCATCCGGGCCATCTACTACGACCACGCGGTGCTCCGGGGCTACGG
>JAHEXV010000062.1 GCA_023251935.1 bacterium | reverse complement strand
ACAGCGCCGAGTCGCCCCCTGCTCCGGAGACCACGCCGCCGGCACCCTCGCCGATCGAATCCTCGACCCCTCCGCCGCAACAGGAGTTCGGTGTCGCCTCGGCGGCGCCGACCAGTCCGAGCCCTGCCGCCACCTCGTCCTCCGGCGGCGGGACGGCTGGTCAGCGGGAGTTCGGGCCGTGACACTCACCCGCGTGCCGATGTTCGTCTGCGTTGCCGCGGCGCTCCTGCTCTTCGCCGCGCTCTCCCCGGCGATCGCCGGCGCGGCCGGGCGGACCTACACCGTCGTGCAATGCGATCCGCTGAATCGGTCTCACGCCGACGCGGTGCTCGAGGACGCGTCGCCGTACGCGGCGCGGAGCTTCTGCGGCGATCCCGGGAACGACCACGCGATGAAGGTGATCAGCACAGGTCGCGCCCAGCACGGGAGCTTCGGCCGGATCCGTTGGCAAACGGGTTCTCCGGACCTGGAGATCGTCGCCGTCGACCTGAAGGCCAAGCTCCGGCGCGACAACGGCCACGCGGCGAGGCTCTGGATGGCGGACGAGCGGCTGAACGAGGTGGCGCGGATCGCCGCCGGAGGCAGTGACGCCACGGCCTACCGCCATTACGGCTGGGACGCCGCCGGCCACGGCTCGCGCCAATTCGTCGCCAGCCTAGCGTGCCAGCGAGCGGCCGGATGCCGGCAGTCCGACACGGCAAAGACCTGGCTGCGGGAGGTGCGGCTCAGGGTGGCTGACTACGCGGATCCGAGTTTCACCACGCTGGACGGGACACTGCTGGGCGGGAGCTGGCTGCGAGGCTCTCGCGACCTCCGGGCTCAAGCGAACGATGCGGGCAGCGGAGTCAAGGGGCTCACGGCGTCCGTCAACGGCAGGCGGCTCGCCACGCAGGATGGAGGCTGCGACGTGATCCCAGGAACCACCCATGCCGCCCGCTTTCAAGCCTGCGGCGCGGAAATCTTCAGCACCTACACGCCGAACACGGCTGACGAGCCCTTCAAGGACGGCGCCAATGCCATCGCCGTGTGTGCCACTGACTTCGCGGGCAATCGAACCTGCGACGAGCACAGGGTGCGGGTCGACAACACTCCGCCCCGGATCTCGTTCGCGTTGTCGCAAGACGCCGACGATCCGGAGCTGATCCGAGCGGCGGTCAGTGATCCGACCTCCGGGGTGAAGTCGGGACAGATCCTCTATCGACCCCTCGGCCAAACGTCGTGGCGGCATCTCGACACGCGGTTGCATGGCGGCGCGATGCGGGCGCGGGTGGACTCCGCCGGCAACCCGCCCGGAACATACGAGTTCATGGCTCAGGCCCGCGATGTGGCCGGCAACATCGCGCAGACGACCAGACGGGCGGATGGTCGACCGATGGTGCTCGCCTTCCCGCTCAAGACCAGGGCCAGGCTGACCGCCCATCTCGCGCCGGGGGGCGCCTGGCGGTTGACGGTGGGCTACGGCCACCGCTCGAAGGTGGCGGGTCGCTTGAGGGATGCCTCGGGAAGACCTCTGGTTGGTCAGCGGGTGACCGTTATCGAGGACTTCGGCGCCGGCGCCCTGATCGACCGGCGAGTGCGGATCGTGCGAACCGATCGGGACGGGCTTTGGGGCGAGCGACTTCCGGCGGGGCCCTCGCGAACGGTCAGCGCAACCTACGAAGGGACCACGCGCTACCTTCCGGATCGGGCTGGCGCGGGCAGGCTGCGAGTGACGACGAGGGCGACCCTTCACCTGTCCCGCTCTCGCGTCAGGGAGGGGCGGCAAGTCGCCTTCCGCGGCCGTGTCGCGCACCTCGCCGCGAGGATCCCCGCGGGCGGCAAGCTGATCGAGCTACAGGTCAAGGACGGCTCGCAGTGGCACACGGTGCGGCAGGCCTTCTACACGGCCCCGGACGGTCGCTACCGGATGCGTTACCGCTTCGCGCGCTTCTACACCTCGAACGTCTCCTATCGCTTCCGGGTCAAGGTCCTGCGCGAGCTCGGCTGGCCGTACAAGGCGCCTGTAAGCTCGCGGGCGAGGCGGCTCGTCGTCAAGGCGCGCTGAGCGCTGCGCGGCGCAGACGAACCGCTCTCGGAGGGAGTTCATGAGGTGAGGATTCGCAGGCATCTGAGCTACGTCAACGTCGTCGCGACTTTGGCGCTGCTCCTGGCACTGGGCGGGGGCGCCTACGCGATCGACAGGGTCAGCTCCCGCGAGATCGTCAACGGGACGATCAAGAGCATCGATCTCAAGAACCGGAGAGCTGTCGGCGCCGCCGACGTGAAGCGCAATGGCTTGCGCGGCAAGCAGATCGACGAGCGGACGCTCGATGCATCGAGTTTCGCCCCGCTCGCCGGCGATGAGGCGGGCGACTGCGATCCCTCGTCGCCCGCCTTCGTTGACTGTTCGAGCGTGACGGTGAGACTGCACGCGAGGTCGCGACTCCTCGTCGTCGCCACTGGCAACCAAGAAAGCTTGGGCGGATCGGCGAAGGCGATTTGTGACGTTCGGATTGACGGGCATCCTGAAGGCCTGGCGGTGCAGCCAGGCGAGCAAGCGACCGACAACACCTCGAGCCTGGCCACCAACGGCTTCGCCCGGACCGTCGTGACGCCCGATCCACTCGCCAAGGGCCGGCACAAGATCGCGCTCGCCTGCAAGGAGCTCGTCGGCAACGCTCGCATCGACGTCCCGACGATCGCGGCGATCGCGATCAGCTCTGGGTAACGCTCCGCGAGCTCGGGCAAATCGTCTTCCCGCAAATTGCGCGCAGTTGCGAACGCGGCTTAGGGCTTTCGGGTACCGCATTCGCGGCCGGGCTAGACTCGCGCGGACCGATCGCCGAGGTGGGTGAAATTGCCCCTCGAACGGGCGTGAGAGGGGTTCGGAAGGGAAGAGCACGGTGGCCTCGAATTGGATTCGGAACCGAATGCGCATGGCATCCGCCGACCGACCCCAAAGTCCGACCGCCGTTCTCCATTGCGGCCCGCTGACGGCCACGGTGGTCAGGGTGCAGCGCAACCGGCTGCTGATCGAGCTGGCGGGTCGGCTGGACATCGACTCGGTCAAGCAGCTCGACCGGCGGCTGTTCCTGCCCAGGCGAGCCGACATCGACCTCGATTTGAGCCAGCTCGACTTCATCGACGAGGCGGGGATCAACTTCCTGCTCATGCTGGCCCAGAAGAAGGGCGGCAGGGCGGAGGCGATCGCCTGCTCGCCGGTTGCCGAGCGGGCGCTCGAGCTCGGCGGCCTGAGCGGCCTGATGCAGCGCCCTTCTCCCGGCTCCGCTCCCGCAACCTGAGGGCCGGACGGGCTCGCTCGACGCCCGAGCGGATCGGGGCGGCTCGCGCCGCCGCGCGTGTGTGAGAATCGAGCCGTGCCTGGCACCCTGAAGCTCACCCCGACCGAGTCCGTCGAGGTTCGGAGCAGCACCCCCGAGGTGCTCGAGGTGGAGGCGACCTACGCCCGGGCGGGCAAGCCGCCGCCCAAGCACCTCCACCCGGCCCAGGACGAGCACTTCGAGGTGCTCGCCGGCTCGCTGCGCGCCGTGGTCGGCGACGAGGAGCGCACCCTGGGCCCGGGCGAGACCCTGGACATCCCCCGCCAAACCTCCCACCAGATGTGGAACCCGGGCGGCGAGCAGGCGCGGGTCGTCTGGCGGACGCGCCCCCGGGGTCGCACCGAGCAGTGGTTCACCGCCCTCGACGCCCTGCAGCGCCAGGGGCGGGTGGGCCGAGACGGGATGCCGGGGCCGCTCGCCTTCGGCGCGATGCTGACCGAGTACCGGGACGTCTTCCGGCTCGCGGTCGGGCCCGACCCCGTGGTCCGCGGCGCCCTCGCGCTGCTCGGGGTCGTGGGCCGTGCGCGGGGCTACCGGCCCGTGAAGCTCGGCGCCGCCGAGTAGCCACCCCGGCGGCGGCGAGTTGCCAGCGTCGCCGCGTAGCGGGCCCTACGTCCCGCAGCCCTGCTTCGAGCGCTTGGCCGTCCTAACGCCACCCACGCGAGCAAACCGACCGGGCCAAGCGCCCTGCCGCCCGAAGCGGACGCGTGATTCGCCAG
Organism: bacterium; assembly: GCA_023251935.1. GTDB lineage: Bacteria > Actinomycetota > Thermoleophilia > Solirubrobacterales > 70-9 > AC-56. The sequence continues at coordinate 10,393 of JAHEXV010000062.1, read as the reverse complement.
CTCAGGGACTCCTCGTACTCGCGGCGCAGCTTGCGTTGCTCGATGGCGGGCTCTCGCCAAGCTTGACGGAGATTGTGACGAAGGGCCGCGAACTCGCGCGGGTCGTCATCCGGCCGCTCCAGGTCCTCGGTTGTGAGCTCGACATCGCGCTTTCGCAGAAGCGCGCAACTCTGACGCACCGGTGCGATCTCGAGGATCTCGAACGCTCGCCCCCAGTGGGCGCGGACCCACCAGTCCGACATCAGGACCATCGGGCCTCCCCGGTCCCAGTCCTGGTTGTACCGCAACACGTTCATTCCCACCCGATCCTCGTCCCACGGCTCGTCCAGGAGGTGCTCAGAGTGCCAGCGGCCCATGTAGGTGGCGATCAACAGTCCCGCCGGCTTGAGAAGGCGGTGGAGCTCCAACAGCCATGGGATCGAGTTGTCGGTCAGATGCGTGAAGACCGAGATCGCCCAGATGAGGTCGAAGGAGCCGTGCTCCAACCCGAGAGGTGGATCGACCGAACACCGCAGGACGTGGAGCGGTGGGCAGAGGGCTTCTTGGAGCCATCGATGCTTGCGGCATCGATGTCCGCGCCCCAAAGCTCCCCGGCCTCTGCCTCCGACAGAAAATGCCGCAGCGTACGACCGGCACCACAGCCGAAGTCGAGGACGCGCTTTCCCTCGAACGACCACTCCTCGGGCAGCAGGCCCACCAGGACGCCCTTTTGCTGGGCACCGAACTCCTCGTACGCCTGCAACAGTTCACCCCGACCCTCGAGACAGCCCACGCGGCTTGCGAGCTCGAGTGGCGGATAGGGGTGCTCCTGCGACATCGCGCTGCTTCTATGTCAAGGCGAGGGCTGGAGTTAGCCTCTCAGTATCTCGCTTCAAGAGCCGTGGCCAGCAGGTGTGTCCCGGATGGGGGTATAAAGGTCCTCGGATGGAGGCGGTTCGGTCACTTTCCGGCGAGGTCGAGCGATGATCGGGCGCCCGGTGGATCACTCGTCGAAGCTCGCTCGCGGCGAGCTGGCCGACCCCGAGCGGGCGGAGCGCCTCGAGGCCGAGGACTCCGACGGCTTCATGCGCCGGCGCGAGTTCCTGGCCCGGACGGCGGCGCTCGCCGGGGCCGCCGGCCTCGCCTCGACGCTGCCGGCCGACGCCCTGGTCGCCGAGGCGGCGCGTCACGGGCTGCGGCCGCTGCCCAAGCCCCACCGGATGCCGATCGACACCGTGGTCGTGCTGATGATGGAGAACCGCTCCTTCGACCACTACTTCGGCTGGCACGCGCATGCCGACGGCAAGAACTCCGGCCTCTCCTATCCCGACGCCGAGGGCCATCAGGTCGCCACCCACCGCTTGACCTCCGACTTTCAGGGCTGCGACTTCCGCGACCCCGACCACTCCTGGGACGGGGGGCGCTTCCAATACAACCACGGGCGCATGAACGGCTTCGTCAAGGGCAACGCCGCCGGGACCGGCAGCGACGCCTACGCCGCCGGCTACTACCTGAAGCGCGACCTGCCGTTCATCCCCTACGCGGCCGGCGCCTTCACCCTCTATGACCGCTGGTTCTGCTCGATCATGGACTCCACCTACCCCAACCGCCACTACCAGTGGGGGGCCCAGGATGGTGGCACGAGGGGAAACCAGCTCCCCTCCGGGGGCGGCTTCTCGTGGGAGACGATCTTCGACCGGGCGATCGCCCGCGGCCTCACCGCCCGCTACTACTACTCCGACCTCCCGTTCGCGGCGCTCTACGGAAGCCGGGGGGTGCCCTGGTCGCACCCCGTGTCGCAGTTCTACTCCGACGCCGCGGCCGGCAAGCTGCCGAACATCGCCTTCGTCGACCCCGCCTTCGTCGGCGAGGGCCAGGGGGTCTCGGGCGACGAGCACCCCCACGGCGACATCCGGGTCGGGCAGGCGTTCATGTCGGACGTCGTCCACGCGTTCATGGAGTCGCCGCAGTACCGGCGGGGCGTCCTGTTCGTCGACTACGACGAGTGGGGTGGCTTCTTCGACCACGTCCGGCCCCGCCGGGTCCCCGACGACCGCCAGAACCACCCCCACCTCGAGCTCGACTACGGCTTCACCGGCTTTCGGACTCCGGGGGTATGCGTGTCGCCGTTCAGCCGCAAGGGGGGCGTCAACCACATGCAGGTGACCCACGAGTCGATCCTCAAGCTGATCTCCTACCGCTGGCGGCTCGGCCACCTGAACAGGCGCCACCGCCACGCCACCAACCTCGGGCGAACCCTCGACTTCGCGCACCCGCGTCCCGAGCCGCCGTCGCTCCCGGACCCGGCGGCGATCGCTGGCGTTCCGTGCACTCCCAACGTCGCGCCGGGCGCCAAGATGGCGCGGCCGAAGCCGCACGACATGGCGAAGCTCGAGAGCTCCGGGATCGTGGAGCGCTACGGCTACCAGGTCCTGACGCCGAGCTTCGACCAGCTCTTCCGCCAGCCCAACAGCGTCAGCCGGGCGCTTCGCGATTCCGCTCAGACCCCGTGAGAGGTTGGGCGGCCGCGCCCCCTGGGCAAAAGGGGGCGCGGCCGCGGTCACTGTTTCGGCGCGCTAACTCGCGAAAGCGGCGCGCCGACTCATGGGGAGGAGGAGCGCAGACCGCGTTCGGTGCACGCCGTGGCATCTTCGCGTTCCCCCGGCCGGGCTCCTATGGACGGGTGTCCAATCTTGAGCGGGGTCGATTGTCCGCGGCGTCGGCTCGCTCAGAGGTCGTAGCGAGCCAGATCGGCGTCGAGGCGCTCGGCATCGGAGGGGTCGAGCGGCGGGGCGCCCCGGCCCGAGGGCGGGCCTCCGCCGCGGTCGCCGGCCCGGCGCCATTGCCGCAGGCCGATCGCGATCGCGATCGCCGCGAGGACGATCGCCGCCCCCGGGACGAGCCAGGCTGTGAGGTCGAAGCCCGACTTCGGCGGCTCGGCGAGGACCTGAGTCCCGTACTGGGCCACCAGGTCGTCCTTGATCTGGTCCTTGGTCTTGCCCGCGGCGATCTCCCTGCGGATGAAGACGCGCTCGCGATCGGCCTGCGGGGAGGCCGAGAGGTTGAGGGCGGTGCCGCAGACCGGGCACATGACCTCGTCCTCGACGTCGGGGAGGTTGGCCCTCGGCGCCCGGTCGCCGGCCGAAGCGGCGCCGGGCGTCGCCGCGAGCAGCGCGGCGGCGATCAGGGCACAACCCGCGACCAGGCGCGGCCTCACCGCTGCGCCCCGCCGTCGAGGTGGGGGAGGACGTTCGACCGCAGGTAGTCGTCGCTCGCCGGCCCGAGGCTGTGGAGGACCAGCCTGCCCCGCGGATCGACCAGGAACGACTCGGGCACGCCGGTCGTCCCGAGCTCCCCCTGCGAGTAGTCGCCGCTCCCGTCGCGAAGCTGCGGATAGCTGACCCCGTACCTGCGCAGGAAGGCGGTGGCGTCGCCCGTGAGGTCGTTGGAGTCGATGCCGAGGATCGTGAAGTCGGGGCTGCGATGAGCCTCGTAGAAGCGCTCCAGCGCCGGCGACTCGGTGCGACAGGGCACGCACCACGACGCCCAGACGTTGACCAGCACCCAGCGGCCGCGGTAGTCGGCGAGCGACGCGGTGCCGTCGCTGCCGAGCCGCGGGAGCTCGGTGCTCGCGTCCGGCACCGGATCGCCGATCGCCAGCGAATCGCTCGACTTCTTGGCCAGCCCGTAGCCGAGCAGGCCGACCACCGCGAGGACGGCGATGAAGACCGCGAAGGCGCGTGCGCTCACCGGGACGAAGGGTAGAGATGCTTCGCCGAGTCCCGCCTAGAATTACGTCCTCATGCGGACGTAGCTCACCTGGTAGAGCGCGAGCTTCCCAAGCTCGAGGTAGCGGGTTCAAGTCCCGTCGTCCGCTTGTAGCTGATCGAGACCCGAGTTTCGACACATAGAGCAGCGCAACTCGGCTCTCGGTGCGGTCGGCGGTAGCGAGATCGGGGCGGGGGCGCGGCCCCGGGATTCACAAGAGGAGCGGGATCGAGGTCGCCCTGCAGACGCGACGGTGATGGTGGTGCTTGGGGAGCCTCTTCCTGGTCGCCTTGATCCGCTCGTCATGGGTGTTCGTAATGTCGCCGATCAGCTCCCATTTTCCGCGGTCGTTCGTGCGGTCCTTGTCGAGTAGCACCGTGGTGCCGCCCTCGGTGCGCGCGAGGAACTTCACGGTTCTGTTCCGAATGCAGGCGTCCTTGGGTGATTCGAGGTGCCCAACTACCTTGAAGTCGGGACGGGGAGAGGTCGAGGCGTTGTCCTCGACGACGGTGGTGGAGTAGGAGGCGCGATGGGCGACGGCGACGGCGACATACAGGACTGCGAGAGCGCTGGCGATCAGCGCGACCCACATCCATCTCCTGCGGTCCATGCCGAAGCCGTTCTGGGGGCGCATCGGTGGGCCAACCCTAACGGGGCTAGGCTGCGCCGGTGACGAGGTCCGAACCCAAAGCAATCGACGACCTCAGCGGCTGGCTTGGGCTTCGCTGGGAGACGGCCCAGCGGATGCGGCTGGCGATCCGCCCGGAGCTGATCAACCCGGCCGGGCTGCTCGCCGGGCCGGTTGCCTACGCGATGGTCGACTACTCGATGGGCTCGACGCTGTGGCGGGAGCTGACCGGCGAGGAGCGGATCGCGACGATCGGGATCTCGATCAACTACGTGCAGACCGCCCGCGAGGGAGAGGTGATCTGCGAGACGCGGCTCGACCGCCGCAACGACCGGGTGGCGATCATGCAGAGCGAGGTCCGCCATGAGGACGGACGCCTGCTGGCGACCGCGATCGGGAGCTTCGCGATCTTCCCGCGCGAGCGGCTCGGCGGGCACGAGCGCCGACCGGCCGCCCCCGAGGCGGGCTGAGCCGGGGCCCCTTCGCCGCGTCCGGTGACCGGCGCCGCTACGAGGTCGGCGGGCGCCGCTCGGCCCACGGCCGCTCGGCCTCGAGCTGGGCGGCGAGGGACAGCAGGGTCGCCTCGTCGCTTGGCCTGGCGACGAGCTGCACCGAGAGCGGCAGCCCGTCGTCGGTGAACCCCGCCGGAACCGAGGCGGCCGGGTTGCCGATGTAGTTCCACGGCGGGCCGAAGCCGGTCCTCCGAGTCATCCCGCTGAGCGTCCAGAGCCCGCTGCGGGAATCCCACTTGCCGATCGGCACCGGCGGCTCGCCGATGACGGGGAGCATGAGAACGTCGGCGTGATCGAAGATCGCGTTGATCCGCCGCGCGTGCTTGGCAGTCGCGGCCTTGGTGCTTCGCAGGACCGAGTCCGGGATCGTCGACCCCAGCCGGCCGAGCCCGCGAATCTGCCTGCCCAGCCGCTCGCGGTTGGGCAGCCGGCGCACGTCGTCGGCCAGCCCGCGCAGATAGAGGACCGCGACGCCGTTGCCGACGCTCCCCCACTTGGGGTTCCTCCGGCTCACCTGGTGGCCGAGCGATTCGAGCAGCTGGGCGGTCTGCTCGACCGCGGCGCGGCAGCGGGGGTCGAGCATCGGCGGGGCAAGGGCGCGGGCCGCCTTCAGCGAGACGGCGATCCGGAGGTTCCCAGGCGGCGTCTGGGCGGCCTCGAAGAATGACCCGCCCGGTGCCGAGGGCCGCTGCGGAGAGTTGGCCTCGTCCGCGGTCGCGTCCATCAGCAGGGCGGTGTCGCGCACCGTGCGGGTCAGGAAGCCGTTCACAGACATCCCGTGCCAGGACTCGATCCCGGGGTCGATCGGGATCCGCCCCCGCTGCGGCTTGAGGCCGAACAGGTTGCAGTAGGACGCTGGGTAGCGGATCGACCCGGCGCCGTCTGACGCCGTCGCCGCCGCGGCGAGGCCCGCCGCGACCGCCGCCGCGCTGCCGCCCGACGAGCCGCCGGGGACTCGTTCGGTGTTCCAGGGGTTCCGGGTCACGCCCCAGGTTCCGGACTCGGTGAACATCGCGAAGGCGAGCTCCGGGAGGTTTGTCTTGCCGATCACGATCGCCCCGGCCTCGCGCAGCCGCCTGACCAGCTCCGAGTCGCTCCCGGCCGGCTCATCCACGCATCCGGTGCCGTGGGTGGTCAGCTCGCCGGCCACGTCGTGGCAGTCCTTGACCGCGATCGGGACCCCGCGCAATGGCCCGCCGTCGTCCGACGCCCCACCCGCCCCCGCCCGGTCGGCCTCGGCGCGCGCCCGCTCCGGGAACACCACCCGGAACGCGTTCAGCTCGGGGTCGAGGCGCTCGATCCGCTCCAGGTAGAGGTCGACCAGCTCGCGCGATGAGACTTGGCCATCGCGGATCAGCTCCGCTTGACGGGCGACCCCTGCGAACGCGACGTCCGTGTCCGGCACGGCGGGGACTCTATCCGCGGGGGCTCGGGGCGCTCAGCAGCCCGCCTCGAGGGTCGCCAGCAGCAGGATCGACGATGCGGCGTAGTCGAGCGCCGGCTCCGAGGTGACGTAGTCGGCGCGGCGATCCTCGTAGCTTGCGAAGCCCGTGTCGTGCGGATCGCGAACCTGGAACCCCTGTCCGTGGATCTGGGCGATCGGCGCCGGCCCTCCGACCACGGCCCCCTGGGGCAGCGCATCGCCGAACACCGACGCCCAATGGTGGGGATGCCTCGGCGCCCGGGGGCCGTAGCCGACCACGAAGCTGCGCCCGAACGGGTTGCGCCCCAGCAGGTAGTCGCGAGCGCCGGCGGCCACCGCGCGTCCGCCCGTCAGGCCGCTCGAGCAGCCGGCCAACCCGGCCAACGCCCCGCTGGCGCCGTTCTGTGCCGTCGTTCCCCAGGTGAAGAAGCCCGGCATGCCGAAGGCGTTGCCCCCCGCCTGCTCAACGGCGATCTCGCCGAACTCCCGCAAGCGGCGGCAGGCGAAGCCTCGGTCGCCCGGTCCGCCCAGGGCCGGGGCGCCTAGCGCTCCGCAGATATCAGCGGCGGCGAAGCTCGCGGACGAGTCGACCACCCCCAGGGTCCCGTCAGCGTCGCTCTGGGCCGAATGCAGGTAGCCGAGCGCGTCGCTCAGGTAGTGCTGCTCACCGGTCGAGCGGTAGAGCGCCGCGGCGCCGGCCGCCATCGAGTCCTTCCAGAGCTGGTCGTGGTAGAAGCCGCCCGGAAGCGGGGGGTTGGGCCTGGCGGCGGCCCTTCCGGCCGAGTACCACTCGCGCGCCTGGGCCAGGTCCGCGGCATCGCCGCTGCGGTCGTATGCGAGCGCCAGCGCCGCGGCCGCCTTGCCGGCGATGTCGCCGCCGATCCCGCCCGCCGCAATCCCGGGGTAGGCGCGCCGGTGGCCGATCCCCGGCTTTGGCGAGGCGTCGTCGCCGGCCGGGTCCCTGAAGCCCAGTTCGTGGTCGCGCTGGTCGCCGACCTGGCCGATGAACAGGCCGGGGGTGGGATGGGCCTTGATCAGCCAGCGGATCCCGACGTCGGCCTCCGCGTCCAGCTCCGGCGCCCGCGCCGGGTCGAGCCGGGCCGCCGCCTCGAGCACCGCCGCCGCGAACGAGGTGGTCTGCGCGAAGTGGACCATGTCCCCGGCGTCCATCCAGCCGCCGGTGAGGTCCAGATGCTCGCCATCGTGCGGCCCTCCCTTGACGGTGGCGTCGTTGAGATGCGACGGGTCGTGGATCGGTGAAGCCTCGCCGCCGTCGCGGTTGGCGGCGAAGAACTCGAGGACCTTGTCGATCGCCCTGGCCGAGCCGTCCGGCCTGACGACCCAGGCGCGTGAGGTCAGCCCCAGAGCGGGCACGCGGACCCGGTAGGAGCCCGCCGAGAGCGACCCGAGGCTGGCGCGATACGCCTTCGGCCACGGGGCAGGGGTGCCCGCCGCGCGATGGAGGGTTCCGCGGCGCGCGACGCCGCCACCGCCGTCAAGGACGAGGAAGGGCTTGCCCGCGAGGCCGCGATTCGACCCCACGATCGCGACCTTGCCCTCCCCGGGGGCGCTCGGACCACCGATTCGGATCGCGTTGGCGGGCTTCCCGCCCGCCGCCGGAGCGCTGGCGAGCAGGCTGGCGGCGGCCAACGCGGCGCCGAGGAGCATCGCCCGGGGGACTTCCATCCCGCCCAGGGTCGCACCTTCGGGACCGAGCGGCGGGCCGGCCGGTCGCTCGATGAAAGGCTGTCGGCGTGAGCGACCCGCAGCTGATCCTGATCGCGGGCGCCCTGCTGGCCGCGGGGATCGGCGCATCGCTGCTCGCCGGCCGTCTGCGGGTGCCCGGTCTGGTCCTCTTCCTCGCCCTGGGCGTCGCCCTCGGGTCGGATGGGACCGGCTGGATCGAGTTCAGCGACTACGAGCTGGCGCGGACGATCGGGGTGATCGCGCTCGCCCTGATCCTGTTCGAGGGCGGCCTCACCTCGGGATATCCCGAGATCCGCCCGGTGCTGCGGCCGGCGATCTCGCTGGCGCTTCTGGGGACGATCGTCACCGCGCTGATCACCGGGCTCGTCGCCGCCTGGCTGCTCGACTTCTCGACCGTCGAGGGGCTCCTGCTCGGCTCGATCCTGGCCGCCACCGACGGGGCCGCGATCTTCGCGCTCCTTCGCGGCTCCACCCTGAAGCGGAAGCTGGCCCGGACGCTGGAGGCCGAGTCGGGGCTCAACGACCCGGTGGCGGTCCTGCTCGTGCTGGGGTTCATCGACTGGATTCAGCTGCCGGACTACGGGCTGGTGGACATGGGATGGCTGTTCGTCCGTGAGCTCGGGATCGGCCTCGCCGTCGGGGTGGCGGTCGGCGCGGGGGCGGTCTGGACCTTCAAGCGCATCAACCTGGCGAGCGCGGGCCTCTACCCGGTGGCCTCGGTCGCGGCCGCCGCCCTCGCCTACGGCGGGGCGGCGATCCTCCAGGGCTCGGGCTTCCTGGCCGTCTATCTGGCGGGGCTGGCGCTGGGCGCCGCCCACGTCCCGGCGAAGCGAACGATCACGGCTTTCCACGAGGGCCTCGCGTGGGTGGCGCAGATCGCCCTCTTCCTGACCCTGGGACTGCTCGTGTTTCCGAGCCAGCTCGGCGACGTGATGCTCGACGGAACCCTCGTCGCACTGGTCGTCGTGCTGGTCGCCCGGCCGCTCGCCACGGTGCTGGCGACCGCCCTCGATCGCTTCAATACCCGGGAGCGACTCGTCCTCGGCTGGGCGGGCCTGCGCGGTGCCGTCCCCGTGGTCCTGGCGACCTTTCCCGTGATCAGCGGGGTCCCGCACAGCATCGAGTTCTTCAACATCGTCTTCTTCGCGGTGGTGATCTCGACCCTCGCCCAGGGAACCACCTTCGAGCCCCTTGCCCATGCTCTGGGGACGACGAGCGCCAAGCCGGCTCTGCCGCGGCCGCTGGCCGAGACGGGAACGATCCGGCGCCTCGGCGCCGAGGTGGTCGAGTACGCGGTCGGCGAGCGCGACTCGATCGCCGGCGGGCGGGTGCGTGAGCTCGGGCTTCCGCGCGAGGCGCTCGTCAACGTGATCGTGCGGGGTGACGAGGCGATCCCGCCGCGGGGGTCCACTCGGATCGAGCCCGGCGACCGACTGCACGTGCTGGTCCGCCAGGAGGTTGTCCCCGAGTTCGAGGGCTTGATCGAGCGCTGGCGCAACGGGCCCAGGGCGTCGACCGCCAGGCCGCGGACCAGGTTTCCGGGTCATCCGCCGGTGTTCAGCGTGCGCTCGTGGAGCGCGGCCGATGGCGACCCGGCTCGCCCCCGGGCGGTCGCCGGCCGGCTGGTGGTCGAGCGCCTGCGAACCAGGCACGACAGCCCGGGCTCGGTCGTCGCGCTGGACGACGGGCGCTATGCGGCCACCGGATCGCTGCTGATCATCGGAAGCGCCAGGCAGGTCCGCGGGCAGGCGCTCAAGTGCATGCGTCAGACGAGCGATGAGATGGAGCGCGCCTGGTGGCAGGAGGTGATCGGCGCGCTGGCGGTCTGAGCGCGATCAGATCGGCTGGCTCGTCGGCCGGATCAGGATCTCGTTGACGTCCACGTGCTCGGGCTCCGACAGCGCGTAGACGACCGCGCGGGCGAGATCGTCGTCCTGGAGCGCGTTCTGCGGGCGCTGGTCGAAGAACTCGGTGTCGGTCATCCCGGGCTCGATCAGCGTCACCCGGATCCCCGAGTTGTGGTGCATCTGGCGTAGCTCGGAGCGCAGCGCCTCGAGCGCCAGTGCTCCGGCGACTCCTCCAGGAATCCGCGCGTGGCGCCGAAGCCGGCGTTGGCGAACACGGCGTCGATCCGCCCTAAGGCCTCGAGCGTCGCCTGCGCCAGGGCCTCGACCTGGTCCCACTCGGTGACGTCGCAGCGCACGGCGAGCGCCTCCTCCGCGCCGCCGAGCTCCTCGCTCAGCGCCTCGAGCCGACCCTCGCGCCGGGCGCTCAGGGCCAGCCGGTAGCCGGCCGCGGCCGCGCGGCTCGCGGCCGCGGCGCCGATCCCGCTCGAGGCGCCCGTGATCAGGAGGACAGGCCGCTCTTGCACTGCGC
>JAHEXV010000061.1 GCA_023251935.1 bacterium | reverse complement strand
TTCGGGATCGTGGAAGCCGAAGCGCTCCTCGTAGTCGGAGCCGATTCCCTTCAGCCCCTCCTCCTGCTCGGTGAGCTCCTTGGGGGAGGCGGGCGGGACTTGTGTCTCTGGGGTGGCCATGAGGGTCTAGACCTCCAACTTCACTTCGCCGTCCTCCACTCGCGCGGCGAAGATGTCAACCGGCTGGAAGGCGGGGAGGGTCTTGGGTCGTCCGCTGCGCAGGTCGAACAGCGAGCCGTGCCGCGGGCACTCGACCGTGCATGCGCCGGCGTCGAACTCACCCTCGGCCAGCGGCCCGTCGTCGTGGGAGCAACGGTCCTCGATCGCGTAGAGCTCGCCGTCGCCGCAGCGAAAGACGCCGATCTTGCGTTCGCCGGCCTCGACCAGCCGCATCTGGCCCTCGGGAAGCTCGTCGGCTCGGCACACGGTGATCGTCTCGGCCACGCTGGTCCAGTCGTTGGTGATTGTGTCCGTCGTCACTTTATTCCTACTTCCGGACTCGGATTTTAGCGAGCGGGCAGGCGGGCCTCTTCAGCCACACTGGATCAGATCCCAACCCTGGTGGTCTCCGCGGGATCGCCCTGCTCTCCCTCGTCCTCCCAGTCGGCCGGCTGGCCCAGGCTGGCGCTCTTGACGATCTTGAGCCCGAGCAGCGCGCACTTGATCCGGGTCGCCGAGATATCGATCCCCAGCAGGTCGAGGATGAACTCCTTCGGCAGGGCGAGGAGCTCCTCGCGGCTCATTCCCTGAAGCTCGTCGGTGAGCATCGACGTGGCGGCGGTCGAGATCGCGCAGCCGCTGCCCTGGAAGGCGACCTCGGAGACCCTTCCGGTGCCATCCAGCTTGATCTCGACGCGCTGCTCGTCGCCGCAGAAGGGGTTCGAGTCCTCGAAAGCGAGATCAGGCCCGTCGAGGCGGCCGAAGTTGTGGGGCCGCTTGTAGTGCTCGAGGATCTGCTCGCGGTAGAGGTCGTCCACGGTCAGCCCAGCTCGAATACGCGCCGCACGTCGTACAGGGCCGCGACCAGGCGATCGATCTCCTCGCGGGTGTTGTAGATCGCGAGGCTCGCGCGAGTGGTCGCCGGCACGCCCAAGCGGCTCATCAGGACCTGGGCGCAGTGGTGGCCAGCACGGACCGCTACCGCATGGCGGTCGAGGATCTCGGAGACGTCGTGAGCGTGGACGCCGTCCAGGGCGAAGGAGACGATCCCGACGCGGTCCTCGCCGGCGGGCGGGCCGAAGAGCCGCAGCCCAGGAATCTCCGCCAGTTGCTCGAGGGCGTAAGCGCCGACCTCCGCCTCGTGGGCGTGCGCTGCCTCGAGGCCGACCGCGTCGAGCCACTCGACCGCGGCGGCGAGCCCGATGGCCTCGCCGATCGGCGGCGTCCCGGCCTCGAACCGGGCGGGGACGCTGGCCCAGGTGATCCTCTCCTTGGTCACCTTGCGGATCATCGAGCCGCCTCCTTCGTACGGCCCCATCGCGTCGAGCAGTTCCCGACGGCCGTAAAGCACGCCGACCCCGGTGGGCCCGTAGAGCTTGTGGCCCGTGAACCCGTAGAAGTCCGCCCCGAGCTCGGCCAGGTCGAGCTCGAGCTTGGGCGCCGCCTGCGCCCCGTCGACGACGACGATCGCTCCCGCATCGTGCGCCATGCGGACGATCTCGGCGATCGGGTTGACCGTGCCGAGCACGTTGGACACGTGGGTCACGGCGAGCAGCCCGGGCCCCCGCTCGAGCGCCGCCGCGAGGGCTTCCAGCTCGAGGCGTCCGTCGCCGTCCACGGGTACCCAGTCCAGCTCCGCCCCAACCTCCTCGGCCAGCAGGTACCAGGGAACGATGTTCGAGTGGTGCTCCATCTCGGTGAGCACGATGCGATCCCCCGGACCGACGTTGGCGCGCCCCCACGCGCGAGCAACCAGGTTCAAGGACCCGGTGACGTTTCGGGTGAAGATGACCTCGCGCGGTGCGACCCCGAGGTGTCGGGCGATCGTCGTGCGGGCCCGCTCGTAAAGGGCCGTCGCCTCCTCGGAGAGGGTATGGACCCCCCGATGAACGTTCGCGTTGTGCTCGGTCCAGTACCGGTCGAGTGCCTCGATCACGGCAGTGGGCTTCTGCGCCGTCGCGCCGTTGTCCAGATAGGCGATTGGTTGCCCGTGGACGCGGCGCTTGAGGATCGGGAACTCCGCGCGGATCCCGTCGATCGACAAACGTGGGGCGGCGGGGGTAACCGTGGCCATGGGCCGGGCCGCTACGCGGCGGCCGCCTCGACCTCCTCGCCAATCCAGCCGTAACCGCGCTCCTCGAGCAGCTCGACGAGCTCCGGGCCGCCTTGCTTGACGATCCGCCCCTCGTACATCACGTGGACGAAGTCCGGCTTCACCAGATGCAGGATGCGCTGGTAGTGGGTGATGATCAGGACGCCCATTTGGGGCCCGGCGAGCCTGTTCACGCCTTCGGCCACGGTTCGCAGCGCGTCGATGTCGAGTCCCGAGTCGGTCTCGTCGAGGACCGCGAGCTGGGGCTGGAGCATCGCGAGCTGGAGGATCTCCATCCGCTTCTTCTCGCCGCCGGAGAAGCCGTCGTTCAGGTAGCGGCTCGAGAACTCGCGCGGGATGTCCATCAGCTCCATCGCGGCCTCGGTGACCTTGCGGAACTCCTTCAGCTTGATCTCGCTCTCGCCCCGCGCCTCGCGATGAGCGTTGACCGCCATCCGCAGGTACTTGGCGACGGTCACCCCAGGGATCGCGACCGGGTATTGGAAGGCCATGAACAGGCCGGCGCGGGCACGCTCCTCAGGAGCCGTCTCGGTGACATCCTCGCCGAGGAGGTGAACCTCGCCCTCGGTTACCTCCAGCGAGGGGTGGCCCATGATCGCGTTTGCAAGCGTCGACTTGCCCGAGCCGTTCGGTCCCATCAGCGCGTGGACCTCGCCCTTCGAGACGTCGAGGTCGAGCCCCTTGAGGATCTGCTTGTCCTCAGCGCTCACGTGCAGGTTTCTGATCTCAAGATCGGCCATTTGTCTCCGTTGTCGTCGTGGGGGCGCGGACGGCGGCTATGCCACCTGGCCGGCGAGGTGTTCGCGGACCGCGTGATCCTCGGCGAACTCCACCAGGTCGGCCAGGGTGGTGCCGGCCAGCGCCTTGGTGATCCCGCCGTGGACGCGAGTCCAGAGAAGCTTCGTGGCGCAGGCGCGGTCCCCGTCCGCCTCGTGCGAACAGAGCACCCGGCCCTCGCGCTCGTCGTGGAAGCACTCCATCGGCGCGATCGGACCCTCGAGCGCCTGGACGACCTCGAGCATCTCGATCTGCGCCGCGGGCCGCGCCAGGCGATAACCACCGTGCGCCCCGCGAACCGAGGTCACCAATCCAGCCTCGCGCAGCTTCGCAACCAGATGCTCGAGGTAGGAGAGGGGGAGGACCTCCGCCTCGGCGACCGCGCTCAGAGCCACCGGCTCACCCCCCTCGTCGGGGTGGCCGTGCGCCCGGCGACCGAGTTCGACCATCAGCCGCACGCCGTATTCCGCTTTCGTCGAGAAGAGCATCTCGTGGTCACAAATCCTACTAAACAGGTCGGATAAGGCTACTCCCCCCGCAGCCGGCGGATCGCCTCGCGCGTCACCCGGTAGGGGTTGACGACCACCGCGGTATGGGCGGTGGCGCGCAGCACCCGGGCCAGGGTCGAGTCGCGCAGCTCGCCCGGCCCCGGCAGCTCGATCAGTAGCTCGAGATGACCGGAGCTCGACCGCCGGGCGCGGGCGCGACCGGGCACCCGGTGCTCGAACAGCTTGAGCGCCTCGGTGTTCTCGTCCATTAGCAGAGCCGCGAAGTGGGTCACCCCGGCGGCGCGCGCCCGCTCGACCAGGTGCTCGAGCAGGACGGTGGCGACCCCATTGCGCTGCCAGGGGTCCCCGACGACGACCGACACCTCGGCGAGCTGGGGCTCGGCACTCCGCACGTAGCGCGCCACCCCGACCAGGTGATCGCCCTCGGGATCGATCGCCGCCAGCGCCTCGTGGTCGTGGTGGTCGATCTCGGTCAGGTAGGCGAGATCGCGCTCGGAGAGCTCGCTGAGCGGTCTGAAGAAGCGGCGATAGCGACTCTCGGGGCTGAGCCGCCGCAGCCCGTCGGTCAGCAGCTGCTTGTCGTCGGGCCGCACCTGGCGGATCAGCAGCTCGGCGCCTCCGGGGAGAGTGACCCTCCGAGCGTCGCTCTGCTTCACGTCCAGCGCCATGACCCCAGGGTACGCGCCGAACGCGGGACGGCGGCCGCCTACTGCGTGACTGTGATCACACCCATGGCCGGGAGGGGCCCTACGGCTCGATCAGGCCCTTGCGGATCGCGTAGCGGACCAATTCGACCCGGTCCCGCATGCCGAGCTTTCGCATCGCGTTGGAGCGGTGGTTCTCGACCGTCTTCTCGGAGAGGTGGAGGATCGCCGCGATCTCGCGGTTGGTGTGCGCCTCGGCGACCAGCTTCACGACCTCCTGCTCGCGGGGGGTCAGGTCCTCCTCGCGCGAGGGGCTCTCGCCGAGGACGTCCTGGATCAGCGCCCGCTGGGCCTCGGGGGTCAGGAAGGGCTCGCCGCGCTCGACCGCGCGCACCGCATCGAGCAGGTCGGAGTCCGCCTGGGCCTTCAGCACATAGCCCGAGGCCCCCGCCTTCAGCGCCTCGAACAGGTAGCGCTCGTCGTCGTACATCGACAGGATCAGCACCGCGACATCGGGCGCCTGAGCCTTGATCTCCCGGGTGGCCTGGAGCCCGGTCAGCTTCGGCATCTTGACGTCGAGGATCGCCAGGTCGGGCCGCTGGCGGATCGCCATGTCGCGTGCCTCGGCGCCGTCGGCCGCCTCGCCGATCACCTCGATGTCCATCTGCCGCTCGAGCAGCATCCGCAGGCCCGATCGGACGATCCCGTGGTCGTCGGCGATCAGCACCTTCATCGGCGCGAGCCCGTTCTCGTGTTGCGCTTCCACGTTGCGGCCCCTCTATCGGCCGCCTCGAGCGGCACCGTGAGCGTTACCCGCGTCCCGACCTCGGGTCGCGACTCGACCTCGACGACGCCGCCGACCAGCAGCGCCCGCTCCCGCATGCCGGCGATTCCGAGCCCCCGCGCCGCCTGGTCGAACGTGAACCCGGACCCATCGTCGTCCACCGTCAGCTCGACGCGGTCGCCGTCGCGCGCCAGGCGGACGCTGACGTGGTCCGCGCCGGAGTGCTGGGCGGCATTCGACAGCGCCTCCTGAGCGACGCGATAGACGACCAGCTGGACGTCTGTCGGCAGAGCCGAGAAGTCGCCGTGCGACTCGAATCCGGTGCCGATCTTTCCCCGTCGACCGAGCTCGGAGACGTGACCGGCGAGCGCCGCCTTCAGCCCGAGGTCGTCGAGGGCGGTGGGGCGGAGCTGGCGGGCGAGCATCAAGAGCTCCTCCATCGCCTGGTTGGCCAGCGCCTTGGTCTCCGCCAGCTCGTGGGCGAGCTCGACCGGCGCCTTGACACGCGCCGCCTCGAGGCGCAGCAGGAGCGCGGTCAGCGACTGGTTCACCTCGTCGTGCAGGTCGCGCGCCACCCGCGCTCGCTCCTCCTCCTGGGCCGCCAGGGCGGCGCTCGAGATCCGGCGGCGCTCGGCGTCGAGGCGCTCGAGCATCCTCCGGAACGCTCCCTGGAGCCTCGCCACCTCCTCGGGGCCCGCCTGACCGTCCGGGGGCGAGCGGAGGTTGGCGCCCGGGCGGGAGAGGTCGGCCCGCTCCATCTCGTCCACCAGCCTCTCGAGGGGCCGGAAGCGCCGCTGGAGCATGACCACGTTGACGAGGATCGTCAGCGCCACCGCGAACGCCAGGATCAGGGCCAGCTCCGGCTGCGAGGCCAGATTGAGGCTCGGGTTGCCGGCGATCCCGGTGACCACCACCGCGACGACGATCAACAGCAAGTTCGCGACCAGGACCTGGGTGAGGAGGTTCTTGCGGCGCATCGTCGACCCTAGTATCGGCGCTAGCGAGGCGCGGTTCCAGCCGCGAGGGCAGATCCGCGAAAGTCCCGCAACTAGATGACTGATTCCTAATCGCCGCTTGCGGCGATTGGCTGGGTAAGGGGCCGTCGACGTTCCCGCGCCGAGCCCCAGCCTCCGGTCGAGTGTCGGATTACTCGGCCTGGGGCCGAGTTAGGCGACAATCGATCCAAGCTGGTCGGGAGCGACGCCGACTCCCTCCCACCTAGCCCAATGCGGCTCCGCGGAGCCGCGCGCACGCAGGGGCGCCGTGGAACTACTCATCTAGGGGCGGCCCCCTAGTCGAATCGGGGTCAGGCCTCATACCGTCAGGCGGGGGGTGTGCCACCATTGGACGACCGTTCGACCCCGGCCGAGCGCCAACCGCGATGACCACCACCCGCAAATCCAACTTCGCAGCCGGGCTCCGGACCACGATCCTGATGGCCGCGCTCGGCGGCCTGCTGGTGGTGATCGGCTATGCGATCGGCGGGGTCGGCGGCGCGACCGCCTTTCTGGCGATCGCCCTGGTGATGAACTTCGTCTTCTTCTGGTTCAGCGACAAGATCGCCCTGGCGAGCGCCCGCGCCAAGCCGATCTCGGAGTCGGAGGCGCCGCAGCTCTACCAGATGGTTCGTGAGCTGACCACCCGCGCCGACCTCCCGATGCCGAGGCTCTACATGATCCCGAGCGACCAGCCGAACGCCTTCGCGACCGGGCGGAACCCCAGCCACGCGGCCGTCGCGGTCACCTCCGGAATCACCAAGCTGCTCTCCGAGGACGAGCTCCGGGGCGTCATCTCGCACGAGCTCGGCCACGTCCGAAACCGGGACATCCTGACCGTGTCGATCGCCTCGGCGATCGGCTCGGCGATCACCTGGATCGCCTACATGCTGCTCTGGTTCGGCAGCGAGGACGAGTCACCGCTCAGCCTGGTCGCCAACCTGGCGCTGTTCCTCTTGGCGCCGATCTCGGCGAGCCTGATCCAGCTGGCGATCTCGCGCCAGCGCGAGTACGCCGCCGACGCCACCGGCGCCCAGATCTGCGGCAACCCCGAGTCGCTCGCCTCGGCCCTGTTGAGGCTCGAGGAGGGGGCGAAGGCGATCCCGATGCAGGTCAACCAGGCGACCGAGCCGCTCTACATCGTGAAGCCGTTCTCGGGCGGCGGAATCGCGAGCCTGTTCTCGACCCACCCGCCGATCGAGGAGCGCGTCCGGCGCCTTCGCCAGATGCGCCCGGCGCTCTCCTAGCCGCCCGGCGCTTCGACTCACCGACCCTCGCGCCGCTCCTCCTCGGAGGCCGTCCTCTCGGCCCACGGAATCGCCTCGAGGCGGGCGTCCGGAATCGGCTCGCCGCTCTCGATCGAGACCCCGTACGTGCCCTGCTCGATCCGCTCCTCGGCGCGGGCAACCGCCGCCAGCTCGTCCCGGAGGCGCTCGGTCAGGCCCTCCTCGACCTCCCGGTCGTGCAGCTGGGTGGCCTGGTCGGCGGGGGATTGCGAGGGCCCGGCGTCCTGCGGCTCCGCGAGGTCCTCGAGCGAGGCCTGGATCCGCTCGCGGGCGGCCCTGAGCAGCTCGGTCGCGCGCGCCTCGTCCATCGCGCGAGCATAGCCAACCGGGGGCGCTATACTTTTTGAAGTAAATCCCGATCGAGATTTAGGAGTTTTGATTTCATTGGCGACTGTGGCGGAGCCGATCGAGCTGGTCAAGAACAGGATCGAGGAGGTCGATCCAGCGAGCGCGCAGCGGGAGGTAGAGAGCGACGGCGCGCTCCTGATCGACGTCCGCGAGCCGCACGAGTGGGACGAGGCGCACGTCGCCGGCGCCAAGCTCGTCCCCCTGGCCACGGTCGCCGAGCGGATCACCGAGCTGGCCCCGGATCGCGCCCAGCGGGTCCTCCTCTTCTGCCGAGTGGGCAACCGGTCCGCGCGCGCCGCCGACTCGCTTCGCGGCGAGCTCGGCTACGAGAACGCCGCCTCGGTCGCCGGCGGCATCGAGGCCTGGCGCAGCGCCGGGCTCCAGGTGATCGAGGCCGAGGGCCTGACGCCGGAGCAGCGGATGCGCTACTCGCGCCACACGCTGTTGCCCGAGGTGGGGATCGACGGCCAACTCAAGCTCCTCGACTCCAAGGTCCTGCTGATCGGCGCCGGCGGGCTGGGCGCCCCCTCGGCCTTCTACCTGGCTGCCGCGGGCGTCGGCACCCTGGGACTCGTCGACGACGACGTCGTCGACGAATCGAATCTCCAGCGGCAGGTGATCCACAACACCGAGCGCGTCGGGATGCCGAAGACCGAGTCAGCCCGGCTCTCGATCCAGGCCCTCAACCCCGACGTGAAGGTGGTCGAGCACCCCACCCGCCTGGGCCCCGACAACATCCTCGAGATCATCGACCAATACGACATCCTGGTCGACGGGGCCGACAACTTCCCCACCCGCTACCTGCTCAACGACGCGGCGGTCCGGCTTCGCAAGCCGGTCGTCTCGGCGTCGATCCTCGCCTTCGACGGGCAGGTCTCCACCTTCGTCCCCTACGAGGGGCCCTGCTATCGCTGCCTGTACCCGGTCCCGCCGCCGCCGGAGATGGCGCCCAGCTGCGGCGCCGCCGGGGTCCTCGGCGTGATGGCCGGGGTGATGGGGCTGCTGCAGGCCAACGAGGTGATCAAGCTGGCTGCCGGGCTCGGCGAGCCGCTGGTCGGGCGACTGCTCCTCTACGACTCGCTGGGCACCCGGTTCACCGAGTTGAAGGTGAAGCGGGATCCCGACTGCCCGATCTGCGGCGCAGCCGCGGCCGAGATCCCCGAGTCCGAGATGGGCAAGTTCCCCGACTACGAGGCCTTTTGCGCCGGAGTGCCGGTCGGCGCCTGACGCCGGCCAGCGCGTAGGATTCCCGGCCGATGACGACGGTCAAGATCCCGCCGGTCCTGCGTCCCCAGACGGGGGGGGACGCGGAGGTGTCGACCGGCGGCTCGACCGTCGGGGACGTGCTTCGGGCGCTGGTCGAGGCCCATCCCGGCACCCGCGCCCAGCTGTTCGCCCAGGGCGGCGAGCTGAACCGCTACGTGAACGTCTACCTCAACGACGAGGACGTCCGGGTCCTCGAGGGGCTCGAGACCGCCGTCGCCGACTCCGACACCGTGGTCATCCTGCCGGCGATGGCCGGCGGCCACCCTTAGGCCCTGCCTCCGGGCGGCTACCGCCGCCGCCGAGCAGCGCGGTGGCGCTTCCCCGGGCTCTTGACCACGATCTCGAACTGCTTCTCCCGGTTGGCGGCGTTTCCGGCTCGGTCGGTGGCCTTGACCTTGAGCGTGTGGGGGCCGTCGGCGAGCTTCGGGGTCCGGTAGTGCGAGGAGCACGCCCCGAATCGCTTCGAGGTGATCCGGCATTCGAAGTCGACCTGCTCGGAGGCCTTGAGGACGAAGGCCACCGACGCCTTCCTCCTCGTCGTCTCGACCCTGCTCGGCCCCTTGATCCTCAGCCGCGGCGCCGCGGTGTCGATGGTGAACGATCGCGACGCGATGGCGCCGGGGTTGCCCACGGCGTCGATCGCCCGGACCGCGAAGGCGTGCGTTCCGTCGGCGAGCGGCCCAATCGCGTGAGGCGAGGAGCACGGCGCGAAGCCGCCCCCGTCGAGCCGGCACCTGAAGGTCGAGCCGGGCTCGCTGGCGCCGAAGCCGAACGAGGGGCTCGGGTCTGAGGAGGCCGAGCCGTCCGCCGGGCCGGAGGAGATGGTCGTCTTCGGTCCGGTGGTGTCGACGGTGAACGTGCGGGAGGCGACCTGGCTCTGCTCTTGGCCGTCCACCGCCACGACGTGGAAGCGGTGAAGTCCGTCCCGCAGATGCGCGGTCGTGAACGGTGGTGGACACGGGTCGGTCGCAGGCGCGCCGTTTCCTCCCACCCAGCACTTGAAGTGCGCCTGTGAGTCCGAGGAGCTGAACATGAAGCGCGGAGTGGGGTCGTTGATGATCGATCCGGGCGTTGGGCCGGAGTCGATCCGAACGTCGACGGGCGGAGCGTCGATCACCCATGTCCTGGTTACCGCCTGGCTGAGGTTGCCCGCCCGGTCGGTCGCGACGACCTCGAACGCGTGTTGGGCATTGGCGAGCCTACTGTCGGCCGAGAACGGCGAGGCGCAAGGCTTGAACGCGTCGGAGTCGAAGCGGCACTCGAAACTCACGCCGGACTCGCTCGCGCCGAAGCCGAACGAGGGCCTCGGGTCCTCCGAGGTCGAGCCCTCGTCCGGGCCCGAGGAGATGGTCACCGTTGGGGCGACGGTGTCGACAGTCCAGATGATCCCGGCCCCGCCCACGTTGCCGGCCGGATCTCTCGCCCGAATCAGGACGGCGTGGGGGCCGTCGTCGAGAGTCGGGGTGCTGAACGGCGAGCTGCAGCCGTTGAAGCCACCGTTGTCGAACTGACAGCTGAGGGTGGCGCCGGGGTCGTTGGTCGAGAAGCGGAACGAGGCGCTCTGAGCCGACGTCGCGGAGCCGTTGGCCGGTCCGGAGGTGATCGTCACAGCGGGGGCTGTGGTGTCGACGGTGAACGGTCGGCCCTTGATCTCACTCTCGTTTCCTGGCGCGTCGATCGCCTCCACGGAGAGCTTGTGGGGACCATCGGAGAGGTGCGGCAGCGTGTACTGCTGCGTGCATGGCTTGAAGGGATCCCCGTCGATCCGGCACTGGAAGGTCGAGCCGGGGTCGCTCGAGCCGAAGGAGAACGTCGGGGTCGGGTCGTTGATCACGCTGCCGGCCACCGGCCCGGACGCGAACGCCGCCGTCGGCGGGGTGGTGTCCGCCGTGAAGCCCGCGAAGGCGCCATACGAGCGCTTCTTGGTGCGGTTGTACCTCAGCAGCCCGGCGCTCGCGCAGAAGCTACAGCGGCGGGCGAAGCTCGAGTTCGGGTCGGGGTCGCGCCACAGGAACCAGAAGAGGCGCTGGATGTTCCAGGCGCTCCGGTTCTCGAGCACCATCTCATAGGTCTTCGAGAGCAGCTGCTGTTGACCGACCGGGCCCTGGTTGATGCCGAACTGGTCGGGCGGGTCAGATCCCCAGCCGAGCTCGGTGATCCAGAGCGCCTTCGACCGCTCGCCGTGGTTGTTCATCACCGCGCGGAACTTCTGGATCTCGATCCGGACGTGATCCAGGTTTGACGCGTAGGGGTGGAGGGCCGCGACGTCGAAATAGTTCTTCACCTTGGGCGTCGCCGCGTAGAGCTGGTTGAGGAACTCCCAGGCGCGCGGCCCGCCTTTCGGGGGATAGCCGGGGCTTCCGGCGAGAACGACCTGGGCGCTTGGGTTCTGGGCCTTGATCGCCGCGCTCGAGATCCGCAGCAGCTCCGCATAGTGGCGGGCCAGCTCGGCGTTGCTCCCCCCGGGGTCGAAGAACTTCCTCAGGTTGGGCTCGTTCCAGATCTGCCACGATCGAATCGGCAGG
Source organism: bacterium (assembly GCA_023251935.1). Lineage (GTDB taxonomy): Bacteria > Actinomycetota > Thermoleophilia > Solirubrobacterales > 70-9 > AC-56. The sequence goes on along the minus strand of JAHEXV010000061.1, from coordinate 3,127 downwards.
CGGACGGCGCCGGCTCCGTATTCGCGGTGGTAGGGAGCGCCCCAGTAGGTGCCGCCGCGCCCGTACCGCGCCACCGCCGCCTGCAGGAAGTCACGCCACGCCTGCTCGTGGGCGGCGGTGTCGATCGGAGGGGTGTTGGCGCCCTTGGCCACCCACGACGGGGACTTCCAGATGAACGGAAGCGCTCGGATCCCGTGCGAGGCGAGAGCGCCCACGAAATGGTCCGGCCCGGTCCAGTTGAAGGTGCCCTGGCTGGGCTCGGCGCCCCGCCACGAGAGCTCGAACCGGTCGGTTCGGACCTTGGCGGCCTCCATCCCCTGGAGGTCGATGTCGTCGAGCTGGCCCTCGGCGTCGAACTGGCCCTGGACGATGCCGAAGAACTCGGAGCGGGTCGCGGCGCCGGCCGTGGACGGCGCCACGAGGGCGACGGCGAGCACGGCGAGCCAGATCCTGCGGAGGGCCCTCCGTGGCCCCCTGCTGTCAAGCCTTGCCATCCGCATCGCCTGCGGGAAGGGTAGTGGCGACGAGGATCGGATGCGCCGCAGCGTCTGGGCCGCGCCGGGGCGGTCAGCCCCGGGCCGCCTCGCCGTCGCGCAGCAGCCCGCCGAGGCGCGGTCGCCGGCGATCGCCCGCGGCGGGGTGGGCCCCCCCGGGGCTCTTGCTGACGACCCTGAACCTCTTGCGCCTGGTGGCCACGTTGCCGGCCCGGTCGGTGGCCTTGACCCTGAGCGTGTGGGGGCCGTCGGCGAGCTTCGGGGTTCGATAGCGCGGCGAGCAGGGCTCGAAGCCGCTGGGGGCGATCCGGCACCATCGCCCGACTCGCTCCGAGGTCTCGAGGGTGAACAGCGCCGAATCCCTTCGCTTCCTCGTTCTCACCTCGAGCGGGCCCTTGATCCTGAGGCGCGGGGCCGCGGTATCGACCGTGAACCTGATCTCGAGTGGCACGCCCCGGTTCCTGGCGGCATCGATCGCCCGAACGGCGAAGGCGTGCCTCCCGTCGGCGAGCGGTCCCACGACGTGGGGAGTGGAGCACGGTGAGAACCCGCCGGAGTCGAGCCGGCATTCGAAGCGAGAGCTGGCTTCCGTCGATGCGAGCTTGAACGAGGGGCTCGGATCGGAGGAGGTCGAGCCGTCCGGTGGGCCGGAGGAGATCCGCGCCGAGGGCGCGTCGGAGTCGGTCGTCCAGGTCCTGGTGGCCGCCGAGCCCGTGTTGCCGGCCCGATCAGTGGCCCTGACCGCGAAGGTGTGTTGACCGCCTGCGAGCTCACCGGTCGGGTGCGGCGACGAGCAGGGCGCGTAGCCGTCCGAGTCGAGCCGGCACTCCAGGCTGGCGCCGGGCTCGCTGGCGGTGAAGCTGAACCACAGGTTTGGATTCGACGAGCTGGAGCCGTTCGCCGGCCCGGAGGAGATCGTCACCGAGGGGGCGACCGTGTCCACCCTGAACGATCGCGAAGCCGGGGCGCTCTCGTTGCCGGCGACGTCGACCGCCCGGACGGAGAGCCTGTGGCTGCCGTCCGAGAGCGGCAGGCGTGGCCTGAACCGCGACGGGCATCGGGAGTAGCGTCGAGCATCGAAGTGGCACTCGAAGGTCGAGCCCGCCTCGCTGGAGGCGAACTTGAAGCTGGGCGCCGGGTCGTCCGTCACCGCCCCGGGGCCGGGGCCGGCGGCGATCGCGGCCTGCGGCGGTGTCGTCTCGGCGGAGAACCTCGTGAACGCGGAGTAGGCCGGCTTCGGGACGCGCTTGAAGGTGATCAGTCCCGCGCTTCCGCAGAAGCTGCAATTCGCCTGGGCGCGACGCGGGTCGCGCCAGTGGTACCAGAACACGCGCTGGATGTTCCACACCGCGCGGTGATCGAGGATCAGTTGGAAGGCGCCCCTGAGCAGCTGCGCCTGGCCCGCCAGGCCCTTGTTGATCCCGTAGCTATCGGGAGGGGCCGATCCCCAGGCGATCTCGGAGATCCACAGCGGCGTCCCGGCGTCGTCGTGATTTCTCATCACGGTGCGAAACCGCTGGATCTCCTGCCTGTAGTGGCCGAGGTCGCGAGCGTAGGGGTGGAGCGCCGCCGCGTCGAAGTAGCCGCGGATCCCGGGCACCGAGTAGAGGCCGTAGAGGAACCGCCAAGCGGTCACGTCTCCGTAGCCGGGCATTCCGGCGAGCACGATCTGCGCGTTCGGATCCTCGCTCTTGATCGCGTTGTGCGAGATCCGCAGCAGCTGGGCGTATTTCGTGGGTGAGGGGTACGGAGCGAAGAACTTGCTCAGGTTCGGCTCGTTCCAGATCTGCCACGAGGTGATCGGCAGTGGCGCGGCCTTCGGGCCGTGCTGCTGGCGGTAGCGGGTGGTCCAGTAGGTGCCTCCCGGCCCGTACCGCGCCGCGGCGGCGCTGAGCAGGTTGCGCCAGGCCTGCGCGTCGCGGGGGCGCTCGAGCGGCGGGCGGGCCGGGGACCCGTACACCCATCCTGGGTTTCCCCAGAACACCGGGACCGCCCTGATCCCGTGCGACGCGAGGGCGCCGATCAGGCGGTCGGGCCCGGACCAGTTGAAGGACCCGGCGTCGTTCGGCTGGACCCACCCCCAGTTGAGCATGAAGCGATCGCTGCGGATCCGAGCCCTGGCCAGACCCTTGAGGTCCCTGCCGCCAGGCGTGCCGCCTTGGACGACGCCGAAGAACTCCGATCGCGCCGCCCCGGCCGTGGCCGCGGAGAGCAGCGAGATCCCGAGCACGACGAGCAGGACTGAACCGAGGATCGCCAACGGTCCCCGCCTTTCCCCCAGGCCATTCACATCCACCCACGCAGGGTAGTAACGCCCCATGCGGTCGGCGTCGCTGAGGTGTTAATGAGTAGTGCGAGTACGTAGTGTTAGTACGTAGTACGTTCGTCCAGTGAGGAGCGCCGGTCCTACGGTAGGGTCGAGTCCTCGACGTAGGTGACGGCCGGCGAGCAGCCCGACGTGTTGCCGGCGGCGTCGGTCGCTGTGGCCCGGAAGGAGGTCGTGGTGTTGTCCGCCACCGAGACGCTGATGCCCGGTGCGCCGAAGATGGCCGTCGGGGCCTGAGCGGCTGGCGAGCCGGTGCAGCCGGCGGTCGTGTAGAGCTTGACGGTCGTCCCCGCGGCTGCGTTGCCCT
>JAHEXV010000013.1 GCA_023251935.1 bacterium | reverse complement strand
ACAGCGGCATCCTGCGCCGGGTCGATGGATCGCGCGAGCCCGACGACGTCAATGACAGCATCCGCGCGATGCTGGCCACGCTGAGGATGGAAGAAGAGCTCTGAGCAGAGCCCGGGCCGGTTTCACGTCGTGATCGTCAAGAAGACCCCGGAGCAGATCGAGCGCATGGCCGCGTCGGGCGCGATCCAGGCTCGCTGCCTGCGCATGCTGCGGTCGAAGTGCCACCCCGGCGTCACCACCGCCGACCTCGACGCCGCCGCCGAGCGCTTCATCACCGCCCAGGGCGCGGAGGCGTCGTTCAAGGGCTACCGGGGCTTCCCGGGGTCGATCTGCGCCTCGCCGAACTCGATGGTCGTCCACGGGATCCCCGGCGCCTACGAGCTGAAGCGCGGCGACATCGTCTCCCTCGACGTCGGGGTGACCAAGGACGGCTGGGTGGCCGACGCCGCGATCACGGTGCCGGTCGGCCCGATCACCCCCCAGGCCCGGGAGCTGCTCGACGTCACCAAGGAGGCGCTGATCGCGGGGGCTCGGGAGGCGCGGCCGCACAACCACCTCGGCGACGTCTCGGCGGCGGTCCAGCGCCAGGTTGAGTCGCGGGGGTTGTCGATCATCCGCTCGCTCGTCGGTCACGGGATCGGCCGCGACATGCACGAGGACCCGCAGATCCCCAACTACGGCGAGCCCGGCAGAGGGCCGCAGCTCGAGCCCGGAATGGTGCTGGCGATCGAGCCGATGGTGAACGCCGGCGGGCCGGAGGTCCGGGTCGGCGACGACAACTGGGCGGTCTACTCGGCCGACGGCTCGCTCGCCGCCCACTTCGAGTTCACCGTCGCCGTGACCGAGGACGGACCGCGGGTCCTGACTCCCTGGCATGAGGAGTGAAGCCGCTCGCCGTCCACGGCGGGACCGCGGAGCTCGTCTTCTGGCTCTGCGCGGGCGGCTGGGCGCTGTTCGAGCTCGTCCTCGCGGTTCGCGCCCGCGGCGGCGAGGCCGACAGCGGCGATCGCAGCTTCGTCCCCCTCACCCTCTCGGTGCTCGGGGGCCTCGGCCTGGGCGTGCTCGCCGCCGGCACCGATGACCTGACCCTCCCCGGCCCGGGATGGTGGCCCCTCGCGGTTGGCCTCGCGGTGTTCTGCGCCGGACTGGCCCTGCGCGCCTGGGCAGTCCACGAGCTGGGCCGGTTCTTCAAGTTCACCGTCGTCGTCCAGGCCGATCACCGGGTGGTCGACAGCGGCCCCTACAGGCTGATCCGCCACCCGAGCTACACCGGCCTGCTGATGGCCTCGCTCGGCCTCGGGATCGCGCTCGGCACCTGGCTTTCGATTCCGGCCTGCCTGCTTCCGCCGCTGATCGGGTTCAGCGTCCGGCTCGCCCACGAGGAGGACGTCCTCGCCAGCGAGCTGGGCGATCCCTATCGGGAGTACACGGAGCGCACCTGGCGGCTCGTCCCCGGCCTTTGGTGAGGGCTCAGCCCTCGGCGGCGCAGCTCGCGCACAGCCCGTGGACCACGACCTCGGCGCCGTCGACCGCGAAGCCCTCCCGCTTGGCCGAGGCGAGGGCCCGGTCGAGGGGGACGGGCGCGTCGAGATCCTCGACCGCGCCGCATCGCCTGCAGACCAGGTGGTGGTGGTCGACCGGACGCGAGTCGTAGAGGGCCCGTCCGCGGCCGGCGGCGACGCGGCGAACGAGCCCCGCCTCCTCGAGCGCGTCGAGGCTCGCGTACACGGTCGGCAGCGAGACGTTGGGCAGGCGCTCGGCGACCGCGCCGAGCAGCTCCTCGGCGGAGACGTGGCGGCCGAGCTCGACCAGCGTCTGGTGGATCAGCAGCCGCTGGGAGGTGACGCGGTACCCGGCGGCGCGCAGGGCGGCCGTCGCCTGCTCCGTCGTCGAGGTGGTCTCCGTGCCGGTCACTGTCATCAGGGTAGCCTAATGCCTTTAAGGGCGTCCTAATCTTAATTCATTTGCTATAAGTGGTGCATGGTCGACTCGGTGATCGAGAGCTGGCGCGGCGGAAGCGACAAGGAACGCCTCCTGCAGGTGATCCAGCCAGGTCTGATCGGGCTGATCGACGGGACCGTCTCCACCCTCGCCCCGATCTTCGCCGCCGCCTACCTGGCCGGCTCGCGCGCCGCGCTCCTGGTCGGGTTTGCCGCCGCTTTGGGGGCGGCGATCAGCATGGGCATCTCCGAGGCGCTGTCGGACGACGGCGCCCTGACCGGGCGCGGCGATTCCGCGACCCGGGGGGTGATCACCGGCGTTGCCACCTTCATCGGAGGCAGCGTGCACGCGCTGCCGTTCCTGATCAGCGATGTCGGCACGGCGCTCGCGGTCGCGTATCCGATCGTCGCCTGCGAGCTGGTCGCGATCGCCTGGATCCGCCGCCGATTCCTGAGCGTCCCGCTGACCCAGTCGCTGCTCCAGGTGACGCTCGCCGGCGTGATGGTCGCCGCGGTCGGCGTCGCCGTCGGCCAGGCGTAGCTGGCCGCCAGGCACGAAATCCCGCCTGCTACCATTCTCGGTCGGCCGCAAGGCCGTGTGCTGGTGCCCGCGGGCCCGATTCCTGGGGCCGGTGGGCCTTCTCCGTAATTGATTGGATACGACCCGCGCGAAGTGTGGGATGAAGGTTCGAGCGTCCGTAAAGCCGATGTGTGAGCGTTGCCGGATCATCCGGCGGCGTGGCGTCGTGCTGGTCATCTGCTCGAATCCGCGACACAAACAGAGGCAGGGTTAGCTCTTCGGTGGCACGAATCGCAGGCGTCAACATCCCGGTCAACAAGCGCATAGAGGTGGGGCTCACCTACGTGCACGGCATCGGCCCCTCGACGGCCGGCAAGATCGTCGGCGATGTGGGCGTCGATCCCAACACCTACGTCAAGGACCTGACCGACGACGAGGTGGTCAAGCTTCGCGAGGCGGTCGAGTCGCGAGAGGTCGAAGGCGACCTCCGCCGCGACCGCTCGCAGAACATCAAGCGGCTGTCGGAGATCGGCGCCTATCGCGGCCTGCGTCACCGTCGCGGGCTGCCGGTCCGCGGCCAGCGCACGAAGACCAACGCGCGGACCCGCAAGGGGCCGCGCCGGATGAGCGTTGCCGGCAAGCGCAAGGCCCCGACGCCGAAGTAGGAGCACGACGATGGCTCAACCAAAGAGAGGACCGGCGCGCGGCAAGGGCCGCTCCCGCCGCCGGGTGAAGAAGAACATCGCCTACGGGGTCGCCCACATCAAGACGAGCTTCAACAACACGATCGTGACCATCGCCGACACCGAGGGGAACGTGGTCTGCTGGGAGTCCGCCGGCTCGGCCGGGTTCAAGGGCTCGCGGAAGTCGACCCCGTTCGCCGCCCAGGTGACGGCCGACGCCGCCGCCCGCAAGGGCATGGAGCATGGCCTCGAGCGGGTCGAGGTCCATGCAAAGGGGGCCGGCTCGGGTCGCGACACGGCGATCCGCTCGCTGCAGGCCGCCGGCCTTCAGGTGACCACCGTCAAGGACGTCACCCCTCAGGCCCACAACGGGTGTCGCCCCCGCAAGCGGCGGAGGGTCTAGCCGGTGGCGCGAGACACCTCACCCCAGTGCAAGCAGTGTCGGCGCGAGGGACAGAAGCTGTTCCTGAAGGGCGCCCGCTGCCTGACCGAGAAGTGCGGCGTCGAGCGGCGCTCGTACCCGCCGGGGGAGCACGGGCGAGGGCGGATGCGCCAGTCCGAGTACCGCCAGCAGCTGCGCGAGAAGCAGAAGGCGCGCCGCTACTACCAGGTGCTCGAGAGACAGTTCCGCGGCTACTACGACAAGGCTTCGCGTCAGCCGGGCATCACCGGTGAGAACCTGCTGCGTCTGCTCGAGCGCCGGCTCGACAACGTGCTGGTCCGGCTCGGCTTCGCGGCCTCGCGCCGCCAGGCTCGGCAGCTGATCGGCCACGGCCACTGGCTCGTCAACGGCCGCCGGGTCGACATTCCCTCCTACCAGGTCCGCCCGGACGAGGTGATCTCGATCCGTGCCGACTCCAAGGCGGCCGATGTCGTTCGGTCGGCGACCGAGCTGACGGCGGCGGTGCCGCCCTGGCTGCAGGCCGACCACGACTCACTGACCGCGAAGGTGCTCCGCCTGCCCGAGCGCGGCGAGATCACCACGCCGGTCGCTGAACAGCTGATCGTCGAGCTCTACTCCAAGTAGGGCCGGCAACCAAGAAAGCAACGATCCCAGAGGAAGCGATGACCACCCTGCCCGAATTCCAACTCCCGAAGATCTCCAGCGAGAAGGTCGCCGACAATCGCGGCACCTTCACGATCGAGCCCCTCGACAAGGGCTTCGGCTACACGTTCGGCAACAGCCTGCGCCGCGTGCTGCTCTCCTCGCTGGGCGGCGCGGCGATCAAGAGCGTGCGAATCGAGGGCGTGGCGCACGAGTTCTCGACCGTTTCCGGGGTCAAGGAGGACGTCACCGACATCGTCCTCAACCTCAAGGACATCGTCATCCGGATGCACACCGACGCCGACGAGGTCGAGGCGCCGCTGGTGGCGACCGGCCCCGGCGAGGTGAAGGCCAAGGACATCGACCTGCCCGCCGGCGTCGAGATCCTCAACCCGGACGCTCCGATCGCGACGCTCGAGAAGCGCACCAAGCTCGAGATGTACCTGACCATCGGCCGAGGCCGTGGCTACTCGCCCGCCGAGGACAACAAGACCGAGGACCAGCCGCTCGGGGTGATCCCGATCGACTCGATCTTCTCGCCGATCCGGCGCGCGTCCTACGCCGTCGATTCCGCCCGCGTCGGCCAGCGGACCGACTTCGACAAGCTGGCGCTCGAGGTCGAGACCGACGGCTCGATCGAGCCCGCCACAGCACTCCGCGAGGCCGCCGAGATCCTGATCAAGAGCCTGGCGATCTTCACCGACGCCGATCGGGTCGAGGAGCTGACCAGCCGCAACGGCGACGTCGCTGCCGAGGCGGGCTTTGCGCCGCTCGCCGCCGGCGAGGGCGACGACCGCCTGATCGAGGAGCTCGAGATCGGCGTTCGCGCCTACAACTGCCTGAAGCGGGCGGGCATCCAGACCGTCGGGGACCTCGTCCAGCGCTCCGAGTCGGAGCTGAACGCGATCCCCAACTTCGGCAAGCGCTCGACGGACGAGGTGAAGGACGCCCTGGCCGCGCTGGGCCTCTCGCTGCGCGAGGAGTAATGCGCCACCGCCGGACCCGCCACAAGCTGAGCCGCGACCGGGCTCACCGGCGCTCGCTGCTGCGCAACCTCTCGCGCGAGCTGATCCAACACGAGCGGATCAAGACCAGCCAGGCGAAGGCCAAGGCGGTGAAGCCGGAGGTCGAAAAGCTGATCACGCTCGCCAAGCGGGGCGACCTCCACGCCCGTCGCCGGGCCCTCTCCGAGCTGGGGGGAGATCGGTTCGTCGTCCACAAGCTGTTCGAGGAGGTCGCGCCCCGCTACTCGGAGCGCCCCGGCGGCTACACGCGGATCGTCAAGCTCGGCCCGCGTCGCTCGGACTCGACCGAGATGGTCTTCATCGAGCTGGTCTAGGCTCGGCGCCTACGTCGCCACCCCGACGCGATGTTAGGTTTGTCGGGCCGTGAACCTACGGGGAACGCTGAGGGCGACTTTGCTCGCCACCGGGACCGTGGCGCTCACCGCCGCGACCGGTGCCGCGCTGGCGGCGACCTTCGGCAAGCTGAAGTTCCAGCAGGCGAAGTTCGATGGCCAGGGCGGTGTAACCGGCCTCAGCGATCCATGGGACGTGGTCGTCTCGGCCGACGGTCGCAGCGTCTACGTCAGCGGGGACTCCGACAACACGCTCCTGACCTTCGAGCGCAACCGGCGCAGCGGGAAGCTCAAGTTCGTCAACAAGAAGGTCGACGGTCAAGGGGGAGTCGACGGCATCGCAGCCGCCCAGGGATTGGCAGCGTCGCCGGACAGCCGCAATGTCTACGTAGCGGGCGAGGGTGATGACGCGATCGCGACCTTCAAGCGCAACCGCCGCACCGGCAAGCTCAAGTTCGTGAACGCGAAATTCGACGGCCAGGGCGGCGTCGACGGCCTGGAGGGGACCGAGGATGTCGAGGTTTCGTCGAACGGCAGGAATGCCTACGTGACCGGGTTCGATGAGAATGCCCTCGCGACCTTCAAGCGCAACCGGCGCACCGGCAAGCTCAAGTTCGTGAACGCGAAGTTCGACGGCCAGGGTGGGGTCGATGGCTTGGAGGGCGCGTTCGAGGTTGCGGCTTCGGCCGACGGAAAGAGCGTCTACGTGGCCTCGGAGACGGACGCCGCCGTCGCCACCTTCAGGCGCAACGGCCGCACCGGCAGGCTCACGTTCGTGAACGCGAAGTTCGACGGCCAGGGCGGCGCTCTGCTCAGCGACGCGACGGGGCTCCAGGTTTCACCCGATGACCGGAGCGTCTATGTGTCGGCGGCGGGCGATAACGCCGTCGATACCTTCAAGCGCAGCCGAAGGACCGGCAGGCTCAAGTTCGTGAACGCGAAGGTCGACGGGCTGGGAGGCGTGGACGGGCTCGCCGGCACCTTCGACCTCACGGTGGCGCCGGACGGCCACAACGTCTACGCGAGTGGCTTCGACGAGGCAGCAGTGGCCACCTTCAAGCGCAGTCGGAGATCAGGCAAGCTGCACTTCGTCAACGCGAAGTTCGACGGCCAAGGCGGCATCGATGGCCTCCTCGGTGCCTATCTGATGGCGTCATCGCCCAATGGGCGCAGCGTCTATGTGACCGGCAACGATGACGCCTCGGTCGTCACCTTCAAGCGCCATCGCTAGGGTCGCCATGTGCTGATTCCGGATCAGGTGGCCGCCGCCGACTGCGGCCAAATAGCCTGATCTCGTGCCCACTCTCCGCCTCACGATCGCCTACGACGGAGCGCCGTTCGCCGGCTGGGCGGCGCAACCCGGCCTGCGCACGGTCCAGGGGGAGATCGAGGCGGCGCTGGAGCGGATCCTCGGCGAGCGCGCCTCGCTGACCGTCGCCGGCCGCACCGACGCCGGCGTCCACGCCTGGGGCCAGGTCGCGAGTCTGGAGCTCGCAGGCGCGCCTCCGGATGGTCTCGCCCACCGGCTGAACGGCGTCCTGCCAACCGAGATCGCCGTGATCGAGGCGAGCCCGGCCGCCGAGGGCTTCGACGCCCGCAGCGATGCGCGCTCTCGGACCTACTGCTACCGGGTGCTCGCCGCGCCCACTCGAGACCCGTTCGAGGTCGGGCGGGCGCTCTGGTGGCCGCATCGCCTGGACGCCGGGGCGCTCGAGCGAAGCGCCGCGATGGTCACCGGGACGCACGACTTCACCGCCTTCACGCCGACCGAGACCGACCACGTGCGCTTCGAGCGCGACATCCTCAGCGCCGAGTGGCGCGTCCACGGTCCCACCGAGCCGCTCCCGGGCCGGCTGCTCGAGCTCTGGATCGAGGCCGACGCGTTCATGCGACACATGGTCCGGGTGCTGGTCGGGACGATGCTCGAGGTGGCGGGGGGCAGGCGCACGCTCGAGGACTTCGAGGCGCTCCTGCGAGGCGCGCCGCGGGAGCGCGCCGGCGAGACGGCGCCGCCACACGGGCTCTACCTCGTCTCCGTCGCCTACTGAGCTAGTCGTTCGCCGGGCCGAGCTCGACCTCGCCGAGGCTCGCCGGGCGGCCGGGCAGGTACATCGACGAGCCGGTGGCCAGCAGAACCGGCTTGCCCTCGGCATTGGTGACCTCGGCGCGCGTGATCGCGATCGTCCTTCCGCTGTGGATCACCTCGGCGCTCGCGGTCAGGTCCGCGCCGTCGGGAGCCACGGGGCGAAGGAAGTTCGCCTTCAGGTCGAGCCCGGCGATCGCCACCCCGGCCGCCGCCTTCGTCTCGGCGGCGGCGAGCATCGCGAAGTCGGCCAGCATCGCGATCGCTCCACCCTGGAGCCGTCGGGCCGGGCTCGCCAACCACTCGGTGGCGGGTAGCACGAAGGTCGCCGCCCCGTCGCCGACGTCGGTCAGCCTGAGCCCGGTCAGGTGATGGAGCGGCGGCGCCGGGAGCTCGTCGGCCAGCTGCCGAGCGAGGATCTCCGCCCCCGGGAGCTCGGACCAGACCCGCTGAGGGATGGTGGTCTCCGGCGGCGGGCGCTGAAACGGATCCGGCGAGCCGTAGTCGCGGGGCTCGAAGGGCGGCGGCTCGAGTGGCGCCTCGGGCGGATCGTCGAGCGGCGGGAAGACCGATATTCGCGACGTCCCATGAGCGATCAGCCGCTCGCTGTCGCGGTCGAGCACGAAGACCTCCGACAAGGCGACCGACCGACCGACGTGGATCGCCTGTCCATGCGCGGTCAGGGCGGTGCCGGGCCGAGCCGGCCGCAGGAACGACATCGAGAGCTCGGCCGTCGTGTACGTGGTGGCCGCCGGAAGCTGGGTCTCGATCGAGCAGCCGAACGCGATGTCGGCGACGATCGCCAGGACCCCGCCAGAGATCACCCCGGTGGACGAGGCGAGCCATCCGGACGCGGGCATCTCGGCATCGGCCGTGCCGTCGCTGAACCGAACGGGCACCGCCCCAGTGAGGTGAGAAAGCGGGGGAGGGGGCGAGGTGCGGCGCCGCCAGCCCTGGAGCCGCTCGCGACCCGGAAGCGCGATCAGCCGCCGGTCCGGGTAGGACCCGCGCACGTCCTCTCGCCAGATCGCCGGAGCCTCCGTCGCCATCGCGGGGCAACGTAACGGACCGCCTCAGACAAAGGCGAGCGGGATCTCGACCAGACCTTCGACCGTCACGATGGTGAGCTGTGTGGCCTCGGCCGGGACGGCTGGCACGAAGACCGCCGTCACGATGCGGCGAAGGTCGAGCCCGAGGAAGTCAACGCGATGTGAACCTGACCAGCCCACCCTAGAATCGACGTCGATGCGGGTACTGCTCACGAACGACGACGGAATCGGCGCCGAGGGACTGCACGCGCTGCGCAGGGCGCTCGCCGAGGTGGACGGAATCGAGGCACGGGTGATCGCGCCGGACTCCAACCGCAGCGCTACGGCGCGGAGCATCACGACGCGATCCCCGCTTGAGGTCGAGGAGATCGAGCTCGACGACGGGACGATCGCCTTCGCCACCGACGGCACCCCGGTCGACTGCGTGCGCTTCGGCGACCTCGGCCTGGTCGGCGAGCGTCCGGACCTGATCGTCTCGGGGATCAACCACGGCTCCAACCTCGGCGACGACATCACCTACTCGGGGACCGTGGCCGCGGCCCTGGAGGGGATCGTGCTCGGGATCCCGGCGATCGCGGTCTCGCAGCAGTCGAGGGCCCGCGAGATGGGATTCATCGCCGGCCACAGGTTCGACTTCACCTTCGCGGCCCGGCTCTGCGCGGAGTTGGTGCGGCTGTCGATCGCCGACCCGCTTCCGGCCGAAACGCTGCTGAACATCAACTGCCCCGCCGAGGAGCCGCACGGGATCGAGGTCACCCGCCTCGGAAAGCGGCTCTACAACGACGAGCTGCGGCTCGTCGACGAGGACGAAGAGGGACGGCGCCGCTACGAGATCTACGGCTTCGAGCCCTCGTTCGAGGACGAGCCCGGGACCGACCTCTCGGCCGTTGCCCGCGGGCGGATCTCGATCACGCCCGTCCACTTCGATCTCACCGATCTCGAGGGCCTGGAGCGTCTGCGCGGGTGGGACCTCGACCGCACGTTCCGCGATGCCCTGGCCGGCGTCGCGGGAGGCACGTGAGCCGCAAGGGCGCGGCGCAGCGGGCGACGGAGCTGCGGCGACAGATCGCCGACCACGACCACCGCTACTACGTCCTCGACGATCCGGAGATCGGCGACGACGAATACGACGCGCTGCTCGACGAGCTGAGGGAGCTCGAGGCCGCCGATCCGAAGCTCCGTACCCCGGATTCGCCGACCCAGCGAGTCGGGGGCCGGCCGCTCGACAGGTTCGAGCAGGTTCGCCACGCCGAGCCGATGCTGTCGCTGGGCAACGCCAGGGGCGTCGAGGAGTTCCGCGCCTGGGAGTCGCGCCTGCACAACCGGCTGCGGCAGCTCGACATCGAGCCCGGAGAGCTGCGGTTCGTCTCCGAGCCGAAGATCGACGGGCTGGCGATCTCGCTCACCTACGAGGACGGGGCGTTCATCCGGGGCGCGACGCGGGGGGACGGGGTGATCGGCGAGGACGTGACCCAGAACCTGAAGACGATCAGGGCGATCCCGCTGAGGATCGACGAGGCGCCGAAGATGGTCGAGGTTCGCGGCGAGGTCTACCTGGCCCGCTCGGCGTTCGCTGAGCTCAATGAGGCGCGTACCGCGGCCGGCGAGCCCTCGTTCGCCAATCCGCGCAACGCCGCCGCCGGCTCACTCCGCCAGCTCGACTCCGAGATCACCGCCTCGCGGCCGCTGTCGATCTGGTGCTACGGGACCGGGGCCCACCCGGGGCTCGAGCTGCGCAGCCACATGGAGGAGCTCGATTGGCTCCGCGCCCGCGGGTTCAAGGTCAACGACGAGATCGCCGTGCACGAGACGGCCGACGAGGTGGCGGCGCGGTGCGAGTGGTGGGAGCGCCGGCGTGAGGAGCTCGACTTCGAGATCGACGGCGCCGTGATCAAGGTCGATCAGCGGACGCTGTGGCGGGAGCTGGGAGTGGCGGGGCGAGAGCCGCGCTGGGCCGTCGCCTGGAAGTTCCCGCCGATCACCGCGACGACGAAGCTCAACAAGATCGTCTGGAACGTCGGGCGGACGGGCAGGTTGCTTCCGTTCGCGATGCTGGAGCCCGTCCACGTCGGCGGGGTCACGGTGTCGACCGCAACCCTGCACAACGAGGAGGACCTGGCCCGCAAGGACGCCCGCGAGGGCGACGAGGTCGTGGTGACGCGGGCCGGCGACGTGATTCCGCAGGTGATCTCGCCGCTGCTGCAGCGGCGCAAGGGAAAGCGGCTGCGAAGGCCGAAGCCGCCGGCGAAGTGCCCGCGCTGCCAAGCGAAGACGGTGAAGCCCGACGACTCGGTGTGGACGATCTGCCCCAACCGGCGCGGCTGCCCGGGGCAGACCTTCCAGCAGGTGAAGCACTTTCGCGGCGCGATGGACATCGAGGGCCTGGGTGAGAAGAACGCGATCCGCTTTCTCGACCAGGGCCTGATCGGCGATCCGGCCGACATCTACGACCTGACCGCCGAGCGGATCGCCGAGCTGGAAGGATTCGGCGAGATCTCGGCCCGCAACCTGATCACCGAGATCGAGGGCTCCAAGAGGCGTCCCTTCGGGCTGGTGCTCTACGCGCTCGGTCTGCCCGGGATCGGCTACGTCAACGCCCAGGCGCTGGCCGAGCACTTCGGCTCGATCGACGCCCTGCTGGAGGCCGACGCCGAGGCGATCGAGGAGGTGGACGGAATCGGCCCGGTGCTCGCCCGCCAGGTCCAGGAGGAGCTCTCCGACGAGGCGACCCTGGACCTGATCCGGCGGCTGCGAGAGCGCGGGCTGCGGTTCGAGCTCTCGGCCGCCGAGCGCCGTGTCCACGGAGGCCCGCTGGACGGGAAGACGTTCGTGCTCACCGGCACCCTCCCCAACCTGACCCGCGAGGAGGCCACGGCGCTGATCAGGCGGGCCGGCGGCAAGGTGACGGGCTCGGTCTCCAAGTCGACCGACTACGTGGTCGCCGGCGACAGCCCCGGCTCGAAGCGCGCCAAGGCCGAGGAGGTGGGAACCACCGTCCTGGACGAGGAGGGTCTCCGCAGCCTCCTCCCGAGCTAGCGACGAAGTCGCGGTGCAGGCGAGTGACCCTGCCGCCCCGTCGGCGCCCGAACCCGCCGACACCGGACGCGGAGCGGAGGATGTCGGCGGAGTTATTCAGCGCCGGTACCGCGCGATCAGGGCCGCCATCCGGTCCTGGGCGCTGCGAGCGGCGTTGACGTCGACCGAGTTCATCAGGATCGAGAAGGCGACCCGGCCGTGGCCAGCGTCGCAGTAGCCCGACAGGGCGCTGACGCCGATCAGGGTCCCGGTCTTGGTTCGGCAGCGCCCGTCGGCGGCGGTGCCGTTCATGCGCCCGGCCACGGTCCCCTCCTCGCCGGCGACCGGAAGCGAGCGCCGATAGACGCCACCCTCGGCGCCGCGCTCCATCGCCGCCAGCAGCACGACGACCTGTCGCGGCGAGGCGCGATCGGCGCGCGAGAGCCCCGAGCCGTTCTCCATCGCGATCCCGCTGCCGAGCCGGTGGGCCAGCTTCCTCACCTTGCGCACCCCACGGCGGGTGGTCCCGTGGGCGCCGCCCCGGGACGCCGCCAGCCGCTTCAGCAGCGTCTCCGCGAAGAAGTTGCTCGAGGGCTTCAGCGTCGCGGCGAGCAGGGCGCGGACCGGGGGCGAGTCGACGCTGCCGAGCGCCCGCCTGCGCAGCGCCCGCGCGGGGAGGCCGGCGCGTCCCGTGCCTCCTCCCTCGACGTGCACGCCCGCCGCTCGGAGCTTGTGCTTCAGCGCTCGCGCCGCGACCAGCTCCGGGTTCTTGGCGTAGTGGCCGTGGACGATGCCCGAGTCATAGGAGAGGCCGGACAGCGGCCCGAGCTCCCCCGAGGCGTCGACCCCGCTGGTCGGGATGCCTCGGCGACGGTCGAAGATCGTGTCGTCGGCGAGCACCCTGCCGCTCACCCGCTTGATGCCGGCCTTGCGGACGTCCGTTGCCAGCTCGCCAAGCGGGGTCAGCGGGAGGCCGTAGCGACGGGCGAAGCCCGCCCGGCCGAGCGCCGGGTCGCCGGCGCCCACCACCACCAGGCTGCCTCGAAGCGTGTGGCCCGCGACTGTGCCCGCGGGGCGGGCGTAGACCCTGGTCTTGAAGCTGGCCTCGGCGCCGAAGCGGTCGAGCACCGCCGCCATCGTGAACAGCTTGGTGTTCGAGGCGAGGGCCCGGCGGGTGCGCGATGCCCAGCTGAACAGCGTCCGGTTGCGGGAGGCATCGAGGTCCCTGACGTAGGCGCCGCTGGCGCCGCCGACCCGGTACATCTGCCTGGCCAGCCCGTGGCGCAGTCCGGCCCGAGAGATCGACCCGGAAGCGAGGTCGGAAGCGGCCGCCAGCACGCACGCAAGCCCGACCAGGGTGATCGCCAAGCGCCTTGCCCGCACGGCGCACCAGGGTAACCCCTGATCCCGGCATAATGCGTGGCTCCATGGGGAAGGTCGTCGAGCTCGAGACCCCGCGAACGGACTCCCGGGGGGCTCGGAGCAGGAGAGGGCGTCGACGGCGCTCGAAGACCGCGCTCGTTCTGGGCGGCGGCGGGTTCACCGGTGGCGTCTACGAGATCGGCGCCCTGCGCGCGCTCGACCTGCTGGCGGTCAATCGGACGATCAACGAGTTCGACGTCTACGTGGGAACCAGCGCGGGCGCGTTCGTCGCCAGCATGGTGGCCAACGGGATCACCCCCGAGGAGATGATGCGGGTGGTCAACAGGGAGCTGCCGTCGCCGCTCTCCGACATCTCGCTCGGCACCCTGCTGCGGCCCAACTACGGCGGCTTTCTGCGCAAGTCGATCACCTTCCCCCTGCGGGTGGCCGGCGTGGCTCGAGAGCTGGTCAGCCACTTGGGCGAGCTCTCCGCCGTCGACGTCGCCACCGGGCTGGCCAGCGGGCTGCCCACCGGCATCTACACCGGGGCCGGAATCGAGCGCTACGTGGCCCAGGCGCTCTCTGATCCCGACCGCTCGAACGACTTCCGGATGCTGGACTCGGAGCTCTACCTGACCGCCACCGACCTCGACACCACCGAGCGCGTCGTGCTCGGCGAGGGAGAGTGGGCCGAGGTGCCGATCTCGACCGGGGTCGCCGCCTCCGGCGCGCTGCCGATGGTCTACGACCCGGTCCAGATCAACGGCCGCGAGTTCATCGACGGCGGCATCCGCTCGACCACCAACGTCGACGTGGCGGTCGAGCACGGCGCCAGGTTCATCGTCGT
Organism: bacterium; assembly: GCA_023251935.1. Taxonomy (GTDB): domain Bacteria; phylum Actinomycetota; class Thermoleophilia; order Solirubrobacterales; family 70-9; genus AC-56. The sequence goes on along the minus strand of JAHEXV010000013.1, from coordinate 35,338 downwards.
CATCAACCCCCTGGTCCCCTACGTCAACGACTTCCGCAAGCGGATCCCGACGATGACCGGCACCCGGGTTCGGCGCGTCTCCGACATGGGCTTCACGGCGATCGGCAACCAGGCCTTCCGGGTGCTCTCCCACGAGCGCCTTCACCTCGCGGTCGAGTTCTGGGAGCAGCGCTATCCGGGCGTGGACATCATCCTGATCGAGCCCGAGCTCGACGACGAGATCATGTTCGGCACCTCGATCCTCGACTACAGCGGGCGGCTCGAGATCGCCAAGCACGGCTTCGAGTCCGTCACCCTGAAGCTGGCCCGCGACTACGACCGCTACAAGTCGATCGCCGAGCGCCACGGGATCCAGATCTCGGCCCGCCGCGTCCGCCACGTCCTCGAGCAGGTCGAGCGCGACGAGGAGCGACTATCGGCATGGCGCAGGGTGCTGGAACAGACGACGGCGGCGCTCCTAAGGACCCCGAAGCAGGACGAAACCGCGGAGAGCGACGAGGTCGGCTAGCCTGCGTAAAGAGCCTCGATCTGGGGCTCGTACTTCTTGGCGACGATGGCGCGCTTCACCTTCATCGTCGGGGTCAGCTCCCCGCCCTCCTGGGAGAGGTCGCGGGGGAGGATCTCGAACTTCTTCACCTGCTCGACGCGGGCGAACTTGCGGTTGATCTTCTCGATGTGCTCCTCGATCGTCTGCCGCACCAGCGGGTCGGAGGCGAGCGCCTCGGGGTCGTCCGAGAGGTCGTGCTCGGGGCCGAACTTGGCCGCCTCCTCGGGGTCGAGCGTGACCAGGGCCGTCAGATAGGGACGGCGGTCGCCGATCAGGACGCACTGGGAGACCAGCGGGTGCTGCTTGATCTCCGCCTCGATGTTCGCCGGCGTGATGTTCTTGCCGCCGGCGGTGATGATGATGTCCTTCTTGCGGCCGGTGATCTTGATGAAGCCCTCCGGGTCGATCTCGCCGAGGTCCCCGGTGTGCAGCCAGCCGTCGACGAGCGTCTCCCGGGTGGCCTCCTCGTTCTTGTAGTAGCCCTGGAAGATGTTCGGGCCGCGAACCAGGATCTCTCCGTCGTCGGCGATCTTCACCTCGCAGCCCGGGAACGGCTTGCCGATCGTCCCGAACTTGAACTCCTCGGCGGTCGAGATCGTCGCCGCGGTCGAGGTCTCGGTCATGCCCCAGCCCTCGACCACCAGGACGCCGGCAGCGTCGAAGAACCGCAGGATCTCGGGGTTGATCGGCGCCGCGCCGGTGACCGCCTGGATGATCCGCCCGCCGAACAGGGCACGGATCTGCGACAGCACCAACCGGTCGGCGACCTGATGCTGGAGGCGCAGCGGGGGCCAGGGGCTTCGACCCTGGCGCTCGAGCTCCCGCACCCTGCGGCCGACGCCGACCGCCCAGTCGAAGACCAGCTTCTGCAGGCCGCCGGCCTTCTCGGCCTTCGAGGTGGCGGCGGTGTAGATCTTCTCGAAGATTCGCGGCACGGACGGGAAGTAGTGCGGCCTCACCTCGGCGAGGTTGGGGAGGATCTTCAGCGGGTCGCGCTCCCAGTAGGCCAACACGCCGCCGACCTCGAAGCTGAGCAGCTCGATCAGGAGGGCGAACGAGTGGGCCAGCGGCAGGTAGAGGTAGGTGACCCGGCTCGACTCGAGCACGCTCTGCGAGAGCGCCATGTCGATCATCGCGCGGTAGTTGCCGTGCGAGATCACGCATCCCTTCGGCGGGCCGGTGGTTCCCGACGTGTAGATGAAGGTGCAGATGTCGTCCGGCGTCACCGAGCTCCATCGCGCCTCCCATTCGGAGGGATCGAGCTCGGCGCCGCGCTCGATCAGCTCATCCGTCGAGATCGTGTCCTCACTCGAGCCGCTGATCAGGATCACGTGCTCGAGCTTCGGGCAGGCGTCACGGATCTCGCGGATCTTGTCCAGCTGCTCGGAGTCCTCGACGACCACCGCCTTGGCGTCGGAGTTCTCGAGCACGTAGCGGCACTCCTCGGGGGAGTTGGTCTGGTAGATGGGGACCACGGTCGCGCCGGCGGCCAGCGCGGCGAAGTCGTAGTAGGACCACTCGGGGCGGGTGTTGGAGAGGATCGAGACCTTGTCTCCCTTCTCGATCCCGAGCGCCATCAGCCCAAGCGAGAGCCGCTCGACGATCTCGCCCACCTCGGCGAACGTCTTCGACTCCCAAGCCTGGGAGCCGGGCTCCTTGTAGAGGACCGCGTCCTGTGTCCCGTGCCTGCGCGCGGCGAGCGGAAGCAGGTCGGCGATCGTCCGTGACCCAACCCCGGTCGCCGGCTCGGCGCCGACGGTCGCAGTCTCCATCAAGCTTCTCCTTCCGCTCTACGACTGACCGAGCGACCAAGCGCCGCCCCGGTCAGAAGGCTATCTCAGCGGCGGGGATCAGGCAGCCGTCTGGGGCTGGTTCGGCCGTTGGGTGACGCGCCGCATGGAGGAAACGAACAAAGTCTTGTCGATTCGGCCGTTGAAGATCGGGACGCCCATCTCCATGCACTTCGAGATCACCTCGCGCCGCTTCATGTTGACTTCTTCGGCGAGCTCGGTGGGCGTCAGGTGAATGGCCACGCGCAATCTCCTCCTGTTGCTTGCAAAGACGAGTCTTATCGCTGAGCCCGGACATGTCAACAATTTTGGCCGGAATTTCCGCTATTCACACTGGGTTGGGCACGGCGATGAACTCGTGCTCGAGGTCGAACCGCTGGGCCACCAGCTCGCCCAGCCTCCGGATTCCCAGCGTCTCGGTCGCGTAGTGGCCGGCGGCGATGAAATGGAGCTCTCCCTCGCGCGCGTCCGCCATCGCGTGCTCGGCCGGCTCGCCGGTCAGGAACGCGTCCAGCCCCAGGGCAACCGCGGCGTCGATCTCCGACGCACCCGCCCCGGAGACGATCCCGATCGAGCGCACGAGGTCCGGGCCGGCGTCGAAGACGAGCGGCTCGCGCTCGCAGGTCTCCGCGACCCGGCGCACGAGCGCCGGGGCCTCGATCCCCTGCCTGCTTCGGCCGACGACCCCGATCGCCCGGCCCTTGACCTCCGCGAACGGCCGCGGGTCGGGTTCGAACCCGAGCCGATCGCAGAGCAGGGCGTTGTTGCCGATCACCGGATGGGCGTCCAGCGGCAGGTGGTAGCCGGCAACCGAGAGGCCCGCCTCGAGGGCGATTCGGAGGCGGGCGGCCATTTGCTCGCTCAGCGCCCGCGGATGGAATTCCCAGAACAGTCCGTGGTGAACGAGCGCGAGCTGGGCGCCCGACCCCGCGGCGCGCTCGAGCAGCTCGCGATGCGCCGAAACGCCGGTGACGACCTTCGACACCTCCGGCACCCCGGGAACCTGAAGCCCGTTGGGCCCGTAGTCCTCCCATCCGCGAGCCTCGAGCAGCTCGTCGCAGAACCCGACGATCTCCTCGCGGCCGGCTGCCATGACTACGATGTTCCCATGCGCGAGGCGGATCGGGAGCGGTGAACGCCGACGACGTCAGCCGGTGGCTCGCCGCCTATGTCGAGGCGTGGAAGTCCTATGACCCCGAGTCGATCGGCGCCCTGTTCAGCGACCGGGTCACCTACCGCTACTACCCGCACGAGGAGCCGCTGCAGGGCCGCGATGCGGTGGTCGCCTCGTGGCTCGAGGAGCGCGACGATGCGGGGACCTATGACGCCGACTACCGCCCCGTGGCGATCGAGGGCGAGGCCGCGGTGGCGACCGGCAGCAGCACCTACTACGCCGAACCGGGCGGAGAGATCGATCGCGTCTACGACAACTGCTTCCTGATCCGCTTCGATGGCCAGGGACGCTGCCGAGACTTCACGGAGTGGTACGTGGTCCGGGGGCGCGAGCGGCTCGGCGCCGAGTAGGGGCATGCCCGAGACGACTCCATCGGTCGCCGAATCAGGCTCCTTCCTGGAGTCGCTGATGGACACCGAGCTGTACTCGATCGGCGCCTATTTCTGCGACGAGCATCCCGAGCTGGTCGACGAGGTGGTGGCCCGCAGCGAGGAGATCGAGCGGCGTGGCCTGGAGGCCTACTCGCACGACAGCGGCGGCCCGATCGAGGAGAGCTTCGAGACCCTGCTCACCGGCCTCGCGGTCCGCTACTACAAGGCGGTCGCCGGCTAGTGCTCAGAAGCCGTTGGGTGCCGCGCCTGCTGCTGGGCGCCGGCGCGCTCGCCCTGTCCGCCGCGATCGTCTCGATCTCGGTCGGGACGGGCGGCCCGAAGGTGATCAAGCTGCAGGGCGGCGACCGGGTTCAGGCGCTGCTCGGCGGGATCGAGGAGGACGGCGCCGACCTCGGGCCGCCCGATGCCCCGGTGACGATCTCGGTCTTCAACGACCTGCAGTGCTCGACCTGCGACGACTACGAGGTTCACACCGTGGATCCGCTGATCGAGGAGTACGCACGGACCGGCAAGGCGCGGTTCGAGTTCCGCAACTACTCGCTCGGCCAGGCGGAGACCACCAAGGCGGCCTACGCGGCGGTCGCCGCCGGCCAGCAGGACCGCGAGTGGCAGTTCGTCGAGCTCTTCTTCAGGAACCAGGATGCGGCGCCCGCCAACACGGTCTCCGAGGAGTTCCTCAACGACCTCGGGAACTCGATCACCGACCTCGACCTGAACACCTGGAGGAAGGACATGGAGTCGCCGGAGGTCAAGGCCCGTGTCGAGGCCGACGCTCAGCTCGCCGCGGACTACCGGCTGCGGGTCAGCGGCCCGTCGGTCGTGGTCGAGGGTCCGGGCGGCACGAGGGTGCTTCAGGACGCGCCCTCGCAGCAGGACGTCGAGGATGCCGTCCCCGCCGTCGGTTCCTAGGCCGGCCCGAGGACGTCCATCCGCACGATCAATCCCCCATCGAGCCGGTAGCGGTGCTGGACGTGGGCGTCGGAGATCAGCTCGTCGCTGGCCGCGTCGCGAACGAGCTGGTGGACGTCGACCGTGATCGCGCCATCCGGCTCGACGGTGAACCCCTCGGGCTCGACCTCGCTGGAGATGGCGGCGAACTGCCGCGTCCAGTAGTCGCGGACGGCGGCGCGCCCGACCACCCGACCGCCCTCCCACGCATTGGGCCAGTCGACCTCCGGATGCATCAGCTCGAGCGCGGCCTCGAGATCGCGGGCGCTGAAAGCGCGGTATGCGGAGCGCAGGATCGCCTCGCCCTCGGCCATCTGACCAACCCTACGGGGGAAGGTGTCAGCGCTCATCGGCTTCGCCGCTTGAACGCCAGCATCGTCCGCGCATCGATCCGCGCATAGGGCGCCGTCGGGTGGGCCGCGTCCCAATCGAAGTCGTAGACCGCCCTCGCGTGGTCGGCGAACCCTCCGGCTTCGGGCCCGCGCGGGTCGGTCTCGACCGCGTCGCCGTGCACGATCACGAGGAAGGTCTCGAGCCCGCGGGTGACGGCGCCGCTGACCACCGGGTTGGCGCGGATGTTTCGGAATCGCGCCGAGCTTGCCGCCGACCCGAACCAGAAATGACCTCGGAAGAAGAGGCCGTCGACCGGGGCGACCCGCGGCTCGCCACTGGGAGTGACCGTGGCGAGGTCGAGCACCTCGACGCCCGCCAGCTCGCCACGGACCTCGTCAGCGTGGAGGCGATCCTCCGGCCCCCAGATCGAGCGCAGATGGGAGCCAGCGCGAGCGTAGCTGGCGTCGAGTAACCGCTGCAGGGACCGCAGATCCTCTTTCGTCTCGTGCATCGACGCCGACCTCCGTCGCTCGCCGCGAGGCTGGATTATCCATCGGCTTCGGCGCGGCGAAGAAGCCGTCGTACCTAGAATGTCTGTCCTTCGGGGCGTGGCGCAGCCTGGTAGCGCGCACCGTTCGGGTCGGTGAGGTCGCCGGTTCAAATCCGGCCGCCCCGATTGGGCTCTCGTGCGACGGGAGGCCGCTGGCGGACTAGTATCGCCGGCGCCCGTGGCCAAGACCGTCTTCATCACCGGTGCCAGCTCGGGGATCGGCAGGGCCCTGGCCCTGGAGCTCGGCGGCCGCGGGTACGACCTGTTCCTCACCGCCCGGAGGCTCGACCTGCTGGAGGAGCTTCGCGCCGAGATCGCGAGCGCGCAGCCGGCACGCAGGGTGGAGGTCCGCCAGCTTGATGTGGCCGACGACGCCGACGTCGCGGCCGCGATCGAGCAGGCGGCGGAGAAGCTCGGGCGATGCGACATCGTGGTCGCCAATGCCGGCCTCGGCAGCTCTGGACCGGTCGGCGAGGGTCGCATCGAGCGCGACCGCATGGTCATCGAGACGAACCTGATCGGAGCGATGGCCACCATCGACGCCGCGCTGGCGTTGTTTCGACGCCAGGGCGGCGGCCAGATCGTCGGGGTGGCGTCGGTGGCCGGCGTACGCGGACTGCCCGGCTCGGGGTCCTACAGCGCCTCCAAGGCCGGGCTGGCGGTGTATCTGGATTCGGTTCGCGCGGAGACCCACCGGGAGCCGATCACGGTCACCACCATCGCGCCGGGCTACATCGACACGCCGATCAACCAGGACATGAAGAGCCGTCCGTTTCTGATCGACGTCGCGAAGGGCGCCCGGATCACGGCGGATCTGATCGAGCGCCGGGTCGGATACGCCACGGTTCCGCGCTTTCCCTGGACGGTGGTCGCGCCGTTGCTGCGCGTGCTTCCAACCTCGTGGCTGGCGCGGGGCATGCCGGAGCGGGAGTTCTCGACCCCGGACTGAGCTCCCGCCGGATCAGCCGGCGAAGAACTTCGCCGCCAGCTGCTCGATCGTGCCCTTGGTCCGCATCGTCGTCGGCCCCAGCACGCTCTCGACCGCCTTGAAGTTGAGCGCTGAGTCCCTGATCCCGCCGCTCGGCAGCCAGTAGAGCTCACGGTCGCGGAGCGTGAGCCTGTCCTCGTCGGTGCCGAGGGCCAGAACCTGATCGCGCGCGCTTGGCCGGGGCTTGGCGGGAAGCAGGGCCACCTGGAGCTTTCCCTGGGAGGCGTTCACCAACTCGGGATCAAACGGCTCGTGGTCGGCGATCGCCAGGATCTCGGCGTCCGTCCGCAGGAAGACGCTCACCTCGAAGCCGAGCGAGCTCGCCAGATGCGTCTCGATCCGACTGGCGAGCTGCCCCGGCGTCTCGCGATCGGAGCCGAAGACGACATTGCCGCTTGCCCGGAAGGTCGCCACGTCTCGCAGGCCGACCTGCGCGAACAGCGATCGGAGATCGGCGCCGCTCACCCGGCGATGCCGCCCGAGGTTGACTCCCCGGAGAAACGCGGCGTACCTGGACACATGGGCACCCTAGTTCGGGTCCGCGAAGAAGCCGTCTTCAGGCGGTCCTAGCCTCGTGGTTGATGGGCGAGATCGTCGCGGGCCTCGCGGCACCCGAGCGAGAGCGGATCGAAAGGCTGCGGGCAAGCGGTGGCTTCTTCTGGATCGACGTCTCGCTCGGCGAGACGAGCCGCGACGAGCTGGGTGCGGCGCTCCGCATCCCGCGCCCTGCCCTCGAGCGGCTGGCGGACTTCTCTGCGCAGACCCCGCCCTCGCGCAAATTCCACGCCGACGGCCAGCTCGTCGCCTTCGCCTTCAGCTGCTTCCTGGAGTCGACTCCGGTCGAGGGGGAGACCTCGCGTCAGCTGCGCCCGATCGAGGTCCACATCCTGGTCAGCGGCGACTACCTGCTGACCGTGCACGAGGAGCGGGTTTCGCTGCCCGAAGTGCTCGACCCCGACCTGCCCGAGGGCCGCAGCGAGCAGTACATCGTGTACGCAATCCTCGACGCGATGGTGGCGACCGCGTTCGACGCGCTCAACGAGACCGAGCTGACGCTGGAGGGCCTGCAACTGATGTCGACCGACCTGCGCGCCGCCAGGGTGCGGATGGCGACCCTGCGGGCGATCAACACCCGGCTGTCGAGGATGAGGCGCCGCCTCGGGCCGCAGCGCGGGATCTTCGAGCGGATCAGCGAGGAGGTCAGCCGGGTCGAGGGCCTCGAGCCCGACAACGAGCAGTACTTCGAGCGCATCTACGCTCAGCTGAATCGCCTCGTCGACGCGATCGACGCCGCCGGCGACGGGATGGCGAAGCTGATCGACCTGCGCCTCAACGAGACGATCTACTGGCTGACCGTCGTGGCGACGATCTTCCTGCCGCTCACCTTCGTCACCGGCTTCTTCGGCATGAACTTCGCCTGGATGGTCGACAGGATCGACACCCCGCTCGCCTTCGTCCTGTTCGGGATCGGCGCCCCGGCGCTCGGCGCGGTGCTCACCGTGATGGCGGTGAGGCGTCGCGGTACCCCGGTGGAGCTCGACGACGAGACCGTCAAGCGCCGCCTTGGCTAGGCGGCGAAGCGCTCGGCCGCCCGCGCTCGCGCCTTGGCCGCCTCGACCTCGCGATTCTTCGCCGGCGCCGAGGTCACGAGCCGGCCGAGCAACGTCGCCGAGGCATCGGCCACGGCGTCGATAGCCTGGTCGAAGGCCTCCGCGTTGGCGCGGGACGGCTTCGTGAAGCCGCTGATCTTTCGCACGTACTGCTCGGCGGCCGCGCGGACCTCAGCCTCGGTCGCGGGCGGGTCGTAGTTGTAGAGGGTGCGGATGTTGCGACACATGGCGCGATCCTAGACCAGCGATGATTCCCGCCGGCCGCCGTGGTCTGAGTCTCGAGGAAGTCAACTAGAGGAGGATCAAAGTGGGAAAGGTGGTCGTAACCGAGTTCGTGACGGTCGACGGCGTGATCGAGGACCCGGGCGGAGCCGAGGAGTTCGACCGCGGCGGGTGGGCGTTTCAGTTCGACCGCGGGGACGACGGGGACAAGTTCAAGCTCGACGAGGTGATGGAGGCCGACGCCCATCTGCTGGGGCGGGTCACCTACCAAGGCTTCGCCGAGGCGTGGCCCTCCCGGACGGGTGAGTTCGCCGACAAGATCAACGGCATGCCCAAGTACGTCGTCTCGACGACCTTGGACGAGGCCGAGTGGAACAACTCGACCGTGATCAAGGGCGATCTCGCGGAGGAGGTCTCGAAGCTGAAGCAGGCGGTGGACGGCGACATCCTGGTGGCCGGCAGCGCCACACTGGTGCAGGCGCTGGCCGAGCGCGACCTCGTCGATGAGTACCGGCTGATGGTCTTCCCGACCGTGCTGGGGAGTGGAAAGCGCCTGTTCGCGGACGCGAGCGGCACCAAGGCGCTGAAGCTGGTCGACGCGAAGCCGGTCGGGTCGGACGGCGTCGTGATCCTCATCTACGTCCAGGCACCAGCGGCCGCGTGATTACGGCCGGCTCCCAGCGGGAGCGCTCGACCGAGGATAATCCCAGCCATGGTCGCGCGGAGAGGGGCGTATTGGAGGCTGGTCCTGCCGGTCGCCATCGGGGCGCTCGCGCTGAGCCTGCCGGCGGCGGCTGGCGGCGCCTCCGATCGCTGCGCGTGCAAGCGCCTCACGCAGCGCGCCTCGCCTCAGGCCCCGCTCTCCACCGCCGGTCGCTGGATCACCGACGCCCGAGGCCGGGTGGTGATCCTGCATGGCGTCAACATGGTCTACAAGCGGCCGCCGTATCAGCCGCGAGCGACCGGCTTCGGCGCCGACGACGCCGCCTTCCTGCGCCGCAACGGGTTCGACACCGTGCGTCTGGGGCTGATCTACAAGGCCGTCGAGCCGCAGCCCGGCCTCTACGACGGCGCCTACATCGACAGGATCCGGACCACCGAGCGGATGCTGACGCAACACGGCATCTTCTCGCTGCTCGACTTCCACCAAGACCTCTACAACGAGAAGTTCGAGGGCGAGGGCTTCCCCGACTGGGCAGTGCTCGACGACGGGCTGCCGGCCCAGCCGCTGACCGGCTTCCCGGCCTCCTACGTGACCAGCCCGGGCCTCAACCGCGCCTTCGACAACCTGTGGGCGAACGCTGATGGCCCGGGCGCGGTGCCGATCCAACGCCGTTACGCGGCCGCCTGGGCCCGGGTGGCGAGCGCCTTCAAGGACGACCCCGGTGCGCTGGGCTACGACCTGCTGAACGAGCCGTGGCCGGGCACCGACTTCACGGGCTGCCTCAACACGGCCGGCTGTCCCACCTTCGACACCGCAAAGCTGGCGCCGTTCTACCGGCGCGTGATCACCCGAATCCGCGGCGCCGACCCCGGGCACCTGGTCTTCTACGAGCCCAACGTGCTGTTCAACTTCGACGTCGACACCAACCTGCCCGACCTCGGCTCGAGGCGCCTCGGCTTCAGCTTTCACGACTACTGCCTCCTCGGGCTGATCAGCGGCGCGCCCTCGACCTGTCCGGCGGCCGAGGGACAGGTGTTCGACAACGCCGACGCGCGGGCCGCGAAGACCGGCGACGGGCTGCTGCTCTCCGAGTTCGGCGCCACCGACGACATCCCGACCCTGGAGCGGCTCACCGGGCTCGCCGACCGCCACATGGTCTCCTGGCAGGAGTGGCACTACTGCGGGTGCGCCGACCCGACGACCAGCGGCCCCGGCGACACGCAGGCGCTGGTCAAGAATCCGAGCAAGCCGCCGCGCGGATCGAACGTCTTCCGCGACAAGCTGAAGGCGCTCGCTCGACCCTATCCACAAGCGATCGCGGGCACCCCGATCCGGTTCTCCTTCGATCCCGGCACGCGGCGCTTCGAGCTCACGTACACGCGCCAGCGAGCCAGCGGCCAGGGCAGCTTCGACCGCGGATTGAGCACCGTATTCCTGCCCACCGTCCAGTACCCGGACGGCTACCGGGCACAGGTCAGGGGCGGATCCCTGGTCCGCCCCGTTGGGAGCCGTCGCATGCTGATCCGCGCCGACCGGAACGCTGCGCGGGTCACGCTCAGCGTTGTCCCGGCACCGTGAGATGAGGGTCTTCGTCGCAGGAGCGTCGGGCGTGATCGGCCGCCCGCTGGTGCGCCAGCTGGTCGCGGCCGGACACGCCGTGGCCGGGATGACCAGCAGGGAGCAAAACGCGGCGGGGATCGAGGCTGCGGGAGGGCAGCCCGTCGTCTGTGACGCGCTCGACGCCGAAGCTGTGAAGAGGACCGTGGCCCAGGCCACCCCAGAGGTCGTGATCAGCCAGCTGACGCGCCTGCCGGCCGACTACAACCCGCGCAAGATCGACTACGGGCCCACCAATCGGGCGCGGCACGAGGGCGGACGCAACCTGATCGCCGCCGCGCGGGAGGCCGGCGCTGGGCGGTTCGTCTCCCAGAGCGTCGCCTTCATCTACGCCCCGGAGGGGGGAATGGTCAAGGACGAGGAGGCAAAGCCGTGGATCGGCGCGCCGGAGCCGTTCGCCAATGGCGCCAAGTCAACGCTCGACCACGAGCGCGAGGTGGTGGAAGCGCCGGGAATGGACGGCGTGGTGCTGCGCTACGGGCAGTTCTACGGGCCGGGCACCTACTATGCGTCGGACGGAAGCGTCGCCGAGCAGGTTCGTCGACGTCGCTTTCCGATCGTTGGCGGGGGCGGCGGGACGTTCTCGTTCATCCACGTCGAGGACGCCGCCTCGGCCACGGTCGCCGCCGTCGACCGCGGGGCGCCCGGGATCTACAACGTCGTCGACGATGAGCCCGCAGCCGAGCGGGATTGGCTTCCCGTCTACGCGGAGGCACTGGGCGCAAAGCCGCCGCGCCGGGTCCCGACCTGGCTCGCACGGATCTTCGCCGGGCAGTTCGCGGTGATCATGGCGACCGAGCTCCGCGGCGCCTCCAACGCCAAGGCCAAGCGGGAGCTCGGGTGGCAGCCGACCTACGCGAGCTGGAGGACGGGCTTCTCCGAGGCGCTTGGATAGTCTGAAACCACAGAACCCGAAGTCCAAGGAGACGGCGAATGGCTTACTCCGTACCTGACCTTCCCTACGACTACAACGCCCTCGAGCCGCACATCGACGAACAGACGATGCGCGTCCACCACGACAAGCACCACCAGGCCTACGTGGACAAGGCGAACGCCGCCCTCGACGGCACCCAGTGGGCGGACTCCGACGTCGACGAAGTGCTCCGCAGCCTCGACCAGCTTCCCGACGACATCCGCACCGCCGTCCGCAACAACGCGGGCGGGCACTCGAACCACAGCTTCTTCTGGCAGATCATGAGCCCGGACGGCGGCGGGGAGCCCGGCGGCGACCTGGGCTCGGCGATCGACGAGGCGTTCGGCTCGCTCGATTCGTTCAAGGAGGAGTTCAAGAACGCGGGCATCAACCGCTTCGGCTCGGGCTGGGCGTGGCTGGTCCACGATGGGTCGGGGCTCGCCGTCGTCTCGACCGCCAACCAGGATTCGCCCGTCTCGAGCGGCAAGACGCCGCTGCTGGGCGTCGACGTCTGGGAGCACGCCTACTACCTGAACTACCAGAACCGGCGCCCCGACTACATCGACGCCTGGTGGAACGTCGTCAACTGGTCGGAGGTGGGCGACCGCTTCTCCGCCGCCGGCTGAGCCTCGGGCACGAAGGTCATCGCTCGCTCGGCGAGCGCGGTGATCGTCAGGCTGGGGTTGACGCCCGGGTTGGCGGGCACCGCTGAGCCGTCGCAGACCAGCAGGTTGCGGTAGCCGAAGACCTGATTGCGCGCGTCGACGACCCCGGTCTCGGGATCGGCCCCGATCACCACGCCGCCGAGGATGTGGGCGGTGGTCGGGATGTTCAGCGACGACTCGGTGAGCCCGCTCTGGGGGACCCCGCCGGTTCGGCGCGCGAACCAGCGCGCCGCCTGCTCCGCCGCGGGGATGTAGGTGGGGTTGGGCCGCTCCGGGTCCTGCTCGGTCTGCAGTCGCACGCCCCGCCCGAACCTGGCCGGCCTGGCGCGCAGCCGCATCGCCGAGTCGAGGGTCTGCATGACCAGCAGGATCACCGTGCGCCGCGACCAGCTCACGGGCCACAGGAGTCGCAGGGTGCGCAGCGGGTGGCCGAGCATCGCCGCGATCCACTTCAGGGGGCGGGTGACGCGGGTGCCGGGCCCGGTCATCACCGTGAACAGGCGGCTGATCGCGTCCCCCGCTCGGCCGTAGGTGACCACCTCGACGTGGGTGTCGGGGTCGGGGTAGATGCTCGAGGTGATCGCCACTGAGCGGGCGAAGTCGCGGCTGTCGTCGGGCGCGGTGACCGCCTGGATCGACTCCGAGTTGGTCCGCACGACGTGCCCGAGGCGCTCGGACAGTTGCGGGAGCGCCCCCGAGTGCCGGCAGTCGGCGAGCAGCTTGTTGGTGCCCAGGGGACCCGCCGCGACCACCACGCCCCGGGCCGTGAGCGTGCGCTGGCGACGTCGCAGCCAGGCGCCGGGATGGGCGGTGACGACCGCGTAGCCGTCGGAGCCGTCGGCGGCGCCGAGGGGGCGAATCTCGGTCACCTGGCGCTGCGGCAGGATGCGCGCGCCGCGCCGCTCGGCGAACCACAGGTAGTTCTTGACCAGGGTGTTCTTGGCGCCGTGGCGACAGCCGACCATGCAGCTCCCGCAGCGAACGCATCCGGTTCGGGGCGGCCCCTCGCCCCCGAAGTACGGGTCCGCGACCTCCGACCCGGGCTCCCCGAAGAAGACGCCGACCCGGGTCGGCTTGAAGGTGTCCCCGACGCCCAGCTCCTCCCCGTACTCCTTGAGCAGCTGATCCGCCGGGGTCATGCCCGTGTAGTCGGTTACCCCGAGCATTCGCTCCGCAGTGTCGTAGTGGGGCCGGAGCTCCTCCTCCCAGGCGGCGAGGCCCTCCCACTGGGGGTCGGTGAAGAAGTCCGAGCGGGCGCGGTAGAGCGTGTTCGCGTAGCCCAGGCTGCCGCCGCCGACCCCGCAGCCCGAGACGATGAACACGTCCTTGAACAGGGTCATCCGGAAGATCCCGCGCATGCCGAGGCGGGGCATCCACAGGTAGCGGCGCAGGTTCCAGGCCGATCTGGCGAACTCCCGGTCGCGGTAGCGCCTCCCGCACTCGACCACCCCGACCCGGTAGCCCTTCTCGGCCAGCCGCAGGGCCGACACGCTGCCGCCGAACCCCGAGCCGATCACCAGCCAGTCGTAGTCGTAGTCGCGGGTCACCCCGTCCCCCATGGCGGGGAGGATAGGCCAGGTCGCGAGCCCGCCCGCATAGGATTCGGCCAGGCGCTGAGGCGCCGAGGGGAACCGAAAGGAGAGGACTTGGCCTACTTCAAGGACGCCCAGGAGGTCTACGACACGATCGGCAGGCTGTTTCAGCACCTGGTCACCGACGAGGAGCTGGCGGGGAAGTTCCGCAAGGCGAACACGATCGTCCGCTACGAGTACCGGAGCCCGGACTCGGTGGTCACCGTTCGGCTTCAGGAGGGTCAACCGGGCGAGGTGGACTTCGGGGAGTCCGAGATGGAGCCCGAGGTGACGATGGCGATGGAGGCAGACACCGCACACCGCTTCTGGCTCGGCGAGGTGAACGTGACCGTCGCCCTGGCTCGCGGCCAGATCAAAGCCAAGGGCCCGGTGGCGAAGATCCTCAAGCTGGTGCCGCTGACGAAGCCGGTCTTCCCGCTCTACAAGGCGCAGCTCGAGGAGCAGGGCCGCGGCGACCTGATCGACGTCTGACCCGGCGACGAAGCTCCCGGTCGAGGTTCGAGATGAGCGCCAAGGCAGAAGCCCAGGCCTGGACCGAGATCGTCCAGGCCGTGGCCGCCAAGCGCGGGCTGACCTACGACCCGGTCGGCGGCATCAACCCGGTCGGCGCTCCGGTCGCGCTCTGCCCCGGCGGCACCAATCGGCTCACCGGCGAGCTGGCCCCCGGCTTCTGGGGAGCGTCCTGCGATGCCGACGAGGAGGCTGAGGGCGGCCTGTTCTCGAAGGCCGTCCTCCCGCGGGCGGTCCTCGCGAAGTCGCACGTGCCCGATCTCGCCAGGGTGATGCCCCCCTTCAATGTCGAGTCGATCGAGCGCCGGCCCGACGAGCTGGTCGTGCAGCACGCCTCCCGCCGCAAGGTGGAGTTCGAGAGCATCGACTTCAACCGGCGCTTCCTGGCCACCGTTCCGAGCGAGCACGACCCGGTGGCGCTGCGGGAGATCTTCAGCCCGGCCTTTCTCGAGTGGGTGACGGCGGTCGACAACGAGATCGAGTTCGGGGTCTCCGAGCAGCAGCTCTGGTTCCTATGGCGGCTCGAGCAGCGAGGCCGCGATCAGCTCGAGGCCGCCCTCGACCACGGCGGCGGGCTGTTCAAGCGGGTCCGAAGCGAGGTCGAGGAGTCGGGGGTGCACACCTACCCGGCCGGCCCCTGGCACGCCGGGTTGAAGCCGTTCCCGGACGGCTGAGCTATCGGGCCGCGTGCGCCTCGCGCTTGCGAAGCTCGCGGCGGGCGGTCCGGTAGAAGCGGATCGACTTCGCCAGGTTGCGGCGGTAGACCGACAACTGGCTCTCGTTCGGCAGCTCGAAGCCGCCGACCAGCTTGTGCGGTACGAGCGCCAGGCGGCCGTCGTCTCGCAGCAGGTCGCCGCGGACCTGGAAGTTCTCCTGCCAGGTGAAGTCGGGAGCGTGTCTGTGGGCGGTCAGGCAGGCGCGTCCCTCGCTTACGGGCAGGCTGGCCGGCTCTGAGCCGAGCAGGATCCGTCGTCGGGTCGGATCGGCGCTGACCGGGAGGCGGGCTGCGAGCGGGAAGCCGTCCGGGGCGACCCAGGCGAGCACCGCGGTCTCGTGACTGCGGCCGAGCTCCTCCATCCGCCCCTCCCAGGGGATGCCTCCCCCGGTCGGCGGCTCGTGAGGCTCGAGCGGCTCCTCGCTGTGGCCGGAGCGCACCTCCTCGAGGTGGGCGCCATGGCACGCCGGCGCCTTGCCGAGGTCGCCGTCGGCCCAGACGAAGACCCGCTCGGGCCGCACGTGGACGTAGATCCGGGTGTAGTACCAGCCGAACATCCCCCGCAGGGGCTTCGGCGGGTGCATCCTCCGGATCCCGGGGAGCTTCTCCCACGACTCGCGCCAGTAGCGCTCCCGGTTCGCGACCAGGTCGCGGTCGTCGACCTCCGCGGTGCCCTGGACAAGCACCTGGAGGCCGCTGCCCACGCCCGAGCCGGTGGAATCGGAGAACAGCAACGCGACGCGGGGGTTGCGACGGGCGTCGTTTGCCTTCTTCGGGTACCCGAGGCCGGTGGTGACGTCGATCGCGGGCCCGCCGTCGCGGTAGTAAGGGGTGACCGGCCAGACGATCGGCTGCTGGCGGGCGTCGATCGTCGTGTACTCGCAGGTGACGAAACGCTCGAACGCGTCGCGGACCTCGGGCGGCAGGCTCGCGGTCACGGCGTCAGAAGCGTCTCGCAAACGGCGCGCCCGTCATCGGCCCATCCTAGTTCAGTACCCGGGGTCGCCGGGCAGCACCACGCGCCGCTCCTGGCCCTCTCCGATCACTCGCGGGAGCACCGGCTCGACGACCCGGTCGCGAGCGGCGGCGAGCACCGCGTCGGCGCTCGAGTAGGGGATCAGGGCCTCCAGGTGCTTGATGGTCGGAAAGACCAGAGCCAGCTCCCCGGCGGAGTGGCGCTCGAGCGCCTCACCGGGCGCGACCCAGGCGGCCTCGGTGATCTCCGAGCGATCGGGGCGGGGCGGCGAGTGGGCCGGGGCCAGGGCGACATAGAAGCGGGTGTCGAAGCGCATCGAGACGAACTCGGGGGTGATCCAGCGCGACCAGGCGAGCAGCTCGGCATCGGCCTCTAGCTCGATCCCGGCCTCCTCGTGGAGCTCGCGAACGGCGCAGGCGCGGTGGGCCGCCTCCTCGTCGCCCGCGTCGCCCGGATCCACCGTGCCGCCGGGAAACACCCAGACACCGGGCATGAAGCTCGCCTCGGGGCTCCGCCGCACGAGCAGCAGCTCGACGCCTTGCTCGCGGTGCCGACCGCCTCTGCGGAGCAGGATCAGGGAAGCAGCCGGTCGGGGCGTGGCGGGGGGCACGGCGATAAACCTAGACGCTCCGGGCCGGTCGATGCCGCGCGTGCGACGACCGTTTCGGGTACGGTGGGCACGCAGTGCGCGGGGGTGCACACGGCGAGGAGCCACGGGCGTCGCTGAGGCGCTCGCTGGCGATCGGTGCCGTCGTCATGGCGCTGACAGGCTTGCTGGCGACCCGGATCGATCCATCCGCCGGCGCGACCGAGCAGCGCGCCGGCGCGGCGCTCGAGCTCCAGATCGCCGACGCGAGCCAGCGCAGCCTGATCAGCTCGCACCACGTGCGCCTGGCGATTCGCTCCTCGAGCACTCGCTCCGCGGTGCTCTCCGTCTTCGCCTCCGACGGTGGCGCGAACCTCCGGATCGCGGGCGGGCGGGCGATCCTCTACCCGGGCGAGCATGTCGTCTCACTGCCGATCAGCCGTCGAGGGCGCGAGCTGGTGGCCGACTGCGGGACGACCCGGCTGAGCGCATCGGCGGCGGGCGACTCGGGCGTGATCGCGCGGGCGAAGGCGCCGATCCGCCACGACGTCGACCGGTGCCGGCCGCACCTTTCCCGAGTCGACCTCGCGCACGCGCATCGCTGCGACTTCATCGCGTCCAAGGGCTCGGAGTGCCTGTTCCCGTGGCCAAACGACTACTACACGGCTGACGACCCGAGCACGGACACGGGACGGCGGGTGGACGTCCGCCTCGCCTCGACCCCGGCGAACACGCACGGCGTCCACATCGACCCCGCCGAGATCGACACCAGCGACGGCTTCAGCCCGGGCGCGATGATCGTCCTCAGGGTGCCGGGGCTGGGCGGCCCGGCGGCCTTCAGCCAGACCGGGGCCGTCCCGGTCACCGACATGGCCCGCTCGTTCGACCGCGATCAGCCGATCGTCCTGATCGACGCCGCGACCGGGAAGCGCCAGCTGATCTGGTCGGAGGTCGACTCGCTGGCCTCGAGCCCCGACCAAACCGACCTGATCATCCGGCCGGGCCGCAACCTGAAGGAGGGCCACCGCTACATCGTTGCCCTGCGCAACCTGAAGAACGTGGCGGGCAAGACGATCCCCGCGCCGCAGGGCTTCCGGCTCTACCGCGATCGCATCCGCACCAAGGTGCCGCTGATCGAGCAACGCCGCCCGCACTTCGAGCGGATCTTCGCGACGCTCGACCGAGCGGGGATCGCCAGGGACGACCTCTACCTGGCCTGGGACTTCACCGTCGCCAGCGAGCGCAACATCTCCGAGCGGATGCTGTCGATCCGGGATGACGCCTTCGCCCAGCTCGGCGACACCAACCTCGCGGACGGGGAGGTGGAGGGTCAGGCGCCCCAGTTCCAGGTCACCGACGTCAAGGACCTGGCGCCGAGCGACCAGCACGGGACCGAGAACGTCCGCGAGGTCACCGGGACCTTCGAGGTTCCCTGCTACCTGGACCAGCCAGGCTGCCCGTCGGGATCGCGCTTCGACCTCGGCCCCAACGGGCTGCCGCGGCGCATTCCGGGCAACACGATGACCGCCCGGTTCACCTGCAACATCCCCCGCTCCGCGGTCCAGGACGACGGCTTGGGCGGCTTCGAGGTGGCTGACGAGGTCCGCCCGTCCCTCTACGGCCACGGCCTGTTCGGGAGCTTCGACGAGGTCCATACGCGGAACGTCCGCCAGCTCGGCAACGACAACGGGGTGATGACCTGCGCGACGGACTGGATCGGGATGGCCGAGGAGGACGTCGGCCCTGAGGCGATACCCGCGCTCGTCGACCTGTCGAAGTTCCCGGCGCTCCCCGATCGCCTCCAGCAGGGCTTCCTCGACTTCATGTACCTCGGACGGCTGATGATCCACCCCGACGGCTTCGCAAGCGACCCCGCCTTCCGGTTCGACGGCCAGTCCGTGATCGACACCGAGGCGCTGTTCTACTACGGCAACAGCCAGGGCGGGATCGCCGGCGGCGCGCTGACCGCGCTCTCGCCGGACTTCACCCGCTCGGTGCTCTACGTCCCGGGGATGAACTACTCGACCCTGTTGACGCGCAGCGTCGACTTCTCCGACTACGCGTTGATCCTCTATCCCTCGTATCCGATCGAGGGCGAGCGGCCACTGCTCTTGTCGATGATCCAGATGATGTGGGACCGCGGCGAGCCGAATGGGTACGCGAACCACATGACCACCGATCCGCTCCCCAACACCCCCTCGCACAAGGTCCTGATCGAGATGGCCTTCGGCGACCACCAGGTCGCCAACGTGGCCACCGAGGTCGAGGCGCGCACGATCGGGGCGCCGCTCCGCCGACCGGCCCTTGACGCCGGGCGGGTCCCCGACGCAGAGGCGTCGAACTTCTACGCGATCCCGACTCTGGGCTCCCTCTCGGGGCCGGCGGCGAACGGCAGCGGGATGTTCGTCTGGGACATCGGGCCGAAGCGGGTCGAGGGCACCGAGACCAAGGGCACCGACCGGCCGCCGACCACCAACGAGGCTCCGGACGACAGCTTCGGGGTCGACCCGCACGACACGGTGATCAACGAGTCGCCTCTGATCCGAGCGCAGATCGCCAACTTCCTGCGGGTGAACGGAACGATCACCAATCCCTGCGCCGGCCATCCGTGCTACGCGGCGGGTTGGAACGGGATGCCCTGACCCGCCGAGGGTCCGATCGCGCTCGGTAAGCTGACGCGCCGTGACGACCGAGACGGAGACCGCGCAGCTCTGGATCTGCACCTCGTGCGGGTTCATCTACGACCCCGACGAGGGTGACCCCGACGGGGGCATCCCCCCGGGCACCCCGTTCGACCAGATCCCCGACGACTGGTTCTGCCCCGTCTGCGGCGCCCGCAAGGCCGACTTCGAGCCCTACGAGGACTAGCCGCGGACGATCAACCGGGGGAGGCGTCTAGCGCCCGGCTGCGCTGACGGCGCAACCAGCCGCGCCAGCCGACGGCGACCAGCACGGCCAGCAGGGCGAACGGCAGCAGCGCCGCCGCGCCGACCAGGGCCGCGCCGGCGGTGACCGTTAGCACCCGCCCGGCGTCGTGGAAGGCGTCGCCGATCGTCCACGCGCCGCCCGAGGCCGAATGTTCATCGGCGGTGATGCCGACGCTGACGGGGACCAGGTGGACGCGCTGCTGCGCCCTGGCGAGGTCGTGATGCGCGGCGGCGAGCCGCCTCTCGACGATCCGTAGCCGGGCCCTGATGCTCCGCTGCTCTTGGATCGTCGCGGCCTCGCCGAGCTCCCGCAGCAGCCTGTCGCGGGCGGCGGTCAGGGCATCGATCCGCTGGCGGGCGGAGACGAAGCGCTTCGTGATGTCCAGGGTGCCGTCGGTGCGCGAGACGACGTGGCCGAGGTCGGAGAGATCGCCCATCGCCGCCGAGAGCTCCCCGGCGGGGATCCGGAGCTCGAAGCTCGCGTGCCCGCGCTCGGCCCCCTTGACCCCGGGATCGCCGCCGGAGACGTGCGAGCTGAGCACGAAGCCGCGATGATCGCGGACCACGTCGAGCACCCCGTCGGCGGCGTCGCGGAAGTCATCGGGGGCGGTCGAGAGCTCGAGGTCGACGTTGCGCGCGACCGCGCGGTCCGAGTTGCTCACGGTGCCAAGAGCGAGACCGGACCGGGCTCCGCTCGCTGGTGGGAGCTTGGCTCTGAATTGGTCCGTGGCAGGGGGCGCACCACCCGCGGACACCGATGGCGCGGTGGCAGAATCCGTTGTCGCGCTGGGCTTGATCGACTGTGCCTTCCCGGCCAGCTCGGCCTTGCTGTTCTGCGCGCTCTGCGGCGCGACGCCGCCCTGGCCGCCGTCGAACAGGCCGCTGGCGGAGATTCCCACCCCGGCCGCGACGAGGAAGACGGTCGCCGCACCGAGGGCCGGGATCAGCCTCCGCGCGCCCCGGGCGCGAAGGCCGTTGATCGCGTCGGAGGCGCGCCGCGAGGCGCGGCCCAGTCGATCCGAGGGACGGGGGGAAAAGCCGCCCGCCGCCAGCCCGTCGAGCGCCTCCTCGGCCTCGGCGGATGGCTGGGGCCGCTCGGCGCGGAGCTCCCGGGCGAGCTCCGCGATTCCCTCCAGGTCCCGATCGACGGGCGCGCCGGCCAGGGCACGGTCGAGGGCCTCGAGCTCGCGCTCGATCTCGGAGTCGAGCGGCATCTCGCGCTCACGCAGCCTCATCGCATGCCCTCCTCAGCTTCTCGATCATCCGGTGGAGCCGGGTGCCCGCGTTGGTCTCCGAGACGCCGATCACGGCGGCGATCTCCGAGTTGGTCAGCCCGGCGAAGAACTTCAGCGCCACCAGCTCTCGCTCGCGCGGCGCCAGCGAGGCGATCGCCCCCCGCAGCGCCGCCCGCCGAAGCGCCACCTCGGCGCCCTGCTCGGGGGCGATCGCGGCGTCGTCGACGGGCTCGGTGGCGAGGGTCGCCTGGCGGCGACGGCGGCGCAGCTCGTCGAGGGCGGCGTTGCGCGCGATCCCGAACAGCCAGGCGCGCCGGGTTCCGCGCTTCGGGTTGAAGGAGCGGCGGCGGCGATAGGCCCGCTCGAAGGCGAGGGCCGTGACGTCCTCGGCCGCCGCGCGGTCCCGCAGCAGGCCGGCGACGTACGCGTAGAGGTCGTCGCGGCTTCGCCTGTAGAGCTGCTCGAACTCGGCCTCGGACTCGCTCGGCAGCTCGGCGGCGGGTGCGGTGAGCGTCTCCTCCACGCCACTACTACGCGCGGTCGCTCCTCTCATCACACCCAATATCGGCCACCCGCCGGCGCGGTGCAACTAGCGGGCCTTCGAAGCTAGGCGGCGGCAGCCAGCTCGGTGGTGGGCTGCTCGCCGTCGGCCGAGGCGCAGGCGGCGCGGATCGAGGCGGCGACGATCTCCACCAGGCGGCGGAGGTCGGCCGCGCTGATCGCCAGCGGCGGCATCAGCACGATCACGTCGCCAAGCGGGCGGATGATCGCCCCACGCTCGCGGGCCTCGAGGGTGACCCGATGGCCGAGCCGCAGCGTGGGGTCGTGCTCCCCGAGGTCGATGCCGACCATGAAGCCGCGACCGCGCACCTCGGCCACCTCGGGCATCTCCGCGACCCCGGCGAGCAGCTCGCCGAGCAGCCGGATCTTCGGCTGCAGGCGCACCAGCGTGCCCTCGTCCTCGAACGCCTCGAGGTTGCCGAGCGCCGCCGCGCAGGCCAGCGGGTTGCCGGTGAAGGTGTGGCCGTGGAAGAAGGTGCGCCCCCCCTCGGGGGCGCCGAGGAATCCCTGGTGAATGCGCTCGGTGGTCAGGGTCGCGGCGAGCGGCAGGTATCCGCCCGTCAGCCCCTTGCCGAGGCAGAGGAAATCGGGGGCGACGCGCTCCTGCTCGCAGGCGAACATCGTCCCGGTGCGACCGAAGCCGGTGGCGACCTCGTCACAGATCAAGAGGACGTCGTGACGATCGCAGAGCGCCCGCACCCGCCGCAGGTAGCCCGGCGGGTGGAGCCTGATCCCCGCCGCGCCCTGGACCAGCGGCTCGACGATCACCGCGGCGATCTCCTCGGCGTGGAAGTCGAGCACGCACTCGAGCTGGTCGGAGTCGCCGGGCTCCACCCGGTGGGTGTGAAAGAGGAGGGGCGAGTACGTCGCGTGGAAGAGGTCGATGCCGCCCACGGAGACGGCGCCGAGGGTGTCGCCGTGGTAGGCGTCGCGAAGCGAGACGAAAGTCGTGCGTCGCGCGTGCTGACCGCCCCGCTGGCGCCAGTACTGGAAGCTCATCTTGAGCGCGATCTCGGTTGCGCTGGAGCCCGAGTCGGAGTAGAAGACCCGGCTGATGCCCGGCGGAGCGAGCTCGACCAGGCGGGCGGCGAGCTCGGCGGCGGCGGGGTGGGTCAGCCCCAGCATGGTCGAGTGGGCGACTCGGTCGAGCTGCTCGCGCACGGCGCGGTCGATCAGCGGGTGGCGATGGCCGTGGACGTTGCACCACAGCGACGAGACGCCGTCGAGGTAGCGCCGGCCGTCAGAGTCGATCAGGTCGGTGCCCTCGGCGCGCTCGATCGTCAGTGGCCGCTCGCGGCGCCAGTCGCGCTGCTGGGTGAACGGATGCCAGAGATGGCGGTGATCCCAATCGGCGACGGTCTCCGAAGGGGGGCCCGGTGCCGGATGCCGATCCGCCATCGCGGGCGACCATAGAAGGCCGCCCGGCGGAAGCTCGACAAGCCTCCGCGGGCGTGACTTGTCTAGTCTTGACCGCGCTTGCGGGTCCGGCGTGGATCGCAGGTCATGGGGGGCCGGGGATCTCCCGGCCAGGCATATAACTCGCCGAAGACGGCCTGAGCCGCGGCGCACGAAAGGAGACGCATGAAGCTGAGGAAGGGGACTTTCGCGGCGGCGATCGCGGTTTCGCTGGCGGTCGGCGGGGCGCCGGCGATGGGTTCGGACGCCCACGCCAAGCGGCAGAAGGTCTTCGTCGTCTGCAAGCACGGCTGCCAGTACCGGAGCGTCCACAAGGCGCTCGACGCGGTCAACAAGGGCTCCAACTCGCTGATCAGGATCAGGCCCGGCACCTACAACGAGGGCGTGACGCTGGTCGGCCACCGCTACGACGGCCTCAGCTTCGTCGGCACGAGCGAGAACCCGCGCAGGGCCGTGTTCGAGGGCAGGGGCGCGAAGCTCAACGGGGACTCCCACGAGGTCGCCCAGAACGCGATCGACGCCACCAACGTCGACGGGCTGAAGATCAAGAACCTGTGGGCGCGGAACTTCGAGACCAACGGCTTCTTCGTCCACGCGGACAATGGGACCACCAACTGCAAGGGCTTCCTGATGAAGAACGACCTGGCGTCGTTCAACCGGTCCTACGGACTGTTCGCGAAGCGCTGTATCGGCGGGCGGATCACCCGGTCTGCGGGCTGGGGGCATGGCGACTCGGCGATCTACATCGGCGAGACGCCCCCGCAGAAGAACCCGAAGTGGACCCAGATCGACCACGACGTCGCCTACGAGAACGTGCTCGGCTACTCGGGCACCAACTCCAAGTACGTGAACATCCACCACTCGGAGTTCTTCAACAACGGCGCCGGGGTGGTCCCGAACACGCTCGACTCCGAGCGCTTCGAGCCGAACGCCGACGGCAGGATTCACCACAACGCGATCTTCTGGAACAACTTCAACTACTACCTGCCGGACTCGCCGGTGGAGACGGTCTCCGGCGGCCTCGGGCCAGGCGGCCTCTACAACTACCCGACCGGGATCGGCGTGGTGCTGTTCGGATCGGACGGCTGGACGGTCAAGGACAACAGGATCTTCGGCAACTTCATGTGGGGCACGGCCAGCTTCTCCGACCCGTTCAACTCCGGCCACGACGCGGTCAACGAGCGCAACCGCTTCATCGACAACAAGATGAGCCGGGGCGGGACCGACAAGAACCGCTTCGACTTCTTCAACGACGGCTCTGGCAAGGGCAACTGCTTCTCGGGCAACTCGTCGTCGAGGTTTGACGTCACGGCGACCGCCACCCATTCCCAGGCCTTCCTGTATCCGACCTGCCCCGCGCCGGCGAGCGCCGGCACGGGCACCGACGCGGGTGATGGCGTCCTGCTGACGAGCGGCCAGGTTGGCGAGCTGTCCAAGTACGTGACCGCCAGCCCGCCCTGCAAGCAGCAGGACTCCTGGGTCGAGCACGCCCACCCGCCCTTCAAGGGGCTCACCCCGATCGACACCAAGGATTTCGGGGACTGCTCCTGATGCGCGGAAGGCGGGCGATCGTCGCGCTGCTGGCAGTCACGGCCGCGTCCGTGCTGGCGCTCGCGGGCGTTGGGACGGCGAGGACGGCGACGCCGAAGGTCGTCGACCTCCACGACAACTACTACACCCCGGTCGAGGTCAAGATTGGCAAGGGTCGCAAGATCAGGTGGTCGTGGAAGGACGTCATCCTTCCGCACAACGTCAAGCTCACGAAGGCGCCCGACGGCGTGAGGAAGTCCAAGTTCCGCTCTCAGACCTCGTCGAGCCCCACCTACCGTTTCACCAAGCGGTTCAAGAAGCCGGGCAAGTACCACTTCATCTGCACGATTCACCCGATCGAGATGCAGATGGACGTCAAGGTCCGCAGGTGAGAGCGGCGCCGCCCGGAGGCCCCGCAAGCCGCGTGGGCGCGATTCCGATAATCTTTCGCCCGCTTGCAGCCCGGAACGGATCGCAAGTCATGGGGGGCCGGGGATCTCTCGGCCGGGCGAAGAATTCGCCGCATGGGCGCCGGGGCGCGGCGCACGAAAGGAGAGGCATGAGGCTGAGGATGGGGATGATTGCGGCGGCGGTCGCGGCTTCGGTGGCGGTCGTTGCGCCGGCGGCGATGGCTGGCTCGGGCGCTCACGCGAAGGCGCAGAACACTTTCATCGTCTGCAAGCACGGCTGCAAGTACGGGAGCGTTCACGCTGCCGTGAACGCGGTCAACAAGGGCAAGAACTCGGTGATCAAGATCCGGCCCGGCACCTACAAGGAGGGCGTGACGCTGGTCGGCCACCGCTATGACGACCTCAGCTTCGTCGGCTCCAGCGGGAATCCGCGCAACACGATCCTCGAGGGGAACGGCGCCAAGCTCAACGGAACCAACGAGGTTGCCCAGAACGGGATCGACGCGACCAACGTCGACCACCTGACGATCCAGAACCTCTGGGCGAGGAACTTCCAGACCAACGGCTTCTTCGTCCATTCCGACACGGGGACCACCAACTGCGACGGCTTCTTGATGAAGAACGACCTCGCGTCGCACAACCGCTCCTACGGGCTGTTCGCCAAGCGCTGCATCGGCGGGCGAATCACCCACTCGAAGGGCTGGGGGCACGGGGACTCGGCGATCTACATCGGCGAGACGCCTCCGCAGGCCGACCCGAAGTGGACCCAGATCGACCACGACCGGGCGTACCAGAACGTGCTCGGCTACTCGGGCACCAACTCGAAGTACGTGGACATCCACGACTCCAAGTTCTTCAACAATGGCGCCGGCATCGTCCCGAACACGCTCGACTCCGAGGCGTTCCAGCCGAATGCCAACGGGAAGATCCGCGACAACGAGATCTTCTGGAACAACTTCAACTACTTCCTGCCGAACTCGCCGGTCGAGACGGTCTCCGGCGGCCTCGGCCAGATCGGCAACCTGACGATCAACTACCCGACCGGGGTCGGCGTGATCCTGTTCGGATCGGACGGCTGGGTGGTCCGGGACAACCAGATCTTCGGCAACTTCTTCTGGGGTGCCGGGAGCTTCTCGGATCCCTTCAACGCCAGCGCGCTGAACCAGAAGAATCGATTCATCGACAACCAGATGGGTCGAAACGGCACCGACACCAACCGCTTCGACTTCTACAACGACGGCTCCGGCAAGGGCAACTGCTACTCGGGCAACACGTCGTCGAGCTTCGACGTCACCGGGGACGCCAGCCATTCGCAGGGCTTCCTGTATCCGAACTGCCCGGCCCCCAACATCGGCACGGGCACCAACGCCGGGGACGGGGGCCTGGGAAGCGGGCAGGTCGGCGAGCTGGCCGGATACGTGCTCAGCACTCCGCCCTGTTCGCAGGAGGACTCCTGGGTCCAGCATTCCCACCCGGCGTTCGAGGGGCTCACCCCGATCGACACCCGGAACCTGGGAGCGTGCTCGTGATGCGCGCCGGGCGGAGAGCAGCCATCCTGCTGGCGGCGGCCTCGGTCCTGGCGCTCGGGGGCGGTGGCGTGACGGCGCAGGCCCTGACGCCGAAGGTCGTCCAGGTCAAAGACGACCTCTTCACGCCGGTGAACGTGGGTGTGGTCAAGACGGGCTCGGTGAAGTGGAAGTGGGTGAACACGATCCACACCCACAACGTCAGGCTCACCACGGCGCCCGCCGGAGTGGTGAAGTCCAACTTCTGGTCCCAGAACTCGTCGAGCCCCACCTACACCTTCACGCGCAAGTTCACGAAACTCGGGAAGTACCACTTCATCTGCAGCATTCACCCGACCAAGATGCAGATGAACGTGACGGTACACAACTGAGGTGGGCGCCCGAGCGGCGCTAGACGACCATGGACCCGACGCAGTTCGACCGCCGACAGCTGCTCGCCGGGGGCGGGGCGGTCTTCTTCTGCACCCTGGCGGGGCACAGGCTCTCCCTCGACCAGCCGGCTGACGTCGCCAAGCTGGCGGCGGGGGTGCCCGTCCCGCCCAGGGTCGCAAAGCCCGACGGCGCCGCCGAGGCCGGCGCGGTCACCGCCGGGGCGGGCAAGAAGGCCAACACCCGCCAGTACTGGATCCGCGCCGAGCAGGTCAAGTGGGACATCGTCCCTAGCGGCCGCGACCAGATGATGAACAGCCGGGTCAGGGGTCGCACCAGGTTCCCGGCCTACGCCTACCGCCCCTACAGCGCCAACTTCGGCTCCCCGCTGGGCCCGGCGACGATCCCCGGCCCGCTGATCGAGGCCGAGGTCGGCGAGCAGGTGGTCGTCCACTTCCAGAACCACGTCGACGTCCCGACGACCATCCACCCGCACGGGATCTTCTACGCCGAGGAGATGGACGGCACCTACAAGGGCCGGTTCACCGACCCGGGCGGCTTCGTCCAGAAGAACCGGACCTTCACCTACGTCTGGGAGGCCCGGGAGGACTCGGTGGGCACCTGGCTCTATCACGACCACGGCCCGATGGACCCGCTGCCGGTGTTCAAGGGCATGTTCGGCCCACTGATCGTCCGCGATCCGGGCGCGCCGAGCCCGCCCGACAAGGAGTTCTTCCTGATCATGCACAGCTTCTCGCCGGTGGCGACCCAGCTCAACCAGCAGTTCGCGTGCGTCAACGGCCGCGCCTACGCCGGCAACACGCCGACGTTGCGAGCGCGCGTCGGCCAGCGAGTCGCCTTCCATGTGATCGCCCTCGACGACGACTTCCACACCTTCCACCTGCACGGCCATCGCTGGGTGGACACGAGCGGATTCGGGACCGAGGGCAACCCAGGCACCGGTAAGGCGCTCGACACCAAGACGCTCGGGCCGGGGGAGTCGTTCACGTTCGAGTTCGTCGAGGACAACCCCGGCCGCTGGTTCTACCACTGCCACGTGTTCAGCCACCTGCACATGGGGATGAACGGGTGGTACATC
Source organism: bacterium (assembly GCA_023251935.1). Taxonomy (GTDB): domain Bacteria; phylum Actinomycetota; class Thermoleophilia; order Solirubrobacterales; family 70-9; genus AC-56. The sequence continues at coordinate 7,473 of JAHEXV010000013.1, read as the reverse complement.
GTCCGCTGATCGGGACCCGTCGCCGGGTGGCCGGGCTGGCCTGCCTGGCCCTCGCCCTCGCCCTGCTCGTCGCGCCGGCCGCGCTGGCTTCCAATCGGCGGGTGGCGATCAGCAACTACCAGTGGTCGAGGCCCGAGCTTCAAATCGACCTGGGCGAGCACGTGACCTGGTACTGGATCGGCCCTGACACGATGCACTCGGTCACCGGATCGTCGGCCAACGACACGGGCTGGGATTCCGACCCCGACGCCAACACCCCCCGGCATCAGATCGGCGACAGCTTCGAGCTCACCTTCAACAGCCCGGGCACCTACGACTTCGTATGCAAGCTCCACCCGACCGTGCGGGGGTCCGTGACCGTCTCGTCGGCGCCCGGCGACCCGGACACCGAGGTGGACCCGATCCCGCGCAGCCGCGTGGACCTAGTCGCGCCCTACGTCGACGGGGTCGGTCTCCGCAGCCGCGACGTCGGACGGCGGGGAACCGCCCTGCGCTTCGGGATCGACGAGCGGGCCACCGTCGACGCCGAGTACTACCGGCTCCTGTCCCGCCGGAAGGCGGGCCACCGGCGTCTGGTTCGCCGCTACGCCGGGTGGCAGCAGTGGCATGCGCACGTCGGCCTCAACAACGTCAGCTTCGCCGGCCCCACCCGTCACTTCCGGCCCGCCCCCGGCCGCTACCTGGCCGCAGTCCGGTTCACGGACTCGGGCAACAACACCGCCCGCACGCGCCGCCTGCGCTTCAAGATCCGCGGCTAGCCGAGAGCGCCCTCGATCGACAGGCTGGGTTGGGGGGGGGGGGGGGGTCACACCGCTGCCGCCCGCCGAATGCCGAGCTGCGCTGCTCTATCCAGCGCAACTCGGCTCTCGGTGGTTTACGCGGGTTCGTTGCCGGTCCGTTCCACCCGCAGGCCTGTGTGATTGTGATCACATAGGCAACTATTTAGGTTAGAAAAGATTGCGTTTCTGCAATCATTGTTCGCATGGAAGGCACGGCGACGGCGACGCGGGGGCAACCGGTCAAGACCGACGCCGAGGCGCGCGAGATCGCGCACCGCCTCGCCGCCGTCATGTACGGAACGGGCACCACCGCCGGCGAGTTCCTTCGCACCCTGGAGGAGAGCGGCCTCACGCTCACCCAGTGCAAGGTCCTGACCGCCCTGGCCCCCGGCGCCCAGGGCGAGCCCAAGGCGGCAAAGGACATCGCCGCCCGCACCGGAGCGTCGCTGCCGACCGTGAGCCGCGCCGTCGACGTGCTGGTGCGCGGGGGCCTGGTGCGCCGCGACGAGGACGCCGACGACCGGCGGGTTCGCAACCTCGTCCTCACCGACGAGGGCGAGCGCCTCGTTCGCCAGCTCCTCGCCACCCGGATGGACGGCCTGGCGATCTTCATCGCCGACCTCACCCAACCCCAACGCCGCAAGCTCTCAGCCGCCGTGGACGCGCTGCTCGAGCGGGAGGAGATAGCCACCGCCTACCGCGAGTTGAAGGAGGACTTGAAGTGACCCGCTACCGCCACCTGATCACCGACCAGAACCGCAAGTGGTGGACGCTCGGCGCGATGTGCTTCGCGCTGTTCATGCTGATGCTCGACAACACGGTCGTGAACGTCGCGCTGCCCTCGATCGAGCGCGACCTCGGCGCCAGCCTGTCGAGCCTGGAGTGGACGGTGAACGGGTACACGCTCGCCTTCGCGGTGCTGCTGGCCACCGGCGGGCGGCTCGGGGACATCTTCGGCCGGCGCCTCACCTTCCTGATCGGCGTGACGCTGTTCACCCTCTCCTCGGCAACCGCGGGGCTGGCGCCCGACACCACCGCCCTGGTGGCGAGCCGGGTGATCCAGGGGGTCGGCGGCGCGCTGATGATGCCGGCGACGCTGTCGATCGTCACCAACGCCTTTCCGCCCGCCGAGCGCGGCAGGGCGATCGGTACCTGGGCCGGCGTCTCGGCGCTCGCGCTGGCGATCGGGCCGGTGCTCGGCGGCTTCCTGACCGAGGACGTCTCCTGGCGGGCGATCTTCTTCATCAACCTCCCGGTCGGCGTCGGGGCCGTGGTCGCGGCCTTGTTCGTGGTCCGCGAGTCGCGCGACGAGACGGTCGGGCGCGAGGTGGACTACCTGGGCGTCGCAACCCTGACCGGCGGGCTGACGGCGCTGGTCTTGGCGCTGATCGAGGGCAACTCGTGGGGTTGGGGCTCGACCGCGATCGTCGCCCTGCTCGCCGGGTCGGCGGTGCTGCTCGTCGCCTTCGTCTTGGTCGAGCTGCGGGTGAAGGCGCCGATGGTCGAGTTCCGGCTGTTCGCGAGCCGCAACTTCGTCGGCTCGAACATGATCGCCCTGATCGTCACCTTCGCGATGATGGCCCAGTTCTTCTTCCTCGCCCTCTACATGCAGAACATGCTCGGCTACTCGCCGCTTCAGGCTGGAATCCGGTTCCTGCCGGCGACCCTGATGATCGTCGCGATCGCGCCACTGGCAGGCCGGCTCACCGATCGGATCGGGGCCCGGCTGCCGATCGCCGTCGGGCTGACGCTGGTCACCGCCGCGATGGTCTGGCTGACCCAGATCGACGCGGCGACCACCTACGGCACCCTGTGGCCCTCGTTCGTGCTGATGGGCATCGGCATGGCGCTGGTCATGTCGCCGATGTCGACCGCGGCGATGAACGCCGTCGCCGACGCCAAGGCGGGGATCGCTTCGGGGGTCCTGTCGATGAACCGGATGATCGGCGGCACCCTGGGCGTCGCCGTGATCGGCGCCGTGTTCGCGGGCGCTGCGCGGTCGAAGCTCGACCAGCTGCTGGCCGGCTCGGGCCTGACCGCCGCGCAGCGCAGCGACATCGCCCACGGGCTCGGCGGCGGGCAGGCCACGGCGCCCGCCGGCCTCGACCACTCCCAGGCCGCGCAGGTGAGCTCGGCCGCGCACGACGCGTTCATCAGCGCCTTCGCCTCCTCGATGAAGGTCGCCACCGGAGTCACCGCCGCCGGCGTCGTGGTCGCCCTGGCGATCATTCGCTCCGGCAGGCACGAAGCCCAGCCGGAGACGGCACGGGCCAGCGCCGCGCCGGCGCTCGAGCCGGCCGCCGGAGAGCACGCGGCCACGACCTGACCCAGCTCCGTCGGTCCGACGCGATCCCCCTCCCGAGCATGGTGCTCGGGAGGGGGACGCGTTCTTCGTAACCGGCTCAGCTACGCGAACGTCGTCGCGACGCTCGCCCTGCTGGTCGCGCTGGGCGGCGGCACGGCGTTCGCCGTCAAGCACATCAACGCCGCCAGGGTCGATGGCCTGAACGCCGCCAGGCTGAGCTTCGAGCGCCCGACCACGGTCGGGCCGAATCCGAAGTTCAAGCGGGTGTTCGACCAGGGCGGGTTGGTGATCAGGGCTCGATGCGGCGATCAAAGCGGCTTCTTCATGGATGTTCAGGCGCGGACCAGGGTCGACAGCGCCGAGGTCCAGACGGTGACCTCTGACAGCCAGAACGACCAGCACGAGGCGATCGACCGCGACTTCGACCAGGCCGATTCCCTCGACCTGCCGCTGGGCGCGGGGACGCAGGGCGAGGGCACGCTGACCTACTCGACACCGGCGGGCTCGCACGTCTCGCTCGTCTTCCAGGCAGACACCGGCGGGATCATCCTCGGCGCCAAGAAGGCGTGCCTGCTCGGCGGTACGGCGCTGCACGCGCCCGGCTGACGCGACTCAGAGCTTCGACTTCGCGGCGCGGCGCTCTCGGTAGGCGCGGACCTTGGCCCGGTTGCCGCAGACTCGCATCGTGCACCAGGTCCCAGAGCGGTTCTTCGAATGGTCGTAGAAGGCCCAGTGGCAGGCGTCGGCGGGGCAGGCCTTGAGCCGGGACCAGGTGCCCGCGACCATCGCTTCGTAGACGATCGCGATCAGTGGGCCGATCACCGCCCCGGCTCCGGAGCCCGCCACGCTCAGCGCCGGACCTGCGTCGACGTCGAAGCGAACCGAGAGCGTGGCGTCCGCGGCAGCGCGGTCCAGGCTCCGGATCGACCGTGGATCGACCGCGCCGCCGTTGTTTGCGAGCAGCAGCCGACGAAGCGTCTCTCGCAGCTCGACCGCTCGCTTCAATTCGCGCTCACCCACCACGTCAGCGACCAGCAGATCCCGCTGCTCGAGCCACGAGGCGAGCGCGTCGGGGCTCCCGAGTTCGTCGCTGCCCGCGTCGAGGTCGAGGGTGTTGACGAACTCCCGCACGCGTTCAAGCTGTCCCGGGGCGGCCTCCGTGCTCATGTGACCATTGTAACTGGCATGCCCTCTTGACAAGTTACTGTAACCGGTGTAGATTGATTGCCAGTTAATGGGACCACGCCGAATGGAGGCCTCGAGATGACGACGCAAGTCGATCGACGCACTGGTTACGGAGGATCGGCTCGACCATGGGACCGACTCCTCGCGCGCCTCAGGGCCGGAGAGCTCGATCGCGCCCTGGCAGGCGGCGCCTCGCCGGAATCGAGCCGCGCGATGGCGCTCCGGGCCGAAGCGCTGAGGAGTCCGCGGATGCGGCGCGCGCTCGGCCAGACGCTGGAGCGGCTGGTGGCGCAGTCGTCGGAGCGGCATCCGCTGGGCCCCCGAGTGTGGCCGGGCCGTGAGCGCGTCGACTCGACGCGGAATGAGCTCGGGGAGTTGGCGTGGCGGCTCCGAGTCGAACAACACCTCGACCCGCGCGGTCTCGCCCGCGTCAGTCGGCTGCTCAGCGACGGTGGTGGCCCGCTGTTCTGGAGCCGAAGCCACGAGGACCTGAGAGCCACGGTTCGAGAGGCGATCACGGCGCTCGAGTCGAGCCCCGATCAGCCACGAGCAAGGGAGACCCGGTGAACGCACTGATGGGCCCATACGTTGCGAAGGCGCTGAACGACGAGCTCACTCGCCGGGCCGAAGAGTCGGCCAGGAGTCGGCCGCCTCGAGGTCGAACCGCGGCAGCACCCCGGTCGAAACCGCGCCGAGCCGCTCGATCGCGTCGCGGTTCGAACGCTCCATGGCTGACGGGTCGTCGGGCCAGGGCGTGAGCACGACCGAGCTGACCTCGAGCCCGACCGCCCGCGCCGCCTCGAGGGTGAGCAGCGTGTGGTTGATCGCCCCCAGCCCGGGGCTGGCGGCGATCACCACCGGCAGGCCGAGCTCGCGGGCGAGATCGCGGATCAGATAACCGGGCGTCAACGGCACCATCAACCCGCCGGCGCCCTCGCAGACGAGCTGCTCGGCGCCGGAGGCCGCGGCCCGCGCCGCCCTGACGAGGCGCCTGGGATCGATTCGCTCGCCGGCCAGCTCGGCGGCGAGGTGCGGCGAGAGGGGCGGGCCGTAGCGGTAGGGGACGATCCCGTCGTCGGGCTGGGTCGAGCCCGAGGCGCGGCGAAGGAGGGCATGATCAGGCTCTCCGCCCCCGTCGAGGCCGCTGACGGCCGGCTTGAAGACGGCCACCCGCGCTCCCCCGACCGCAAGCGTGCGGGCGATCGCCGCCGCCACCACCGTCTTTCCGACCTCGGTCCCGGTCCCGGTGACGAAGACCCCCCGCAGCGGGCGCCGAGCGTCGCGGGCCGCCACCACTAGGCCGCGCGTGGCAGGCGCGAGTCCGCCGGCACGCCGGAGCCGGCGGGCGCCGGCCCGGTGAGCCCGAGCCGATCGGCCGCATCGCCGACCACGTGCGCGGCGGCGCAAAGCTCATCCGCTCGGTGGTTGGCCATCACCGAGAGGCGAAGGCGCGAGGTCCCGTCGGGCACGGTGGGCGGCCGGATCGCCTGCGAGAACACGCGGCCCTCGAGGGCCCGCTCGCAGAGCTCCATCGCGAGCCGGGCCTCGCCGACCACGACCGGCACGATCTGGGTTCGGGAGTCACCGACGTCGAGCCCGTGACCCGCGAGGGCATCTCTGAGGATCGCCCCGTTCTGACGCAGGTGCTCGACCATGCCCGGCTGGCCGTCGAGCAGCTCGAGCGCCGCCGAGGCCGCCCCGATCACCGGCGGCGGCAGGGCGGTGGAGAAGATGAACGGTCGGGCGACATTGATCAGCAGGTCGACGATCTCGGCGCTCCCGCAGACGTAGGCGCCGTAGCTCCCCAGCGTCTTCCCCAGCGTGCCGACCACCAGGTCCACCTCGCCCCCCAGGCCGGCCTCGGCGACCGCCCCGCGCCCACCGGGGCCGAGCGCGCCGGTGGCGTGGGCCTCGTCGACCATCAGCCGGCAGCCGGAGCGGCGCGCGACGTCGAGCAGGCCCGAGATCGGGGCGACGTCGCCGTCCATCGAGAACACCGCGTCGGTGACGATCAGAGCGCCCCTCCCGTTCGCCTTCCGCAGGCCCCAGGAAAGATGCTCGAGGTCGGCGTGGCGGTAGACGAATCGCTCGGCCCGGGAGATCCTGCACCCGTCGATGATGCTGGCGTGGTTGAGCTCGTCCGAGAACACCACCTCGCCTCGGCGGGCCAGGGCCGCGATCGTCCCCAGGTTGGCGAGGTAGCCGGAGCCGAACAGGAGCGCGGCCTGATAGCCGGTGAAGTCGGCGAGCCGCTCCTCGAGGCGCCGGTGGGGCTCCATGTTCCCCGAGATCAGCCGGGAGGCGCCGGCGCCGGCGCCGAACCGCTCGGCCGCGTCGGCCGCGGCCTGGCGAACGCGTGGATGATCGGCCAGGCCGAGGTAGTTGTTCGAGCACAGGAGCAGGACCTCGGCACCGTCCAGGGTCACCCGGGGACCCTGCGGCCCCTCGACCAGCCTCAGCCCACGATGGAGCCCCGCCGCCCGTAGCTCGTCGAGGCGATCGCCGACGTCGCTCACCGGCACCGCCCGCGGGGTCAGTCCCCCCAACCCGCCGGCTGCTCCGACTGGGCGGCCGCCTCGGCGGTCACGCCCGGGGCGGGCTCGGGATAGGGGGGCGGCTTGCGCCGCTTCTTGATCACGCGCAGCTGCTTGGAGGGATCCCAGAAGTTGGCCTGCTCCTGACTGTCGATCAGAGCGTCGATCGGGGTCGGCGGAGTCTCGCCGTCGAGCCAGCCGGAACGATTGTCGGGCCGGGGCCTGGCTCCGTTGTCGGGCTGGCGCGCCACGTTCAGCCCCAGCTCCTCGAACATCGCCCGGTCGTCGGCGGGCTCGGCGCCCAGCGTGGTCAGGAAGTTGCCCATCATCACCCCGTTGAGGCCGGCTTTGACCGCGAGCGGCTGGAGCTGGTCCAGGTTCTCGACCCGGCCCCCGCAGAGCCGGAACAGGGCGTCGGGAAGGATGAGGCGGAAGATCGCCACCCACTTGACGACCTCCCAGGGATCCATCAGCGGGCGGTCCCCGAACTTGGTCCCGGCCCGCGGGTTGAGGAGGTTGATCGGCACCGAGGTGGGGTCGATCTCCGCCAGCTCGAAGGCCATCTCGATCCGCTGTCGGGGCGTCTCGCCGAGGTTCAGGATCCCGCCGACGCAGGTCTCGAGCCCCGCCTCCCGGACCGCGTCGATGGTCCGGATGCGACCCTCGTATC
>JAHEXV010000060.1 GCA_023251935.1 bacterium | reverse complement strand
CTGTTGTGGTGCTTGAAGTGACCGTGGATCGTCACCTTGTGGTTGGCCGTGTCGGGCACCGAGAACGTGCCGTGGAATCTACCATCGTCGTTGACGTGCATGTCGAGACCCGACGGAGCGTCCGAGGAGTCGTAACAGGGCGGCGTGATCAGGACGTTGAACCACCCGAAGTTGACGACCTTGCTCGGTGGCTTGCCGTTCTCGAACGCGCGCTTGTTGCGGAAGTGGGCCTTGAACTCCACCCCGGCGTTGTTGCTCTGGCCGCCCGCAACCGGCCCGCCGTAGAACTCGCTGAAGAACGCGCTCGCAGCGCTTGGGAATGCCAGCGCGAGCGCCGCGATGATCGGGATCAGCGCCCGCCTCACCGCTTGGCCTCTTCCCCCAAGTCCCACCAAGGCGAGCTTAGGTGCCCGAGCGCGCGCCGTCAAGCGCGGCATACCTGTTTCCACTCCGCGCCGAGCAGAGCGTCAGCCGCGGCGCCGCGCCCACCAGGCTTGGCGCTCGAGTCGCAGTTGGTGTGTTGCGCGTCGAGATCGCCATGGACGCGCACGGTGCCGCCCGCCCGCCTGCCCTGCTTCCTGAAGCTCCCGACGACCAGAGCGGTCGCGACCAGCGCCAGGACGAGGATCAGCCCTGCACAGAAGGAGATGCGCTTTACCGATTTCGTCCCCGGGTTCCCGCCACGGTCTCGCTGCCTCTCGATCCCAGCGCCCGGGGCTAGCGTCGTCGGTGGCCGGGGTGAACCGCCGATGCAAGTCCCCCCGCGCTTGAAGGGACGGGCGACTTGGCCGAGTAAAAGAGCAGGATCAGCCCGAGGCCCGTGTGTCGTAATCTGAGTGCGAGGACGCGGGCCGCGTCACCGAAAGGGGAGAGCGCTCTTGGCACGCCCAACGGACTCGAACGAGCAGCTTCTCTGCAGCTTCTGCGGGAAGTCACAGCGCCAGGTCAAGAAGCTGATCGCCGGGCCGGGCGTCTACATCTGTGACGAGTGCATCGATCTCTGCAACGAGATCATCGACGAGGAGCTGGCGGCCCCGCCCAGCTTCGAGCTCGAGAACCTGCCCAAGCCGAAGGAGATCCACGCGGTTCTGAACGAGTACGTGGTCGGCCAGGAGACCGCGAAGCGGGCTCTCTCGGTCGCCGTCTACAACCACTACAAGCGCGTTCAGATGGCGCAGAGCGGCGACCAGGAGGTCGAGCTCCAGAAGTCGAACATCCTGCTTCTCGGCCCGACGGGCTGCGGCAAGACGCTGCTCGCCCAGACGCTGGCCAGGATCCTCAACGTCCCGTTCGCGATCGCCGATGCCACCGCGCTGACCGAGGCCGGTTACGTGGGTGAGGACGTCGAGAACATCCTCCTGAAGCTGATCCAGGCAGCGGATTACGACGTCAAGAAGGCCGAGACGGGGATCATCTACATCGACGAGGTCGACAAGGTCGCCCGCAAGGCGGACAACCCGTCGATCACCCGCGACGTCTCCGGGGAGGGCGTGCAGCAGGCGCTGCTGAAGATCCTCGAGGGCACGTCGGCATCGGTGCCGCCGCAGGGGGGACGAAAGCACCCCCACCAGGAGTTCCTGACCATCGACACCACCAACATCCTGTTCGTCTGCGGCGGCTCGTTCGCCGACCTCGACAGGGTGATCGAGCGGCGAATCGGCCACAAGGGCGTCGGGTTCGGCGCCGAGGTCCGCTCCCGCGCCCGCAAGGACACCGGGGCGCTGTTCGAGCAGGTCCTGCCCGAAGACCTGATGGACTACGGGCTGATCCCCGAGTTCATCGGCCGCCTGCCGGTGGTCGCCGCGATCCACCAGTTGACCCGCGAGGACCTGATCAAGATCCTCACCGAGCCCCGCAACGCGCTCACCCGCCAGTTCGAGCGCTTCTTCGAGTTCGACGAGATCGAGCTGGTCTTCGCGCCGGACTCGCTCGCCTCAATCGCCGACAAGGCGCTCGAGCGGGAGGTCGGCGCCCGCGGGCTGCGGTCGATCCTCGAGGAGACCCTGCTCGACGTGCAGTTCGAGCTTCCCTCGCGGCGCGACGTGCGCAAGTGCGTGGTCACCAAGGAGACGATCCAGCGCGGCCTGAAGCCGACCCTGGTCACCGAGGCGATCCCCGACGAGCCCGAGGCCGAGCTCGGCGAGCTCGAGGAGGAGTCGGCCTGAGCGACCGGGGGTGCCCCCGGCCGGCCGGGCTCAGCCGTCCGTGGTCGCGCGCCACTCCTGGGTGCCGGTGTTGCAGCGCACGTCCGGCTGCGAGGGGTCCAGCTTTCCGGCCAGACGGATCGTGCCGTCGGCCACCCGATGGTCGCGGTGAAGCTTTCCGTGGACGTGGGCGACCGGATCGCCCAACGGCGTGAACGTGTGAACGTCGGCCTCGAACCTGCGGTGCTCGACCCGGAACGAGCCGTCCAGCGTCAGGAACTCCGTTCGACCGGTCGAGCCGCCGGCGCAAGCGAACTGGATCCCGCGGGTGGTGAAGAAGGTCACCTTCCGCTTGCCGGTCGGCGTTCTCTTGAGATTGAAGCCGACATAGGAGTCGGGATCTTGCTTGACGTGGCCGTTGAAGTCGAGCCGGAAGAGGGCGCTCGCCGGCAGAGGCACGATCGCCGCCGCCAGCAGCGCCGCTAGGGCCCAGCACCCGACACGCCTCGACTTGGTTCTCATCCTTGCCTCCTTGCGATCGCGCTCGAACGGTACTAGGCAAGGTAGCGCCGGGTGGCGCTATGCGCCAGTAAGGCGCCATCCGGGCGGGCGCGCTTGCCGGCGACCTACGGCTGGGACGCCGACAGGGTCGCCTCGGCGCCTGACGCGCCACTCGAGCCCACCCGAGTAGTAGCGCCCATGAGTGGAGCTGTCGGTGCGCACCTGCAGGTGCCGTCCCCGCGGCCGTGGCTGAAGAAGCCGAACACATCGAGCGTGCCGCTGCCGAGGTCGGTCTCGATCCGGCCCGTGCCCAGGATCAACGCGGCCGGGGGCCATCCTCCGATGACGCGCCAACTATAAGCGACCCCCGAAGGGCCACAACTAAACTCGCGCGCGATGGACGCAGAGCGCCGACAGCGCCTCGAGGAGACGACGCGCTACCAGCCCTCGGAGGTCGAGGGGCCGATCCTCGAGCGCTGGCTGGGCGGCGGCTATTTCCACCCGCCCGCCGCGGGTAGCCCGGCCGAGAACTTCTCGATTGCGATCCCCCCTCCGAACGTGACCGGCGCGCTCCACATGGGACACGCGCTCAACGGGGCGATCCAGGACGCCCTCGCCCGCCTCAACCGGATGCGCGGACGCAACACCCTGTGGGCGCTCGGGACCGATCACGCGGGCATCGCCACCCAGGCGGTGGTCGAGCGCGAGCTCCTCCAGGAGGGGGTCTCACGACACGAGATCGGTCGCGAGGCGTTCATCGAGCGGGTCTGGGGGTGGAAGGAGCAGTACGGGTCGCGGATCGTCGAGCAATACAAGCGCCTCGGAGCGTCGTGCGACTACGAGCGCGAGCGCTTCACCCTCGACCCGGACTACGTGAGCGCCGTCTACCGCGTCTTCAAGGCCCTCTACGAGAAGGGCCTGATCTATCGGGACAACTACCTGGTCAACTGGGACCCGGGCTCGCGATCGGCGATCTCCGACCTCGAGGTCGAGGACCGCGAGGTGGAGGACGTCCTGTATGAGATCGACTATCCGGTCGAGGGCTCCGGGCGGGTGCTGACCGTGGCCACGGTTCGCCCGGAGACGATGCTCGCCGACACCGCCGTCGCCGTCCACCCCGAGGACGGACGCTACAGGGACCTGGTCGGGGGTCACTGCGTGCTGCCGTTGGTCGGCCGCCGGCTCGAGATCATCGCCGACGAGCACGTCGACCCCGAGTTCGGGACCGGGGCTCTGAAGATCACGCCCGGGCACGACCCGAACGACTTCGAGATCGGCCGGGCTCACGGGCTCGAGGAGATCGTGGTGATCGGCGAGGACGGCCGCCTGACGAATGAGGCGGGGGAGAGGTTCGCGGGGCTCACCGCCGAGGAAGCCCGCGCCGCCGTGGTCGCCGCGCTGTCCGACGAGGGCCTGCTGCGAGCCGAGCAGCCCTACCTCCACTCGGTTCCCTTCTCGCACCGATCGGGCGAGCGCATCGAGCCGTTGATCTCCCTGCAGTGGTTCTGCCGCATGGACGAGCTCGCCGCTCCGGCGATCCAGGCGGTGGAGGACGACCAGGTGCGCATCGTCCCGGACACCTACAAGCGGGTCTACCTGGAGTGGATGCGGAACATTCGGCCCTGGTGCGTCTCCCGCCAGCTGTGGTGGGGTCATCGGCTGCCGGTCTGGTACTGCGCCCGATGCGAGGAGACCTACGTTGCCGAGGCGGCACCGGAGCGCTGCGGCTCGTGCGACGGTGAGCTCCGGCAGGACGAGGACGTGCTCGATACCTGGTTCAGCTCGGCGCTTTGGCCGTTCGCCGTTCTCGGGTGGCCGGATGAGACTCCGGAGCTCGCCGCCTTCTATCCAACCGACGTCCTGGTCACCGCCAGGGAGATCATCTTCCTCTGGGTCGCCCGGATGGTGATGATGGGTATCGAGTTCACGGGGAAGCCCCCGTTTCGGGACGTCTGCATCAACTCGGTGATCCAGGCGCCCGACGGCAGGAGGATGTCGAAGAGCCTCGGCACCGGCATCGATCCCCTCGACGAGATCGAGCACTACGGAGCCGACGCGCTGCGCTTCGGGCTGCTGGCGATGTCCTCGACCCAGGATGTCCGCTACTCGGCCGCCAAGGTCCAACAGGGACTCGACCTCGCCAACAAGCTCTGGAACGCGTCGCGGCTGATCCTCCTCAACGCCCCCGAGGTCGAGCCGGCGCCGACGCCGATCGAGGTCGAGGACCGCTGGATCCTGTCGCGACTGCAGCGCGCGATCGAGCTGGTCGGCGCCCACCTCGAGGTCTACGACTTCGCCCACGCGGCGCTCGACCTGTACCGGTTCTTCTGGTCGGAGCTCTGCGACTGGTACCTCGAGATCGTCAAGCCCCGCCTCAACGACGGCGAGGCCGAGGTCGGGGCGACGTTGCTCTGGATCCTCGAGCAGACCTTGGCGCTCGCGCACCCGACGATGCCCTTCGTCACCGAGGAGATCTACTCGTACCTGTCCGCACCCGGAGGAGGGAGGGCCGAGATGATGGTGGTGCACCCGTTCCCGGAGGTCGACCGGGAGCTGGTCGATCGCGCCGCGGAGCAGGAGGTGGAGGGCTGGATCGAGCTCACCCGAAGCGTCAGGCGGTGGCGCGCCCTCGTCGGGGTGCCGGCGGGAAGCCTGCTGCCGGCCCAGGTGGCGGGCGACGACGCCCCGCCGCATGAGCTGGTCGCCCGGCTGGCGCGACTGTCCTTCGACGGCGCCGAGGGCGAGGCGCTCGCGGCCTTCGGGCCGGTCGAGATCCTGGCGTCGGGCGACGTCGACGCGACTCAGGTCCGCCGGCGGGTTACCGAGAGATGCGAGACGCTGCGCTCCGAGATCGACCGCGCCCAGACGAAGCTCGGGAACGAGGGCTTCGTTGTCAACGCCCCGGGTGAGGTGGTGGAGGCGGAGCGCGCCAAGCTCGCCGCCTACGAGGCGGAGCTCGGGGAGCTGGGTTGCTGACGCCCAGCTCCGAGGTGTCGACCAACCGCGAGCAGAGAGCCGACAGCTGAGCACCTGGTCTCACAGCGACGCCGAAGCGTGGCTGGCTTCGCTCGAGCCGCTCGGAATTCGCTTCGGCCTCGAGCGCATCCAGCGGCTCGTCTCGGTGCTCGGCATGCCGCAGCACCGGTTCGCGTCGATTCATGTCGTCGGCACCAACGGCAAGTCGTCGGTGGCCGAGATGACGGCGGCGCTGCTCGAGGCGCATGGCAGGCCCACCGGGGTGTACCTCTCGCCGCACACCGAACGCTGGTCGGAGCGGGTTCGGCTCGGGGGGGCCGAGATCGGTCGGGCGGAGTTCGCGGTGGCGGTCGAGCGCGTGGCCCAGTCGGTGGCGGTGGTCAACAGGGGGCTCGGCGAGGGGGAGTCCGTGACCCAGTTCGAGGCCGCCACCGCGGCCGCCTTCGTGGCGCTTGCGGCGGCCGGGGTTGACTTCGGCGTCATCGAGGCGGGGGTCGGCGGGCGCCTGGACGCGACCAACGTGCTGCCCTCGCTGGTCACGGTGCTGACCTCGATCGGGCTCGAGCACACCGAGTGGCTGGGCGACACTGAGGTCGAGATCGCGGCCGAGAAGCTGGCCGTCCTGCGAGCTCACTCGACGCTCGTCCTGGGCCGGGTTGCGCCCGCCGTGCGAGAGCTTGCGGAGCAAACCGCCGCGGCGCGCGGCGCGCGGCTGATCGGGGCGGGCGACCCCAAGCCCGAGCTGCGCCTGGCCGTGCCCGGCGCGTATGCGCGCCGGAACTTCGCGGTCGCGATTGCCGCCGCCGAGGCCAGCCTCGGCCATTTGGACCACGACCGGGTGCACGCGGTGGCGGCCGGTCTCGAGCTGCCCGGACGGATGCAGGTCCTGGGCGAAAGCCCGCCGCTCGTCGTCGACGCCGCGCACAACCCCGATGGAGCTCGGGCGCTTGCCGAGGCCCTGCCGGAGGTGGTCGGCGACGCGCCGGTCGTCGCCTGCCTCGCGGTGCTCGCCGACAAGGATGCCGCCGGGGTGATCGAGGCGCTGGCGCCACGGCTGGTGCTGGCGATCTGCACCGAGCTTCCGTCCGAGCGCCTGGCGCGCGCCGGTCGCCCGGGGGCGCTCCCGTTGGCGGCGCCGAGCTTGGCCGAGGTCGCGGATGCCGCCGGGCTGGAGGCGGAGACTGTCCGGGATCCGGGGGCGGCGGTGCGGCGGGCGCTGGCGGCGGCTCGCGAGCGTGGCGGCGTGACGCTCGTCTGCGGCTCGCATTACCTTCTAGAGGACGCATGGACCGAGAGGCACGCTCCGAGCTCCTCCAGATGATGGGCCTGGTCGCCGCGGTGGTGGCGATCGTGATCCTCGTCTTCTTCGGGCTCGGTTACCTGTTTGGACGGTTGTTCCTCTAGGGACCGCTGCCAGGGTTTGGGCCGTACGCAACGAAGTAGACTCCGCCAGTTGCCCATGCCCGTTCGGCTTCCCCGCCCCTCGCGCGCCCAAACATGCTCGTAGCCCTGTTCGGCATCACGAATGACGGCCTCAACCTGTTCGTGAACCTCCTGGTTCTGTTCCTGGTGGTCGTCTGGATCGCGCTGATCGCCTGGACGTATTTCGACGCCCGGCGCCGGGTTCGAGACCCGGTGCTGGTTGCCTGCGCCACCGGGGCTTCGCTGTTTCCCTACGTGGGCACCGCCGTCTACGCGATCTTGCGGCCTCCCGAGTTCCTCGAGGACGCACACGAGCGTGAGCTCGAGATCCGCGCCGCCGAGCTTCGCCTCAAGCAGCTCGAGGAGCAGTCGTGCCCGACCTGCGGCCACCCGATCGAGCCCACCTATCTACGTTGTCCGGGCTGTCGCGCCCGGGTCAAGGACCCATGCGAATCGTGCGAGAAGCCGATCGACCCGCGGTGGGCGATTTGCCCCTACTGCGAGGCGCCACAGCGCCGGGCCGTCCGCCAGCCGCGCCGCCCGCCGGGCGAGCCGCGTCGCGCCCCCGAGGCCGAATGGGCCGCGAGGCGGCCCTCGCGACCGAAGCGGGTGCCACGGGAGGAAGGTCGCACCCAGCCGACTCAGCAGGGGCGCTCCGAGCAGGCGCGGGCTCCCGCCTCTCGTCAGGCTTCGGCCGGTTCCCGCGAGCCCTCCGGCGCCAAGCAGCGCAAGGCCGGCTCGGGGCGCTCGGCGAGCGGCACCGCGCCTACCCAGAAGAAGCCCGGCGACGAGGGCCCTCGGCCCGCCACCGCCTCCTGAATCGACCGCCTTTGTCCCGTCGGCGGTAGCCTTCCGCGGTCTTGGCCCCCGGCTCGCGAACGCTGATCCTCATCAAGCCCGACGCCTTCGAGCGCGGACTGACCGGCGAGGTCCTGGCGCGCTTCGAGCGCAAGGGCCTGCGGATCATCGCCCTGCGGCAGCTCCACATCGACGAGGAGTTCGCCGGGCGCCACTACGAGGAGCACACCGAGAAGCCGTTCTTCGGCGAGCTGGTGGAGTTCATCACCGGCGGGCCGCTGGTCGCCGCCGTGTTCCAGGGCACCGACGCGGTGGCCGCCGCACGACAGCTGATCGGCGCCACAGATCCTCTCGATGCGGCCCCCGGGTCGATCAGGGGCGACCTGGCGCTCGAGGTGACCTTCAACCTCGTTCACGGGTCCGACTCCGACGAGTCGGCCGAGCGCGAGATCGCGCTCTGGTTCCCCGAGCTGTCCAGCTGATCCTCGCCTCGGCGTCGCCCCGCCGCCGCGAGATCCTCACCGGCCTCGGAATCGAGTTCGAGGTCGTGGTTCCGGACGTCGAGGAGATCGTCGAGGGAGACCCGGAGGAGGTGGTGCTCGAGAACGCGCGGCGAAAGGCGATCGTCGGCTCCGAGGCGGCGCCGCCGGGATCGCTCGTCCTCGGGGTCGACACCGAGGTGGTGCTCGACGGGCGGACGCTCGGCAAGGCCGCTGACCGCGCCGCCGCGCGGGCTCGGCTCCAGGGACTTTCGGCGCGCATCCACACGGTGATCAGCGCCGTCGTCGTGCTGGGCCCGACCGCGGAGGGCCGACGTCCCGCGGAGCGTTCCGGCGTCAGCCGCTCGGAGGTGACCTTCCGCCACCTCGACCAGGCCGCGATCGAGTCCTATCTGGACTCCGAAGACTGGCGCGACCGGGCCGGCGCCTACGCGATTCAGGGGCTCGGCTCGACCCTGGTCGAGCGAGTCGAGGGGGAGTTCTCGAACGTGGTCGGATTGCCGGTCCGGCTGCTGTTCGACTTGGTGCCCGAACTGCGCGACGCAGCAGGAGATTCGCCCCGCGAGGGCTGATTCGGCCTAACCCTTAAGTCGACGTTGAGAGAGAAATTTCTCCCTCATCCTGCAATTGAGGCTGCCTCGGGGTTCGCTACACTCGGCGCGCGGTGCGGGCGCTGCGGCGGCCGGTCCGGGATCCCAGAGCCGGCCGATTCGAACCCCGTCTGAGCGCAACTTCCGCGCCGCACATCGTACGGATCCGACCCCCACCACCGCCCAAGGACTTTCACCCCGACCAATGGGTCTGTTTCGCAACCTGACCGGCTTCGGAGGCCGTGACATGGCCGTCGATCTCGGGACCGCGAACACGCTGGTCTACGTTCGCGGCCGGGGCATCGTGCTCTCCGAGCCCTCCGTGGTCGCGGTCGACGCCCGCAGCGGCGAGGTGCACGCGGTCGGCGTCGAGGCAAAGCGGATGCTCGGCCGGACGCCCGGAACGATCCGCGCCATCCGGCCGCTGAAGGACGGTGTGATCGCCGATTTCGACGTCACCGAGGAGATGCTGCGCCACTTCATCCAGCGGGTCCACCAGAACCGCTTCGCGCACCCCCGGGTGGTGGTGTGCGTTCCCTCGGGGGTGACGGGGGTCGAGAAGCGGGCGGTCGAGGAGGCGTGCCTGTCGGCGGGGGCCCGCCAGGCCTACCTGATCGAGGAGCCGATGGCGGCCGCGATCGGGGCCGGCCTGCCGGTCGCGGAGCCGACCGGGAGCATGGTCCTCGACGTCGGCGGGGGGACCAGCGAGGTCGCCGTGATCTCGCTCGGCGGGATCGTCGTCTCGGAGTCGATCCGGGTCGGCGGCGACGAGCAGGACGATGCGATCACCGCCCACTGCAAGCACGAGCACAAGCTGCTGATCGGCCAGCAGACGGCCGAGGAGGTGAAGCTCGAGATCGGGTCGGCCTCGCAGCTGCCCGAGGAGGTGACCACCGAGATCCGCGGCCGCGACATGGTCACCGGCCTGCCGAAGACGGTCATGCTCACCTCCGGCGAGGTTCGCGGCGCCCTCGAGGAGCCGATCAGCCAGATCGTCGCGGCGGTCAAGGACACCCTCGACCGCACGCCGCCCGAGCTTGCGGGGGACATCATGGATCGCGGCATCACCCTGGCCGGCGGCGGGGCGCTGCTGCAGGGGATGGAGGAGCGCCTGCGCGAGGAGTGCCAGATGCCCGCCCAGCTCACCGAGTCGCCGCTGACCTGCGTGGCCGTCGGCTCCGGACGCTCGCTGGAGGAGTTCGAGGTCATCCACCGGATGAGCCGCAACTCGCATCGCCGCGGCCTGGTGAGCACCGGGTAGCCGATGTATCGCAAACAGGTCAGAAGGCGCCGCGCGATCATGGCGCTTCTGATCGTCGCGGCCCTGGTGTTGCTCTCGACCCGGTTCTCCGAGAGCGACGGTGGCCCGCTCCACTCGATGCAGCGGGCGGTCGCGTCGGTCTTCGGGCCGCTGGAGGAAGGGGCGACGCGGGCCCTGAAGCCAGCACGCGACCTGATCAACTGGTTCAGCGAGACCTTTCAGGCTCGAGGGCAGAACAGCGATCTGGAGGCCGAGGTCCAGCACCTGCGCAACCAGCTCGTCAGGGCGAAGGGGGCCCAGGGCGAGAACCGGCAGCTCCGCAAGCTGCTGAGGCTCGACCGCCGCGGGACGCTGGCCGGCTACACGCCGGTCACCGCGCGCGTGATCGGCCGCTCGCCAACCGTCTGGTACTCGACCGTGACGATCGACAAGGGCTCGGGCACCGACGTGAAGATCAACGATCCGGTGGTCGACGGCGACGGGCTCGTCGGCCGGATCACCGACGTGACCCACGGCACCGCCGAGGTGACCCTGATCACCGACAACCGCAGCGCGGTGTCCGCCCGGGCGCTGCCGAACGGCCCCGAGGGCGTGGCCGAGCCGGAGATCGGGGACTCCACCAATCTGCTGCTCGACTTCATCGACCGCAGCGAGGCGATCCACGAAGGTCAGCTTGTGGTGACGGCGGGGTGGAGCAACGGCGGCATCTCCTCCGCCTTCCCGCCCGGGATCCCGATCGGCGAGGTGAGCGACGCGACCGTTGGCGAGCAGGAGACCTACCAGCGCGTCCACCTGCGGCCGTTCGCCGACCTGCGCGACCTCGAGTTCGTGCAGGTGGCGACCGGCGGGCCGAAGCGACCGGGGGTGGCGCAGTGATCATCACCCTGCGAAGCGCGGTCCGGATCGCGCTGATCGTCCTCGCCTCGGTTGTGCTCCAGATCTCGTTCTTCTCCTACCTGAGCTTCTTCGGGACGACGCCCGACATCATGCCCCTCGTGGTGATCACGCTGGGCCTGCTCGGCGGCGCCCTGGTCGGCGCGGTCTGTGGCTTCGCCGCTGGGCTGGTCCTCGATTCCGCCCTCCTGCAGACGCTCGGCGTCTGGTCGCTCGTCCTGCTCACGGTCGGCTACCTTGCCGGCCGCTACCGCGAGGGGACCGATATCTCGAACTCCCTGGTCCCGCCGCTTCTGATCGGCGCGCTGACGATGGCCGCCGCGGCCGGATTCGCGGCGATCCAGCTGATGCTCGGCGTCCGAACGCCGGTCAGCCTGCTGGTGCTCAGGGAGATCGTCGTCCAGGGCCTGCTCGCGACGCTGCTGGCGATCCCGCTGTACCCGCTGATCCGCAGGGTCCTCCGGCCGGCGATCGTCGACGACTTCGAGGCGCGGCGGGCGCGCAGCCCGATCACCAGGTCGGCCTCGCGGGCGGGCCGCACGAGGGGGCGCCGGATGCGGCGCTCCGTGGGGGTGTCGCGGTCGTGATGTTCGGCGAGCGCGAGCGGCCCCTGATGCCGGCGCAGTTCGCGCTGCGCGTGGCGATCCTCAGTGGCTTCGCCCTGGTGATGTTCTCGATCATCTTCTTCCGCCTCTGGTACCTGCAGGTTCTGTCCGGGGACAAGTACCTGAAGCAGGCCAAGAACAACCAGGTCCGCGAGATCACAGTGCGCGCGCCGAGGGGCGAGATCCTCGACCGTCAGGGCCACGTCCTGGTCGACAACCGCACCGCGCTCGCCCTCCAGCTCGACCCGACCAGGCTGCCGCGCTCGCACCGCAGGCGCGCCCAGGAGTTCGCCCGCCTCGGCCAGGTCATCGGCATGTCCCCCGATCAGATCTCGAAGCAGCTCCACGAGCAGACCAAGGAGCTCCCCGCCAACCCGGTGACCCTGCGGCGCGACGTCGCCTACGACCTCGTCTACTACCTGCGCGAGAACCAGGCCGCCTATCCCGGCGTCGACGTCCAGCGCGTCTACGTCCGCAACTACCCCGACGGCAGCCTCGGCGCCCAGATCTTCGGCTACGTGCGCGAGGTCACCGAGAACCAGCTCAAGGAGCCCCGTTACCAGGGGCTGATCCCCGGGGACCAGGTCGGCCAGTCCGGGGTCGAGAACACCTACGACAACGTCCTGCGCGGGACCAACGGCCTGACTCGCGTCCAGGTCGACGCGGCTGGGCAGCCGACCGGCGGGGTGCTGAGCGAGACGCAGGCCAAGGCGGGCGACAACCTGCTGCTCAGCATCGACGCGCCGGTCCAGCAGGCCGGGGAGGCGGCGCTGAACTCGTTCAGCACCCCGGGCGCCTTCGTGGCGATGAACGTCCAGGACGGCGAGATCCTCGGCCTCGGGTCCTCGCCCACCTTCGACCCGTCGATCTTCACAAAGCCGGTGATCTCTCCCTCCACCTATCGCCAGCTCACCTCCCAGACGACCGGGGCGCCGCTCACCGACCGCGCGATCCAGGGCCTCTACCCGACCGGCTCGACCTTCAAGCCGATCACCGCGATGGCGGCGCTCGAGAGCGGGGTGATGACCCCGAGCACGACGATCGTGGACGGCGGCTCGTTCACGGAGGGGGGGATCACACTGCACAACGCCGGCGGTGGCGCGTACGGCGCCCTGCAGCTCCCCCAGGCGCTCCAGGTTTCCTCCGACGTCTTCTTCTACAACGTCGGCGCGATGCTCTCCCGGGAGGGCAACGACGCGCAGCAGAAGTGGGCGGCCGACCTCGGGATCGGACACCCGACCGGGATCGACCTGCCCGGCGAGGTGGCCGGGCTGCTGCCGACCCCGGCGTGGCGAAACAAGCTCTACAAGCAGGCCCAGAGCCCCGACTCGCCCGGTGGAACGAGCATCGTTCCGGGGGACCCGACCGACCGCCCGTGGACGGAGGGCGACAACGTCAACCTCGCGATCGGCCAGGGGGACCTGCAGGCCGACCCGCTCCAGATGGCCGTCGCCTACGCGTCGATCGCCAACGGCGGCGACGTCGTGCGTCCCCACGTCGGGCTCGAGGTCCAGGACCCGAGGGGCGGGGTCGTGCAGGAGATCAACCCCGGGCCCCAGCGCCACCTCGACATCAACCCGCAGTACCGGCAGGCGATCCTCGACGGCATCCACATGGCGGCCCAGTCGGCGGGTGGGACGTCGTATCAGGTGTTCGGCAACTTCCCGATCCCGATGGCCGGCAAGACGGGGACGGCCCAGCGGCCCGGGCAGGCGGACCAGTCCTGGTATGTGGCGCTGGCGCCCTACCCGAATCCCCAGATCGTCGTCGCTGCGACGATCGAGCAGGGCGGCTTCGGGGTCGAGGCCGCGGCGCCCGTCGCCCGCCAGATCCTCGACGCCTACTACAACACCCACAAGCAGGCCGCCAAGTCCGCCGGCGGAAAGGTCCCTTCCCAGGGGTCGATCCAGGCCGGGCCGGCCGCCGGCGCCGCGGGTAACCCCTACTGATGGTCTCCGACGCCTACCCGCGTCCCTTCGACGAGCGCCGCCAGGCCGGCCTCGAGCGCGGCGGCGTTCTGGGGCTCGACCCATTGCTGCTGGGTGCCGCGCTCGGGCTGATCGGCTTCAGCCTGTTCACGCTCAAGGCGGTGACCGGCGGGGACGTCCCCCACGACCCCTATTTCTACGTAGTCCGCCAGGCGATCTACGGGGTTCTCGGCGTCGCCTTGATGCTTGCCATCGCCCGAGTCGACTACTCTCGTTTCAGGGAGTTGCGCGTCGGCCTCTATACGGCGATGATGGGCAGCATCATCCTGGTGCTGCTCCTCGGCCAGGCCACGCGCGGCTCGAGACGATGGATAGAGCTTCCCTTCTTCACGTTCCAGCCCTCCGAGCTCGGCAAGGTGCTGTTGATCACGGCCCTGGCCGGGTTCGCGATCGATCGTGGCCGTCGGGTGAACGAGCGGCAGCAAACGGCCCGCCTCATGTTGATGGGGTTCGTGCCGGCGCTGATCGTCTTCCTGCAGCCGGACCTCGGGACGGCGGTCACCTATGTGGTGATCACGCTCGCGATCCTGTTCGTGGTCGGGGTGCGCTGGACGCACTTCGCGCTCCTCGGAGCGCTGCTCGCCGTTGCGGTCACCGCCGTGTTGGCGATCGCTCCGGCGGTTGGGCACCCCGTGTTGAAGGGCTACCAGCAGGAGCGGCTGACGTCGTTCCTCAACCCGAGCTCGGACCCTCGCGACGCGACGTATCAGATCGATCAGTCGCTGATCGCGATCGGTTCGGGTGGCAAGGTCGGACGCGGAGCCGACTCGACGCAAACCGAGAATGGATTCGTCCCCGACCGAACCACCGACTTCATCTTCTCCGTCGTCGGCGAGCGATTTGGCTTCGTCGGCGCTGCCTTCGTCCTATCCCTCTACGCCCTGCTGATCTGGAGGGCGCTGCGCATCATGACGCTTTCGAAGAACTTGTACGGGAGCTTGATAGCTGGTGCGATCGCCGCGATGTTCATGTGCCAGGTGCTCGTGAACATCGGCGTCGCGATCGGGATCATGCCGGTGACCGGCATCCCACTACCTTTGATGAGCTTTGGAGGATCGTCCGTGGTCGTCACCTTGATGGCCGTCGGGCTCCTGCAGAGCATCTACGTCCAAGCGCGGCTCACCTCCAAGAGCAGGGCGGATCTGCTCCGTTGAGCGGATTTACACCCACTCTTTGAGGTGACCATTTGAGAAAGCGCATCCTAGTTTCAGTCGACGCCGGCGAGACCCGCGTCGCAGTGCTCGAAAGCAAGGCCGCAAGCCGCGGAGGCGGCCGCGGCGGCCGGCGCAAGCCGAAGTCCGACCGCAACGGCGACCGGAAGGTCGCCGAGCTCTACATCGAGCGCCGCGACCAGCGGTCGATCGTTGGCAACATCTACAAGGGCGTCGTCGACAACGTGCTGCCCGGCATGGAGGCGGCGTTCGTCGACATCGGCCTCGAACGCAACGGATTCCTGCACGTGGACGAGATCGTCCTTCCGGGCGGCCAGCAGGGGCCGCGCCGCGGCCGCGGCAAGGG
>JAHEXV010000012.1 GCA_023251935.1 bacterium | reverse complement strand
ACCGGCGACGTGCCCGCGAACTCGGTGGTCGGCGGCATCCCGGCTCGGGTGATCAGGATGCGCGAGGCTCCGACCACCCTTCGCTGGTCGGATCCGGTGGAGCCGCCGCCCCGATCGGAAGGAGGGCCGGTCGCGAGCACCTAGACGCGCTCGCGAACGAGCTCGCCGTAGAGCGCCGCGGTCCGCTCGGCGACGTCGGCCCAGTCGAAGCGCAGCACGTGCTCGGAGGCCTCCGCCACGAGCCGCTCGCGAAGGCCCGCATCGCTCAGCAGGCGCTCGACCATCTCGCCCAGGGCAGCCGGGTCGCGGGCACGGAAGCGCAGGCCCGCCTCCTCGTGGGGGACGACCTCCCGCAACCCTCCGGTGTCGGCGACGATGCACGGGCATCCAGACGCCATCGCCTCGAGGGCGACCAGGCCGAACGGCTCGTAGATCGAGGGCACCACGCAGACGTCGGCGATCCGATACAGGGAGTGAAGGACGTCGTCGCCGATCCAGCCGAGGAAGGTGCCGTGCTCCATCAGCCCGAGCTCGGCGGCCTGGCGACGCAGCTCGAGCTCGTGGGTGCCGGAGCCGGCGACCAGGAAGCGGGTGTTCGGCAGGCGCCCGATCAGCGACGGCATCGCCTCCAGCGCAAGCTGGAAGCCCTTCTCGTAGACAAGCCTGCCGAGCAGGAGCACCAGCCTCTGGTCGGGCGCGGCGAACTCGAGCCGAAGTCGCTCCAGCTCGTGCCCGTCCTGGGGTTGGAGGTCCTCGGGGTCGATGCCGTTCGGGATCATGACCACCTTCTCGTCCGGCACCCCGAAGATGTCGGCGATCTGCTCCCGCATGTAGTACGAGCAGGCGATCACCCGATCGGCGCGGTTCGTGATCCAGCGCTCCACGCCGTGGATGTGCGATTGCGGGTGCTCGTGGACCCAGCCCTGGTGGCGCCCGTGCTCGGTCGCGTGGATGGTCGCGACCAGGGGCGCCTCGAAGCGCCGGGCGAGGTGATCGCAGGCCATCGCCACCAGCCAGTCGTGACCGTGGACGAGGTCGAACTCGTGGCTGTCGCCCAGCTCGACCCCGGCCGCCAGCATGTCGGCGTTCATCCGCTCGACCCAGGCGACGAACTCGCCGAGATCGGTGGGCCGCTTCGGCTCCCGCACCCGGTGGATGCGAACGCCGCCGACCACCTCCTCGGGCGGGGACTCCTCACCCCCCCGGGTAAGCACGTGGACGTCCAAGTCCAGCTCGACGAGCGCCTCGGAGAGCTTGCGGACGTGACGGGCGAGCCCACCCTCGATCAACGGCGGGTACTCCCAGGAGAGGATGAGGATGCTGGGCACGGGGGCGCCGGCAGTTTATGGGCTCGAGAGCTCGGCGGGCGACGCCGGGCGGGTGCCCGCGGCGGGCGGATCGCCGACCGCCGGGGCGGTCAGGGTTCGAGCAGGGGCGCCAGGCTCAGGTCCGGGGCGAGGTTTCGCAGGCGGGGATCCGGCGGCTCGGCGGCGTGGATGGCGCCGAGCAGCGCCCGAGCGTGTGCCGTCGAGCGCTGGTAGGGGTAGTCACCCGCCTGCCGCCGGCGGTCGAGGAAGGCCCAGTCGCTCGCCTGAACGGCGAGCAGTTCGCGGGCGGCCCGCTCGGCGGCCGTGCCCGCGAGCGCCCCGGCGTCCAGCGCCCGCAGCAGGCGCAGCTCGAGCCGCCTCGCCGCCCAGGCGAGGTCCGCGACCTCGGGCGAGTCCCAGGTGCGAAGGTCCTTGCCCTCGCCCCAGGTCGAGCCTCGCGCGGACCGTTTCTCCGCTTCGTGGCGCTGAAGCGCCTGCGGCAGGGTGACGAGGCCGACACCGCAGTCGGGGACGTGCCGCAGGACGGCCTCGAGCCACGCGGGGCCCTCGGACCACCAGTGGCCGAGCAGCTCGGTGTCGACGGCGAAGGTCACCAACCCCGGCTTGCCTCGCTGCCGGCGAAAGGCCTCCAGCCGCGCGGCGATCGCCTGCGCGAACTCCCGCGCCTGCTGATCGGCGCGAGCCGAGGCGACCGCCGCGTCGTAGGCTCCCCCTCCGATCGCCCACAGGCGCGTTCCCTCGAGCGATTGCCGGTGGAACTCCGAGTAGGCCGGGTCGGACGGGTAGCCGTCCTGCGACCAGACGAGTTCGACCGCGCCCCAGTCGAGCGTGAAGGCGACCAGGCCCGCCCCGCAGCGCAGCGGGGCCAGGGCGTCGAGCGGGGCCTCGAAGGCACTCTGGTCGGTGCAGAAGAAGGCCAGGTCGCGTTCGGCCAGGAGTGGCTCGAGGTTGGGCCGGTAAGCGCACTCGGGCAGCCAGAAGCCCCTGGCGGCGCCGAAACGGCGCCGGTGGGAGCGGAGCCCGGCATCGATCTGGAGGCGCCGTCCGGGCGTCGTGGGGACGAGCGGCAGCACCGCGTGCGTGGCGGCCGAGGGCACGAGCGCCAGACCTCGCTTGGCGGCGGCGATCCCGAACGCCGCCAGCACGTCGCCCCCGAGCACTTGCAGGCGGCCCAGCACCCGGCGATAGCGCTCGGCCTCGAACTCGGCCGCCGGCCGGAGCTCGGTCGGGCCGCGGGTCGCGTCGCGCTCGGCCGCCTCGAGCCGATAGCGGCGCAGGAAGGCCTCCATGCGCTCGGCGACCCCCGGTGCCTCGAGCTGATCGGCCAGCACCGGGCTGACGGTGACCGTGAGGTCACGCGCCACCTCCAGCACCGGGAGGTAGGAGCGGGCGACCGCGTCGAACAGCCACTCCTCGCCGAACGGCCAGGTGCCGAAGCCCTCCACGTACGGCATGTGGGAGTGAAGGACGATCGCCAGATCGCCCACCTCACCGCCCGTGGGGCGCGGTTCAGGCACCGGAGTCGACGGGGCCACCATCAGCGGTGGCAGACGGCCAGCAGATCCAGGGAGGCGTCGAGGTCGCGGTCGTCGCGCAGCTCGAAGTCGGAGGCCGAGATCGCCGGCACGAAACGGTCGTAGAAGGGCTTCGTCAGCCGCAGCGCCGGGTGGACGCGGTCCCATCCGAGCCGCAGCGCGATCTCGTGAACCCGCAGCTTCCGCGCATGGAAGACGCCCAGGATCTCCACGCGCAAGAAGAAGGGCCTCAACAGCGCACCGTACTCGGCGGGCGTGTACTCGCGCAGGTGCCAGGGGTTGCCGGACCGCTCCGCTCCGGGGGGCGCGAGGGTGAGCCGGTTCGGAGTGCTGACGTAGGCGATCTGCGAGGTCGCCGCGAGTCGCTCCAGCAGGCGCTCGGGCTGGTCGATGTGCTCGATCGTCTGTAGGAAGACGATCGCGTCGCAGCGCCGCTCGAACCCCTCCACGAGGCCGCGCTCGAAGGTGAGGTTCGAGCGGCGGTATCGAAGTCGGGCGTGCTCGTGGGCCTCCGGGTTGGCGTCCACCCCCACCACCTCCGCGGCGCTGCGGGCGAGTACGTCCGCTCCGTACCCCTCGCCGCACGCGAGGTCGGCGACCCGGAGCCCGGCGACCCGCCCCGCGATCCACTCGTAGACCGCGAGATGGCGCCGGTACCAGTAGTTCTCCTCCGGCACGTCGGGGAGGGTGCGCTCGCCAGTCAGGGCGAGCGGCGGCACCTCGGGCGGCTGGTTTCGTTGGATGTGGCGCAAGGTCGCAGGCTCCGGAACAGCGGACGGAGGGCGAAACCGTAGTCCCTGCCGCCCACCGCCCGCTGACTAGACGGGGTGTCTCATCGGTCGTGAGAGGCCCCTCTAGAGTGCCGTGGATGCCCGCCAGCCCGACGGCCACGCCCGAGCGCGTCAAGGAGGCAAACGTTCGCTACCACGACGCTGCCGCCCGCGAGTACGACTCGAAGTGGGGCATCGACTTCGGGCCGATCGGCCGCCAGCAGGTGCGCGGCAAGGCCGAGAAGGCGCTCGGCGCCTGGCCCGATCGCCCCTTCGGCGACGCGCTCGAGATCGGATCCGGGACCGGATACTTCTCGCTCAACCTGCTGCAGCTCGGCCTGATCGAGCGGCTGACCGCGACCGACATCTCCCCCAGCATGCTCGCCGAGCTGCGCGCCACCGCCGCGAGACTCGGACTGGAACCGCGGACGGAGACCGTCGACGCCGAGCGGCTCCCGTTCGAGGACCGCAGCTTCGACTTGGTCTTCGGCCACGCGGTGTTGCACCACCTACCCGATCTCGAAGGGGGGCTGGCCGAGTTGCACCGCGTGCTCAGGCCAGGGGGGACGCTTGCCTTCTGCGGCGAGCCGTCGCGCTACGGGGATCTGCTGGCGGCGGTGCCGAAGCGGGGGGCGATGCTCGCCGCGCCGATCTGGCGGCTGTTGGTCGGAGCGCCCGCCCGGCAGGTCGACCCAGCCGAGCGGAGCGACGGTCACGAGCTCGAACCGGCGGTCGACGTCCATTCGTTCAGGCCCCACCGGCTGGCGACGATGCTCCGCGAGGCCGGCTTCGAGGAGATCCGCATCCGCGGCGAGGAGCTGCTCGCGAACGCCTATGGCTGGACTGTCCGGACGCTCGAGGGCTCGGCCGAGCCGGACGAGGTCCCGCGGCAATGGCGCGAGCTCGCATTTCGCGCCTACATCGCGCTCCAGAGCGTGGACGCCGCGCTGCTCGAGCCCCGGCTTCCGGCCGGCCTGTTCTACAACCTGGTGCTGTCGGCGCGCAGACCGCTGGCTAGCCGAAGGTGAACGCGTAGCCGGCGATCCCGGGCTGCGGTCGGAGGGTGAGCAGGTGCCGGCCGGCTCGGGGCAGGTCGACCAGCCGGTAGAGGCGCTGGTTCGTGATCGTCGCCACGCCGTCGTGGACGTCCGGCCCGGCCACCGAATCGGGGATCGGCCTGCCGTCGAGCAGCACCCGCATCGTGCGTGGGCGGCCCGGCGAGCCGAGCACGAGGAAGACCCGGCGGGCCTCGAAGCGCAGCGAGAGGCTGGCCGCCCGCTCGGCCGTGGCGGCATCGCCCCCGAGCGCCCACTGGCCGCCGTACGCGAGCTGGTCCAGCTGGAGCGCGCCCGCGGGTGGCGCGCGGAAGGTCCGGCGACCCGGCAGGATCGGGCCGTTGGCGAACCGGGCGGCCTTCGCCGCTCCCAGGTAGGACTCCGGGGTGGCGTGGGGATCGGGCCTTTGGCTGTGAGCCCTCGCCATCGCGCCCAGGTCACGGCGCCCCGCCTCGGTCAGCAGGCTGCGGATCGCCCGCTCGGTCTCCTCGTAGGAGCCCTCACCGAAGTGCACCAGGCGGACCCGCCCCCTCGCGTCGATCAGGTAGTCGGCCGGCCAGTACTGGTTGCGGTACGCCGTCCAGACCGAGTAGTCGTTGTCCTGGGCCACCGGATAGGTGAGGCCGAAGTCGCCGATCGCCCGCTGCACGTTCGACGCCTCCTTCTCGAACGGGAACTCCGGCGTGTGGACGCCGATCACGGTCAACCCGTCCCGGTGATAGCGGCGATACCAGGCCTCGATGTACGGAAGGGTGCGGATGCAGTTGATGCAGGTGTAGGTCCAGAAGTCGACCAATACGACCTGGCCTCGCAGCCCCGACAGGCTGAGCGGCCTATCCCGCGGGGTGTTGAACCACCGCTGCGTGCCGGTGAGCTCCGGGGCCGGGAAGTAGACGGGGAGCCGCCGTCCGGTGGCCGCCCGCGCGGCGCCACCCTGATGCGAGACGGGCCCGCCTCCCCGCAGGTCGACGAGCCCCGATCTGATGTCCGGGCTTTGCTCGATCCGGCTGGTCGGGTCGACCAGGGCCGAGGGCAGGTGGCGGGCGATCGCGTTCTCGAACCTGACGTCGAGGTCGGCGATCATCACCACCGCGACCGCGACCATCACCGCGCCCATCGCCACCTGGATCCGCCCGCGGTAGGCGTCCAGCCGGTCGGTGATCCGGCGCCCGCCGAGGATCAGCGCGTACAGGACCGACGCCGAGCCGAGCGAGTAGGCCAGTGCCACCGCCAGCCGGCCGAGGGTGAAGTCCTGGGCCGCCGAGACCGTGATCACCCCGGCCAGGATCGGCCCCGCACACGGCGCGTAAACGAGGCCGAGACTGGCCCCCACCAGCAGGCCGGAGCCGAACCCCTGCCCGCGCCGGCGAGCCGGGCCTGGAACCACCCGTGAGATCCATGCCTCGACCCGATCGGCGAGCGGCGGCGCGAGCAACAGCAAGCCGAAGACCAGGAGGGTGACGATCGCGAGGGTACGGACGAGGTCGTTCGGCAGCCCGAGCAGCGCGATCACGTAGACGAGCGCCACGGTGGCGAACGTGAACGAGGCGCCGAGCCCCAAGACGACGCCGAGGGGGCGGCGCCTGCCGCCCGTCACACCCGCCGACAGCACGGCGGGGAGCACCGGGAGCACGCACGGCGAGAGCGCCGTGCCGGCGCCGGCGAGCAGCGCGAAGAGAACCAGGAGGATCACGGCCTCAAGCGTCCCGGAGCGCGCTTAACGATGGATCAAGCTGGGTTCGGCTCGGATCGTCGATCGAAGTTGAGTCAGATCTCGAGCTCCGGCGTTTCACCGGCGGCCTCGATCTCCGGCTCCCCGATCAGCGCGAAGGCCGCCGCCGGGAAGACCATCACCGTGATCAGGCCCGCGCCGACGAGCGCCGTCGCCGTGGCCGGATACATGATGTCGAGCATCAACCCGATCTGGGTGGCGACGACGATGAACGAGAGCGAGGTGGCCTGGAGCAGCCCGGCTGCCGCCGTGCGGCGGGTGGCGAAGCGGGATCGGTAGATCAGCGCCGGCAGAGCCCTGACGATCAGGATCGCGAGCAGGAACAGCGGCAGGCGGATGAACGCGGAGACGCTCGCGAACAGCGCCCCGAGGTCGAAGTGCAGCCCGCTGTCGACGAAGAAGAAGGGGATGAAGATGCCCAGGGTGACGGCGTCGAGCCGCTCCTCCTGAAGCTCGCCTCTGCCCGAGGTCATGCCCCGGATGACGCCGACGGTGAACGCGG
Source organism: bacterium (assembly GCA_023251935.1). Taxonomy (GTDB): domain Bacteria; phylum Actinomycetota; class Thermoleophilia; order Solirubrobacterales; family 70-9; genus AC-56. Next base: position 43,049 of record JAHEXV010000012.1, on the reverse strand, counting down.
CGAGGATCGTCTCCAGCCCGAGCTGGCTGGCGACCCCGGCCACCACGGCGATCAGGGCGAAGTCCCCTCTGACGCCGATCTGCGCGCTCGTCCCCTCGAGCCGCTGGATCGCGTCCGTGACCCGCTTGAACTGCGCTGCGTGCGTCAGCGAGACCAACAGCAGCGCCGCGAGAGCCACGAACAGGCTGAGGTGGAAGATCTCGGTGCCCGGCCCGGTTCGCTCGCCGGAGTAGAAGAACGAGAGCAGGATCACGGCCCCGAACTCCGCCACCGCCGCCGCCGCGATCACCTGCTGGCCCCAGTCGGTGTCGGTCTCGCGAGCGTCCTTGAGCGGCACGATGATGATGCTGAGCGAGGTGGCGACGAAGACGATCGCCACCAGCAGCGGCGTCTTGATCAGGCCGACCGCGTGAAGTGCCAGCGCGGCGGCGAAGGCGAGCGCAAACGAGATCGCGAAGCCCGCGAGCGAGGTGGCGAGCAAGGGCCCGCGCAGCCGGTCGACTTGGATCTCGCGGCCGGCGAGGAAGAGCAGGCAGGCGAGGCCGACGGTGGCGAAGACCTCGACCGGCTCGGTCGAGGAGGCGATGCCGAGCCCGTGCGGCCCGACGATGATCCCACCGACCAGCTCGAGCACGATCGCCGGGACCAGGATCGCCGGGGCCATGGCGCGGATCAGCGGCGCCAGGAAGGCGACCACAGCGACGACCACGAAGCTCGTATACGGCTGCACGGGCCTGAGGGCGCTCCGACGGGCCGGCTAGCCCCCACTCCCCCCTTGGTCCTCGCGCCGGACCCGGAACAAGCTGGCCTCCCCCTGGATTCCCTTCAGCCGGCGCTTTCCCGCGTACGACCAGCTGTATCCGTCGGCGGCGACGTCCCGGACCTCCGCCGAGCACAGGACGCTGCCGGGGTAGGCGATCTCGGTGATCCTGCTCGCCAGGTTGACCGGGCGCCCGTACCAGTCCCCCGCACGCGAGAGGGCCGCGCCTCGCGCGATGCCCGCCCGCAGCCTGGGGAAGCCCTCCCCCTCGCGCTCGGCCGCGTCGATCAGCGCGACGCTCGAGTCGAGCAGGGCGTCGTTGTCAGGGGAGACGAGCATCGCCGCGTCGCCCAGCATCTTCACAAGCCGCACGGGCGGATCGGCGAACTCGCGCGCGAGCTCGTCGAGGCGACCGGTCAGGGCCGCGAGCGCGTCGGCCGGCAGTCGCTCACCGAGCTTCGTGAACCCGACCAGGTCGGCGAAGCAGACCGAGATCTCCTGGGAGCCGGGGAACTTCCCGCTCGCCAGCTCCGCCCTCCCGATCGCGTCGTGACGCAGCTGCTCGCGTATGTGCAGCCTCAGCACGTGCTCGAGCGAGCTGACCAGGAGCGGCAGGAGCGCCATGGCCGCATCGGAGTAGCGCCGCGCCGCCTCCAGCTCGGTGTCCCCCTTGCGCAGCATGGCCTCCCCGACCACGGCCCGATTCGCGGCGGCCAACTGCGAGGCCGCCAGGCCCATAACCCGCGCCGTGTCGTAGACCTGTTCCGGGCTCAGTCCGGCGTCCAGAACGCTGCGCAGCCGGCGGGCGCCGTTCAGGTCGTCCTCGGTGTAGGTGGGCTCCCCGGGATCGCCGCCGGGCAGCCCCAGGGCCTGTCGTTGGCGCCTCAGCACCTCCGGGTCCACCCCTGCGATCTCCGAGATCTCCTCGGCGCTGTAGCGACGGCCCTCGCCCTCGAGCAGCCGCTCGACGGGGAGCAGCGCGAGGCGGTCCTCCGCCACCGCCCGCCGAAGCTCGTCCAACCCGACCCCTTCGGCGGTCAGCTCGGCGAGCAGCTGCAGCCGAGCCTGGCGATACCTGCCTCGGGTTCCCTTCAGCAGCCCCTCGGCCTCGAAGTCGATCGACACGCCGCGATTCTTCCAGCCCTTGCGCCGCCCTCCTAGAATGACCTCATGGCGGGAGAAGGCCTCGAGTTGCCGATCTTCGAGCTGCCTGTCGTCATCCTGCCGGGCGAGCTGCTGCCGCTCCACATCTTCGAGGAGCGCTACAAGCGGATGGTCGGACACTGTCTCGAGACCGCCGAGCCGTTCGGGATCGTGTTCCGCGACGACGACGGAAACGCCCACCGGATCGGCTGCACGGCGCGAATCACCGAGGTGCTGGAGCGCTTCGATGACGGGAGACTGAACATCGTGGTCGCGGGCGAGGAGCCGTTCAAGGTCCTGGAGCGCTTCGAGAGGATGGAGTTCCCGGCCGGCGAGGTGCAGCCGATCGGCTCCGGGGACGAGCCGTCGGACGACGATCCCGAAGCGGCCACCGACACGCGCCAGGCCTTCGCCGAGCTGGTTGAGCGCGTTTCCGGCGAGGAGCCGGACGTCGGCGAGCTCGAGGCCGCCAACTCCTACGGGATCGCCGCGCGGGTCGAGCTGCCGGCCGAGACCAAGCAGGCGCTGCTCGAGCTGCGCTCGGAGCCGGAGCGGCTCCGGATGCTGGGCAACGCGCTGCGCGCCCTGATCGCGGCGGTCGCCGGATCGCGCGAGATCGCCGAGCGCGCGAAGCTGAACGGCAAGGTGATCGTCGGCTAGACGCCGCGTGCCCGGCTCGGTCCGGCGCTCGCCAGCACCTCGTCCGAGGTGGCGATCCTGGCTCCGGCCTCCCGCATGTCGCGCAGCGCGCGCTCCGAGTCCCCCTCGTCGACCTCCACGCCCCGGATCGCATCCTCGATCACCGTCACCTCGAAGCCCTCCTGGCTGGCGTCGATCGCCGAGGCACGGACGCAGTAGTCGGTGGCCAGCCCGCAGACATAGACCTCGTCGACGTCGCGTTCGCGCAGCAGCTGCGCCAGGTTCGACTTCTCGAAGCCCGAATAGCCTTGATCGTCCCTGCCGCGGCCGACGTCGACCACCGCGTCGAGCCGCAGGTCGTCCATCGCCGGGTGAAACTCGGCGCCGTGCGTGTCCCGCACGCAGTGCACCGGCCACGGCCCGCCGTCGGCCTGAAACGAGGCGTGGTCCGGCGGATGCCAGTCGCGGGTCGCGAAGACCAGATCGAAGCTGTCCGCGAGCCTCTTGACCGGGGCGGCGATCCGGTCGCCGTCCGGCACCTCCAGCGCGCCGCCGGCGGTGAAGTCGTTCTGGAAGTCGATGATCAGCAGCGCCTTGGCCATCGTTGACCCCGATTCGAGCCCACGACGATGCTACTCGGCCGCCGGTGCCGCGCTAGGCGTACGCGACCGCCCCGCCGCGCCGGGGATCGCCGCCGCCGCGCAGCTCGCCGCTGGCCGGGTCGCGAGCGACGGCGTGGACGCCGCCGAAGAAGAGATTGCGCTCCTCCCAGTGGACGAGCTGGTAGTCGAGGGCGGCGAGGCGGTCGAGGCCCTCCTCGTCGACCCCCGGCTCCGCCTGAACCGCGCCCGACTCGAAGTGGAACCGCGGCGCCTCGACCGCCGCCTGGGCCTCCATGCCGTCGTCGATCAGGCGGATGATCGTCTGCAGGACGGCGGACCGGATCCGATTCGAGCCCCCGCTTCCGAGTCCCGCCTCGAGCTCTCCGCCTCGCAGGACCACGGTCGGGGACATCATCGAGGGGACGCGACGCCCGGGGGGGTTGACGTGGAAGCCCAGGGGGTTGAGATCCTCCTCGCCCAGCATGTTGTTGACGTGCACCCCGGTGCCGGGGACGATCACCCCCGACCCGGTCCCGTTGGAGCAGGTGACCGAGGCGCAGCGACCCTCGGAGTCGACCGCCGTGATGTGGGTGGTCGACCCGAGCCGATCGCCGGGGGGCTCACCGGACGGGTCGGGAGGGCGTCTCGAGAGGCGAATCCGCTGGGCGGCGGCCTCGATTCGGGGCTCGGACAGGAACTCGTGCGCGTACCCGTCCTCGTACAGGCCATGGAAGAAGGCCTCGGTGCGAGCGACCTGCGCTTCCTCCATCGCCGCGACCACGGTCGCCACGCCCGCCGAGTCGGCCCGGTCCAGCAGCGACAGGGCGAAGGCGATCAGGAGGCCCCCGGAGGACGGGGGCGGATTGGTGAGGACGTCCCGCCCCCGATAGCCAGCGCGCACCGGCTCGCGACTCCGCGGCCGGTACGCGGCGAGGTCGTCGGGACCCAGGGTCCCGCCCCGCTCGAGCACCCAGTCGGAAATCCGCCGGGCGATCTCCCCCTCGTAGAACGGCCCGGACCCGTCGGCCGCCAGGCGATCCAGGGCGCCGCCGAGCTCGTCGAACCTGAAGAGATCGCCCTCGGCGAGGATCCGGCCGTCGGGCGCGTAGATCGCCCGGCACTCGGGCTCGTGGGTGAGGATCGGCTCGAGAATGCGGAAGATGAACGCCTGCTCCGCGTTGACCCGCACCCCCTCGCGGGCCAGCCGGGCCGGCTCGCGGGCGAGCTCGACGAGCGGGAACGAGCCGTAGCGCCTCAGCGCCTCGGCGAGGCCCGCCACCGTGCCCGGAACCCCGCACGACGCCGCGCCGACGTTGAACACCTGGGGAGAGTCGGGGCTGAAGTAGACCGGGATCGGGACCAGTTCCGAGCGCCGCTCGGCGATCGTCCGGCCCGGGACCTCGACGAAGAAGTCCAGCAGCACGTCCTCGGGCGGCGCGTGGACGAGCATGAAGCCACCGGCGCCGAGCCCCGTCAGCGGGCTCTCGGTGACGAAGGACGTGAGAACGGCGGCAACCGCGGCGTCGACGGCGTTGCCGCCCTCCCGCAGGACCGTCGCCCCCGCCTCCGCCGTCAGCGGATGCCCGGCCGCCACAGCACCACGGCTGTTCATGCGGGCAGCCTACGGCCGATCGAGCAGGCGGCGAAAACCGAGCAGCTCCGTGGACGCAGACAGAGCGGCGAAGCGAGCGTACTGGGAACGTACGTGAGCGAGACGCTCGGTCGAGGACGCTGAGATGCGACGGTTTGCAGGCGCCTGCTAGCGGCCGGGGACGAACTCCGGGACGTCGATGGATAGGTCCCTGGGGCGCGACTCGAAGCTCGGAGCGGTGCCCGCCCTGCGGTCCGGGGGGCGGCGCACCGCCGCGGCGGTCGTTCCGGCGGCCCGGCGCTCGGGCTGGGCGCTGCCGTCGGCCCGCCTCCCGCGACCGTCGAAGCGGGTAGCGATCACGGTCACCCAGACCTGGTCGGCGAGCGTGTCGTCGACGTTCGCCCCGAAGATGATGTTGGCGTCGGGATGGGCTGCCTCCTGCACCACCTTGGCCGCCTCCGAGACCTCGAGGAGGCTCATGTCGGGCCCGCCGGTGATCGAGAGCAGAATCGACCTCGCTCCGTCGACGGAGGTCTCCAGCAACGGCGAGGACACCGCTCGCTCCGCCGCCGCCACGGCGCGAGTCTCCCCGGTGCCCATCCCGATCCCGAGCAGGGCCTGACCGGCGTCACGCATGGTGGTGCGCACATCGGCGAAGTCGAGGTTGATCAGCCCCGGCAGGGTGATCAGCTCGGAGATCCCCTGAACGCCCTGGCGGAGGACGTCGTCGGCGACCTGGAACGCCTCGATCATCGTCGTCTCGCGGGCCAGGACCGAGAGCAGCTTCTCGTTCGGGACCACGATCAGCGTGTCGACCTCGGCGCTCAGCGCCTCGATCCCGTCGTCCGCCTGCTTCGCCCGGCGCGTGCCCTCGAAACTGAACGGCTTGGTGACGATGCCCACCGTGAGCGAGCCGACGTCGCGCGCCAGCCGCGCGATGACCGGGGCGGCGCCGGTGCCCGTGCCGCCGCCCACCCCGGCGGTGACGAAGACCATGTCGGAGCCCTTCAGGAGGCGCTTGATCTTGTCCTGCTCCTCGAACGCGGCCCGGTAGCCGAGCTCCGGATTCGACCCGGTGCCGAGCCCCCGGGCGACGCCGCTCCCGAGGTGGACGGTGACGTCCGCGGTCGACTGCTGCAGGGACTGGAGGTCGGTGTTGATGGCCATGAACTCGACCCCCGGGATCTTGGCCTCGATCATCCGGTTGATCGCGTTGACTCCTGCCCCGCCGACCCCGACCACCCGGATCACGGGCAGGTGGGGCCGTGGCGGGCCGTGGTAGTCGCCCAACCCGGGCTCGTCACGGCCATAGGCGGGTCCCTCGACGTCGTGGGCCTCGTCGGCGAAGATCCGGCTCAGCCGCTCCTTGGCCGGCGGGATCGAGGGGGCGGACTCCTCCAGTCGATACGCGCGCACTCGCTCGGGATCCGGAGGAGTTGAGTCGGGCTCCTCGGCGGGTGGCTCCCGCTCGGCGGCGGCCGACTGCGACCCTTCGCCGCGCTCGTCGATCTCGCGCGTCTGCTCCTCGGTCGAGCTGCCGGCCGGCTCGTGCTGCTCGGTTGGCTGCTCTGTCGGCTGGTCCTTCTGCTCTCGGGCGGTGGAGCGGAAGAGATCGGCCAGCGGGCCTTCGCGCATGCTGGCCCGCTTACGCCGCGCCATTCGTCAGGACCTCCTTGGCCAGGTCGCGGTAGTAGTCGGCGGCGTTCCCCTTCGGGTCGTACTTGAGCACGCTCGAGCCCCGGACCGGCGCCTCGGCGAACTTGATCGCCTTACGAATCCGGGACTTGAACACCAAGTCGCCGAAATTCTCCTCGAGGATCTCGACCGCCTCCTTGGCGTGGACGGTGCGCGAGTCCAGCATCGTCGGAAGGATGCCCTCGATGTGGACGCGCGGGTTCAGGTTCTCACGGATCATCTGGAGCGTGTTCTGGAGCTGGACGAGCCCCCGCATGGAGAGATATTCGCACTGGACGGGGACGATCACCTTGTCGGAGGCGGTCAACGCGTTCACGGTCAGCAAGCCGAGGCTCGGCGGCGTGTCGATGCAGACGAAGTCGTAGTCGTCGACCACGGCGGATAGCGCCTTCTCCAGCGACCGCTCGCGGCCGATCTGCATGCTCATCGCGATCTCCGCGCCGGCCAGGTCGATCGAGGCGACCGCGATGTCGATCTCGCGCTCGGAGATCACGTCCCGGATCGGAATGTGATCGACGAGCACGTCGTACATGCTGGCCTCGACCTGGTCGGGGTCGATTCCCTGGCTCATGGTCAGGTTGCCCTGCGGATCCAGGTCAATCGCAAGCACGCGATGGCCGGACTCGGCGAAGGCGACCGCAAGGTTGAGGGTCGTGGTCGTCTTTGCGACCCCGCCCTTCTGGTTGGCGAACGAGATGATCTGTGCGCGGCGGTCGGAGGCATCCCCGATGTGGGCGCCGGGGAGCTTGCTGCCGCCTGGCTGCCGAGACGGAGCAATTGCCTGCTCGGCGCTGATCCGCGCCTCGTCGTCGGGCTCGGGCTCGGCGCGGTCGACCGGCGACGGCTGCGTGGCCTTCGATGCCCGCTCGGCGGGAGGCTCGCGCGGCGGCGCCGGGTCGGCCACCGCGGGGCGATCCCCGGCGCTCTCGGAGGGAGCGGTCTCCGGCGGGCGCTCGGCCGGCCGAGACTCGAGGTCGGCTGGGTGGCCGTTGGCGCTGGTCGGCTTCCGCTCGGCCGGCGTCGGCTCGAGGTCGGCCGGGTTGCCGTTCGTCGACGGCTGGTGACCGTTGGTGGACAACTCCGGCTTGGAACCGCGGTTGAAGAGACCCATTTGATCGCGGTTATTCGCACGCATTCGTGCGTTTCCTTCTCCTGAGAGGCATCAACCGAGCGGCCCACCTCCCCGCTCGAGCCCTGGGCCCTCGGGTAGCTGGTTAAGTTCCAGCGGTGCCCGACCTGCTCGACAAGCGCCTGGTGATCGTCACCGGCAAGGGCGGCGTGGGCAAGTCGACGGTGGCGTTGGCGCTCGGGATGGCCGCCGCCGCCGACGGCCGCCGGACGATCGTCTGCGAAGTGTCCGCCGCCGAGCACACCTCGCGGGTCTTCCACCGGGCGGAGGTCGGATTCCACGAGGTGGAGATGGCGGAGAACCTGTGGGCGATCTCGATCGACCCTGACGAGGCGATGCGGGAGTACGTCCTGCTGCAGCTTCGCGTCCGAGCGATGCGCGACATGCTGTTCCGGTCGCGGATCTTCACCTACCTCGCGGCGGCGACGCCTGGCCTGCGCGAGCTGGTGACGATCGGCAAGATCTGGGAGGTCTCCCAGCCCGACCGCAAGGTCAAGAAGGGGCGCGAGTATGACCTCGTGATCGTCGACGCGCCGGCCACCGGACACGGGGTCGGCTTCCTCCAGACGCCGCGGACGTTCGCCAACATCGCCCGGGTCGGCCCGATCAAGGCACAGGCGGAGGCGCTCGAGACGTTCATCGTCAACCACCGGAAGACCGGGGTGGCGATCGTCGCCCTGCCCGAGGAGATGGCCGTCAACGAGACCGCGGCGCTGGAGCGGACCCTGGTGGAGGAGGTCGGCGTCTCGGTCGATCGCGTGTTCATGAACGGTCTCTACCCGGAGCGCTTCAGCGGGCCCGAGCTCGAACTGCTGGAGGCGGCCGGCGGCCGGGGAAACGGCGGGGTGCGGGGCGCCTGTCGCGCGGCGATCAGCGAGAGCCGGCGGGCGACCGCTCAGCACCAGCAGCTCGCCCGCCTCGCGGAGCTGGTCGGGGCGCCGCTGCGCACCCTGCCGTTCATCTTCGAACCCGAGGTCGGGGTCGAGGAGATTCGCGAGCTCGCCCGGGAGATCGGCTGATGGCCAGCGTCGCGGAGCTCCTGCGCGACAAGCGGGTCTGCATCTGCGCCGGCTCCGGAGGGGTCGGCAAGACGACCAGCTCGGCGGCGATCGCCGCCGGGATGGCCGCCCGGGGGAAGAAGGTCGCGGTGCTGACGATCGATCCCGCCAAGCGGCTGGCGGATTCGCTCGGACTGCCCGAGCTCGGCAACGAGGAGCGCCGCGTGGATCCCGAGCTGTTCGGGTCCGCCGGAGTGGACACCAACGGCGGCGAGCTATGGGCGATGATGCTGGACGCCAAGGCGACCTTCGACGAGCTCGTGCGCCGCCACGCCCCGGACGAGGAGACCAGGGACCGCATCCTCGCCAATCGCGTCTACCAGCAGCTCTCGGCGGCGCTCGCGGGCTCGCAGGACTACATGGCGATGGAGAAGCTGTTCGAGCTCCACGCCGAGAACCGCTACGACCTGCTGGTCTTGGACACCCCTCCGAGCCGAAGCGCTCTCGACTTCCTCGAGGCTCCCCGGCGCCTGATGCAGTTCATCGAGGGGCGCGCCCTCCAGGTCTTCATGCGCCCCACGGGGCTCGGGATGAGGTTCTTCGGCCGGGGGACGTCGGTGATGTTCTCGATGCTGCGCCGGGTCACGGGCGTCGAGGTGCTCGAGGACCTGTCGGAGTTCTTCCAGGCCTTCAGCGGCATGGTCGGCGGCTTCCGCGAGCGGGCCAAGCGCGTCAACGAGCTGCTCGCGCACCCGGAGACCTGCTTCCTCGTCGTCTGCGGGCCCCAGGGAGAGCCGATCAGCGAGGCCGTCTACTTCCACCGCAAGCTGGTCGAGGCCAGGTTGCCGTTCGGCGGCGTGATCGTCAACAAGGTCCATTACGGGAGCGAGCTGCCCGACCCAGGCGATGCGCTCGCCGGGCAGCTGACCCGGGCCCTGGGCGATGGCGAGCTCGCCCAGCGGGTGATCCAGAACCTCGATGACTATCGGGGACTGGCCCGCCGCGATCAACGCAACATCAGGAGGCTTACCGCCGAGATGCGGGCGCGCACCGTGATCCAGGTTCCCTACCTGGACGAGGACGTCCACGACCTGGCGGGACTGATGCTGGTCAACCGCTACCTGTTCGCGGCCGGCGCCAAGGAGCGGACCGCGATCGCGGCGGGGTTCTAGCGGGCGCCCCGCGCGACGCGCTCACCGTCGCCGTAAGCAGAACGACCGATCGCGGGCCAACGCCCGCGATCGGTCTGCTGTTCCTGGGTGGTCGGAGGAGGAAGGCTAGGAGGCGGGGACCCGGGCACGACGGCGCCGGTCGTAGCTGATCTCGCGCACGTCCCACTCGGTGGTATCGGGGCGCGGAAACAGGTAGGCGACCCGGTCGGCTGTCTGCTGCCGCTCCCGGGGTCGCTCCTCGAGCAGCTCCGCGAGGCGTCCCTGAGGCTGGTCCGGGAGGCCTTCTTGAGGCTGGACGGGCTCCATCGTGGTCGTCGGCGGCTCGAGCTCGGGCTGGGCGTTGAACACGTTCTGCTCCTCCGGGTGGGGACGTGGCTCCACCCTGATTCGCCCTGCGGGCTCGGGAACCTGCATCGCGGCCGCTGGCTCGGTCGCCCTGGTGGCCTCCTCCCATTCGACCGGGGCGTGGACCCAGCGATCGACCGGATCCGCGCCGGTGGGCTCGAGTGGCTGGGGCTGCTCGAGCGGCTCCGGCTCCTCGAGGGGCGCGTCCGGCTCGCGCTCGAGCGCCTCCCACTCCTCGACGCCGCCGCGCTGCTCACCCGCGCCCTCGCCGACCGCCAGCCCGTCGGCGAGCAGGATCTCGTCGGCCGTCGACCGCAGGTCCGAGCCCAGATGGCCACAGGCAGCATCCCTGAGGATGGCGCGGATCAGGTCCTCGATCGCGACCGCGGTCTCAGCTGGGGTGAGCGCCTGATCCGGAGCTGTGGCCGGCTCGCCGCTCCACAGCTCGCGCTCCAGCGCGATGCCCCGATCGACGATCGCCTTCGTCTCGCCCCGATGCTCGGGTTCCGCGCACAGCGCCGCCACCCGCATCGAGAGGCTGAGCTCGGCCGGCCCGCCGCCCTCGAGCAGGAACCGAAGCGCGAGCAGGTGGTCGTTCAGCGCCTCGAGCGGGACGCCTCGCTCGAGCCCCGCTTCGAAGCGCGAGATCGCGCGCCCCAGCGCTCGGGAGGCGCCGCGGCCGTGGGCGGCCGATCGAGCGAACGGCGAGGAGCGATAGGCGAGCGTTCGCGACAGGGCCGCGAGGTCGCCGAGCTCCTGCTCGACGAGACGGTAGCCGCCCGGCCGGGACCGGCCGGCGCCGGTGGCGATCCGGCGCCAGCGATTGGCCCCGGCGCGCGTCCATGCATAGGGCCCCAGGCTGACGCTGCCGGCCTTGAAGAGGCGAAGGGTCGTGATCAGCTCTCGGAACGCGGCGACGGCCCGAGCGCCGGCGTCCGCCTTCGGCTCCGCGCCGCCGTCGGCGGCCTCGCCGGCGCTGACCCGCGCCGCGGCGAGGAAGGCGGGCTCCCACCCCGCGGCGCCGGTGCCTTCCGAGGCCCGCGCCTCAGCCGGCACCTCAACCGTGTCCGCCCTGACAATCGTCGCGGTCGCCAGCTCGAGCCTGGTAATGGGCAGCTGCAACCCCCGCAGGGGCACCACCACCTCGATCTCGTCGTCCGCCGCCTCGCCCTGCGCCTCGAGCTCCGCGATCGCGTTCGCGACGCGCTCGGCGTCGAGGGAGAAGTCGGTCGATCCCTGCCAGAGCCGGCACAGGAACGCCACCCCCGCCAGCTCGGCGCGTTTGCGCTCATTGGTCGGGACGGCGACCCCGAGCTCCCCCAGATACGGGCGAGCCAGGCCGGCCGACTCGATCGCCGCGCAACCCGAGCCGAATGAGTCGAGCTCGAGGAGGGCAGGAGCGTGGTCGCCGATGAAGCGCTCGGTGAGCGGGACGTACTGCGGCAGCGGCGCCCCGGCGCCCTGCTCCTCGACGTCGTAGGGGATCTGCTCGCCGCCGGCGATCAGCTCCCGCAGCCGCTTCGCCGCGTCGCCCGCCATCGCCTTGAGCGCCTCTCGCACCACCAGGTCACGCATGCCCGCAGCTTCGCGCCGGCCCGGGCCGCTCCTGCTCTGCAAACGAGGTTGCAGTCCGTGTGCCTGGGCAGACCGCATGCTGGTGGTCGGCGACCGCGGCGACCGCGGCGGCCGCGCCGGAGCCGCATCGTGCGAGCCCCTGCCCAAGCTCGAGAACTGAATTGGGCCCGGCCGGGTGGAGGCTGGGTGGGCGCCGGTCCACCACCCGTTCGACCGGCTGTCGCCTAACTCGAGCCTACGGGGGAAAGCGTCCTCCGCGCCGCCCGCGGCGTCGCGCGAGTGCAGAAGACGACGCATACCGACGTTAACTGCACGCGGGGAGCCGGCGCGCCGTCGCGAGCGACGTTTTCCCGCTGCAGCCTCGGTCGTCCGGCCCAGCCAATCGCCGCCGGGCGGCGCCCGGGAGCCAGTGAGGCTAGGCGGCGACCACGGTCTCTCGCCGCTCGCCCCCATTGGTCAGCCAGCGGCGGCCGTAGCTGCGCATGTCCTCGATCAGCGGCACCAGCGCGCGCCCCTTCTCGGTCAGCGCATACTCGACGCGCGGGGGGACCTCGGGGTAGGTGCGGCGCTCGACGATCCCCTGATCCTCTAGCGCCCGAAGGCGAAGCGACAGGGTCCTCGGGCTGATCCCCTCGAGCGACCGCTCCAGCTCGCAGAAGCGCCGGCTTCCGTCGGTCAGGTCACGAATCATCAAGAGGGTCCACTTGCCGGAGATGATCTCCGCACAACAGCCGACTGGGCACGGATCTTCGGGCATCGGGTTTGCGGGTAACGGGGAGGTTTCGACTAAAGGCTCCCCGACCGCCGAAGCCGAGTATAGCTCAATGCTTTACGAACTGAAGTGGCTTCTCGGGGTCCTTGCCATCGCCGATCACCTGCTCGATCCCGCTCGCCCGCTGGCCATGGGCCGCGAGCATTAGCTTGAAGTCGTGGGCGCTCGAGGCCACCTCGAACGCCGTCTCCTCGGTGATTTTTCCGGCGACCACGTGCTTCAACAGCGCCTGGTCGAAGGTCTGCATGCCGTAGTACTCGCCCTCGGCGATCACCTCCGTGATCCGACCCGTCTCCTGCGGGTTGAGGATCAGGTCCTGAACCCGCCCGGTGACCGCCATCACCTCGCACACGGCGACCCGCCCGTCGCGGTTCGTGGTCGGGACCAGGCGCTGCGAGATCGCTCCCCGAAGCGTCGAGGCGAGCATGACCCTGGCCTGCCCCTGGAGGTGAGGCGGGAAGAAGTCGATGATCCGGTTGATCGTCTCCGAGGCGTCGAGGGTGTGGAGGGTCGACATCACCAGGTGGCCGGTCTCGGCGGCCGCGAGCGCGGTGCGGACCGTCTCCTCGTCGCGCATCTCACCGATCAGGATCACGTCCGGATCCTGACGCAGCACCCTGCGCATCGCGCGCGCGAAGCTGTGGGTGTCGGAGCCGACCTCCCGCTGGTTGATGATCGAGAGCTTGTCCTGGTGCAGGTACTCGATCGGGTCCTCGAGCGTGACGATGTGTCGCGCCTTGGTCGTGTTGATCTGGTCGATCATCGCGGCCAGCGTCGTCGACTTCCCCGAGCCGGTGGTTCCGGTCAGCAGGATGATCCCTCGCGGCTCCTCGGCCAGCCGGTGGACGACGTCCGGGAGCCCCAGGTCGTCGACCGTCCTGATCTGGTAGGGGATCGTCCGGAAGGCGATCGAGACCGCGCCGCGCTGCCGAAACGCGCTGACACGGAACCTGGCCAGGTTGGGAACCTCGTACGAGAGGTCCACCTCTCCCTCCTCCTTGAACTCGGTCAAGTGGCGCTCGTCCGCGACCGCGTGGAGCATCTTCTCGGTGTCGCCGGAGGTCAACGTCTCGGAGCCCTCGATCGGGCGAAGCGTGCCGTTCACCCGGGCCATCGGCGGCGAATCCACCTTGAGGTGCAGGTCGGAGCCCTCTCGCTCCACGACGTAGCGCAGCGCTGCATCGATGTCGAACGCCATCGTCGCCCTTATCGGGCCCAGGCGCCCGCCACTTTAGGCGCCTGGACAACGGGCTTGGCGCCGAGATCGTGGCCGACGTCGGAGGCCCCGATCGCGATCACCCTGTTCTTGCCGAGCTGCTTCGCTCGGTACAGCGCCCCGTCCGCCGCCTCGAACAGGGTCCGGAACTCGGCCGCGTCGCCGCTCGCGGCGGCGACGCCGAGCGAGATCGTCAGCCGCAGGCCCGCGGGGCTGCTCTGCTCGACCGCCTGCCGCAGCCGCTCGGCGAGGCGGGCGCCAGCCGACAGGTGGACGCCCGGGAGGACGACGAGGAACTCCTCTCCGCCGAGGCGATAGAGGAGCTCGAAGTTGCGCAGGCCCTTCCGCATCTCATAGGCCGCGTCGCGGAGCGCCGCGTCTCCTCGGGCGTGGCCGTGAGCATCGTTGATCTGCTTGAAGCCGTCGAGGTCGGCCGCGATCAGGCAGATCGAGCCGTCGGTGAGCCGCGCCTGCTCATGGAGCTCCGTGAACCGGAGCCCGAGCGACTTGCGGTTCAGGACCCCGGTGAGCGGGTCGAGCACCGATTCGGTGCGGTAGTTCAGCTCGGCCTCCTGCAGCGCCTCGGCGATGCCGACCACGCTGACCATCAACGCCGCCGTGACGATCAGGTAGGTCGGAGGCGTGATGCTCCCCGGATCGACGGCCACCGTGGCGACGGCCATCATCACCAGGCCGACGCCCGCCATGGCGATCATCACCTGCCGCCGAAAGCGCGCCGCCGTCATCCCCACCGGAACCGTCATCCATGGCAGGGCGGGGCTCTGGCCGGCTCCCGAGAGAGCAACCCCGGCCGCGATCACCGCCTCGGTGAACAGGAGGCTCAGCGCGACGACCCGTTCGGGGTGCTCTGACCTCGCCAGCCGGCGCTCGAGCGTCAGCAGGTTTAGTGCCGAGACCGCGAACAGCCCCAGCATCCACGGACCGAACCACGGCAGGAGCGCGAGCAGCGCGACGCCGATCGCGGCGGCGCTGACCGTCCTCGCCCGGCGCACCCGGGTCGAGTTGTCGAGCACCCGCGCGCGGTCGAGCTCGGTGGGGCAGAGCCATGAGGAAATGGCGGCCACGCATCCGTAATCGGCCGCGAGCGTCGAGAGCCTGAGTCCGCGTGAGTGGGGGCCTAGCTGCTGGTCCGGCGCAACGAGAGCCGCTGGCGAGCCTTGCGCACCGCCAGGACCGAGGTGCTGGCGGCATTGGCGATCTCGCCTTCGGTCCGCTCCGGGTCGCGCTTGATCTCGAACTCGACGACCGCGGCGGAGCGCAGCTTGGCGCGCCCCTCGATGCCGACCTGCCCGGCCTCCTCCAGGGCCTTGTCGACCGCCCGCTCGCGCTGGCAGGCCAGGCAGTAGTGGCGGCCTTCCTGGTCGCGCACCCAGTTCGGGGGCAGGCTCCCCCGCTCGAGGCCGTTCGTCCATGTACTGGTCATCTCGCAGCGAGCGCAGGTCCATTGCGCATTACGAGCCTTGGTTGCGGTTGCTATGACAATCTCCGTTTCTGTCTCGTCGTTGCCGTGATCTTGTCCCGAGCCGGCTGAGTCGTGTCCAGATGCTGGCTGAGCGGCGAGAGCCAAGCCTGGCTAGGAAGCAGGGAGCGTGGCGTGCTCCGCACGCGAGCGACCGATGACGCCGCCAGGCGCCGGCCCTCGCCGGGTTCGGCGCCCTACGCGACCTCGCGAAGTTTCTGAGCCTCAGCCAGGCTCTGGAGCTTCTTGAGGGACTGATTCTCGATCTGGCGGATCCGCTCGCGGGTGACGTTGAACGTCCTTCCCACCTCGTCGAGGGTACGCGGGTGCTCGCCACCCAGCCCGTAGCGCAGCTCGAGCACGCGCCGCTCCCGGTAGGAGAGGTTCTCCAGGGCCTCGCGCAGCGCCTCCTTGGTCAGCAGGTCGGCCGCCCGCTCGAACGGCGATTCCGCCTTCTCGTCGGCGATGAACTGCCCGAACTCGGATTCCTCCTCGTCGCCGACCGGCTTCTCGAGCGAAACCGGCGCCTGCGCCGAGCGCTTGATCTGGTCGACCTCCTCCGGGTCGATCCCGGTGACCTCGGCGATCTCATCCGGAGTCGGCTCGCGGCCCAGCTCGGTGACGAGCTTGCGCTCCGCGCGGCCGATCTTGTTCAGCTTCTCCACCACGTGGACCGGGATGCGGATGGTGCGCGCCTTGTCGGCCAGCGCACGAGCGATCGCCTGCCGGATCCACCAGGTCGCGTAGGTCGAGAACTTGAAGCCCTTGCGGTAGTCGAACTTCTCCGCCGCGCGAACCAGCCCCAGCGTCCCCTCCTGGATCAGGTCGAGGAACGGGAGCCCCTGGTTGCGGTAGTTCTTGGCGATCGAGACGACCAGCCGCAGGTTGGACTCGACCATCTTCTGCTTCGCATCGAGATCGCCTCGCTCGATCCGCTTTGCGAGCTCCACCTCCTCCTGCGCGGTGAGCAGGCGGACCTTGCCGATGTCCTTGAGGAACAGCTGCAGGGAATCGGTGGTCATGTCGGGCTTCAGGTCCAGCGCCGTCGCCTTGCGGCGCTTGCCCCGCTTGTCCGGCTCCGCGTCCTGGGCCCCCGCGGCCTGCGCCGGGTCGACGTCCTCGACCAGCTCCACGCCCTGGCGCTCGAGGTACGCGTACAGCTCCTCGATGTCGGACTCGTCGAGGTCGACCTCGGACACGGCGGTGGCGACCTCCCCGTAGGAGATCACCCCGTCCTGCTGGCCCTTGACGACGAGGCCCTTGACCTCGTCGAGCTCTTGAATCTCCGCGACTAGCATTCGCTCGCTCTCGTCTTCCTTCGGTTTACGGTGTGGGGGATGTCTTCGGCTCTATCTCGTTTTACCGGGCGTTCCGGCCGGCTCCTGCCCACATCCGTCCGGCGACGGTGTTGCCGCAAGCCCGGTATTGCGCAAATAACGGACCGGAAGCCGGTCCGTGGCAATCGGTCCTCGCCTGGGATCCATTTCCAACCCGAGGACGCTCAAACGTCCGTTCGTAAAGGGTAATCGCTATATTTTCTGAAGTCAAGCGGTTTTCGTCCATCTGGCGCGAAAGACAACGGATTCCGCGGATTCCAGCGTACGGCGGAGCCCACCGGATGACCGGATTCCGCCCCCTAAACACCGTCGCCACCGCAGAGTTACGCAGGGGCGTCGGCGAGTGCATCCACCGCGACCGCTGGAATACGAGCTGATGTCCGATCGGGATCGACGCGAGGAAGAGCCCCAGGGGGGCGGAGTGTTCGGGAAGCTCCCCACCTCCCGACCCGGCGTGCGCAGCCCACGGCGCCACCCCGAGAAGTCGCAGCCCGAGAAGCCGCCTCGCCCGACAACCGCGTCCCGGAGCGTCCCTCCTGCGGACACCAGGGGACGCAGTTCAACGTCCTCGGCCCCCGCCCAGCCCACGGCCCCGAGGGAACGCGCCGCGACTCCCCCGCCCCCCACCCAGGCCACGGCGGCTGAGGAGCCTGAGGCCTCCGAGCGCCTGGACGCCCCTGGCGTCGAGGACCTGGCCTGGGCGGGTGTGACGGTCGCGGCGGAGGCAGCGACCCTCGGGGTGCGGCTGTTGAGCCGCGCCCTCGAGGCGGTCCGCAAACCGACGGACCGCCGGTGACGCCGCTCGTCGACGGGCCGCCGGAGCGGGGTTGACCACGCTGGGACTCCGCCGCTCCGAGCGCTCGGCGGGGGTGCACGCGCGGCGCTACCTGAGCGCCTTCTGGCACCGCGCCTATCGGGAGAACATCACCGGGTTGGCGGCGATGGTCGCCTACAACCTGGTCCTGGCGCTGTTTCCGTTCGCCCTCCTCGTCCTGTTCGTCTTCGGTCGCATCCTCCAGAGCCCGGAGGTCGAGACCAGCGTCCTCAACGACCTCCAGCGCCTCTTCCCGGCGGTCGAGCTGCACACCCTCGACGACGTCCTGCAGAGGATCCGCGACAGCTCGACGACGATCGGCGTCGCCGCGGCGGTCGGCGCCCTGTGGATCGGCACATCGTTCTGGGGCGCGATGGACACGGCGTTCTGCCGCATCTACCACGTCGACTGCCGCGGCTGGCTGGAGCAGAAGCGGTTCGCGCTCGTGATGCTGCTGGTGGTCACCCTGTTCCTGGCCGCGAGCGTCGTCGTCCCCACCCTGGAGGGCGTCCTGGTCTCGAGCGCCGGCGATCTGCCGTTCGGGCTCTCGCGGATCCACGGGATCGCCAACGTGCTGCTGCTGATCGCGGCGCTCGGCGCGACCTTCGTCCTCTTCTGCGTCATCTACTACTTCGTCCCCAAGGGCCACGTGCCCTGGCATGGCGTCTGGTCCGGCGCCCTGTTCGTCACCGCGACGACCGCGATCGCGAACGCCGTCTTCCCCTTCTACCTGGCCGAGGTCTCGAGCGTCGGCGAGCTCGGCGGGACGATCGGCTTCGTGCTGATCGCCCTGGTGTGGTTCTACCTGGTCAGCCTCGCGATGATGGCCGGCGCGGTGATCAACGCCCTGCGGTACGAGCTCCGCGACACCGGTTCGCTGCCTCTGCCGGGCGCCAACTAGCCGTCCGACCCGGGCCGGAAGGCGGTGGCGAGGCTACCCGTACCGCCCCCCGGTCACCTCGCGCAACTTCGGCCGGTCGTGTCGGGCCTGGACGGTGCGGACCGTGCCCGAGCGCGAGCGCATGACCAGCGACTCCGTCGTCGCGTGGCCGTCCCCCAGATAGCGGACCCCCTGCAGCAGGTCGCCGTCGGTGACGCCGGTGGCGGCGAAGAAGACATCGGTCCCGGCCACCAGTCGGTCGACGTCCAGCACCTCGTCGAGGTCGTAGCCGGCGGCGACCGCCGCCTGCCGCTCGTCGTCGTCACGCGGCCAAAGCCTCCCCAGCAGCTGGCCGCCGAGGCACTTGATCGCCGCCGCCGAGAGCACACCCTCGGGGGTGCCGCCGATCC
Organism: bacterium; assembly: GCA_023251935.1. GTDB lineage: Bacteria > Actinomycetota > Thermoleophilia > Solirubrobacterales > 70-9 > AC-56. The sequence goes on along the minus strand of JAHEXV010000012.1, from coordinate 24,491 downwards.
CCCAGAGCAGGTCGACGCCCGTTCCCTGCGAAACCGCGAACAGCGCCGCCGAGACGTCGCCGTCGGTGATGAACCGGATCCGCGCGCCGCTGGAGCGGATCTCGGCCACGGCGTCGGCGTGGCGCGAGCGATCGAGCATGATCACGGTGATCTCGGCGGCGTCCACCCCCTTGCGCTCGGCGACCCGGCGGATCACCTCTGGGAGCGGTTCGGTGAGCGACAGCAGGTCCGCGACCTCGGGCCCCCCGGCGAGCTTCTCCATATAGACGCTGGGCCCGGGGTCGAACATCGTCCCCCGCTCGGCCAGCGCGATCACCGCGAGGGCTGATGGCATGCCGCGCGCGGTCAGCCGCGTGCCCTCGAGCGGATCGACCGCAATGTCGACCTCGGGCGGGCTGCCGTCGCCGATCCGCTCGCCGTTGTGGAGCATCGGCGCCTCGTCCTTCTCTCCCTCGCCGATCACCACCACGCCGTCCATCGGCACCGTGTCCAGCATCAGCCGCATCGCGTCGACCGCCGCCTGGTCGGCCTCCTCCTTCTCGCCGTGCCCGACCCAGCGCGCCGCCGCCAGGGCGGCCGCCTCGGTGACCCGAACCAACTCCAGCGCCAGGTTGCGGTCAGGCCTGGTGCCAGTCCGCACGTCGTGGGAGATGACGCTGGGAGCCTCGCCCTCCATGCGAGCGTCCTACCCGCTCAGACCGTTCCCGGCGCCTTGCGCTCTCGCTTCTGGCCGACCTGCGAGCGCAGAAAGCCGGTCGCCGCGATCGCGATCGACCCCAGCAGCGCGAGCCAGTAGCCGTAGTCGAGGCTGACCCCGACCTCCTGCGGGCCCGTTCCGGGCTTGTCGATCAGGCCGTTGTAGCCGATCAGGACCATCGCGATGAAGCCGACGATCATGGTCAGCTCCCCTGGCGCCCAGGAGAGCCTGTGGCCCCGGACGAGGATCCAGGCGAGGATCAGCGGTGCCAGGGCCCCGGCGAGCAGCAGCCAGCGCAGGATCGGGAAGGTCTGGAACCCGGTGCAGCTGTAGTTACCCGTTCCACAGATGAACGTGCTCGGGTCATAGCTCTGGCTTGATGGATCCCGGCTGACTGTATGCGCGAGCGAGTACCAGGGGAGGAACAGGATGCTGATGATCAGGACGATCGAGCCGATCCCACCCAGCAGCACCCTGTTGCGATCCAGGCGCGAGAAGTCCATCGCGGCGAGCTTAACCGACCGCAGGCCCGGATGGATCGGATTCAAATAGGGTCGCGCGATGCGACGCTGGGGCCTGACGCTGCCGCTCCCGGCCCTCCCGCTGCACGAGCACGCAGAGCTCGTCCGCAAGGCGGAGGCCGCCGGCTACACCGACCTGTGGAGTGGGGAGACCCAGGGACCGGACGGCTTCACGCCGCTGGTGCTCGCCGCCGCCTGGACCGAGCGGATCCGCCTCGGCACCGGGGTCGTCGGCGTGTTCACCCGGGGTCCCGCGCTGCTCGCCCAGCAGGCGGCCGCGCTCTCGGATGCGAGCGGCGGCAGGTTCGCGCTCGGGATCGGCGCCTCGTCGGACCGGATCGTCGAGGGCTGGAACCGGATGCCGTTCGCCAAGCCGCTGACCAGGATCTCCGAGACCCTCGACTTCCTCGAGCCCGCCTTCGCCGGCGAGCGCACCTCGACCGGCTTCAAGCTCGAGCAGCCGCCCGCCGAGCCGGTGCCGATCGTGCTCGCGGCCCTGCGGGGAAGGATGCTCGCGCTGGCGGTCGAGCGGGCGGCCGGCGCGTTCACCAACTTCCTGCCGCTCTCGGCCCTGCCTCGGGTGACGGGCGAGCTCGAAGCCGCGCCCGAGGGATTCGAGCTCCTGTGCCGCTTCTTCTGCCTCCCGGGCGAGCGCGAGCAGGTCGAGCCCCTGGCGCGGTTCATGTTCGCCTCCTACGCCACCGTGCCGGTGTACGAGGCCTTCTTCCGCTGGTTGGGCTACGGCGAGCGGATCGACCCGATGGTCGCCGCCTGGAAGACGAAGGACCGCGAGGCGGCCGTCGCCGCCGCGCCGTGGGAGGTGATCGAGGACACCTTCGTCTTTGGGAGCCCGGACGAAATGCGGGAGCGGCTCGAGGCCTTCGTCGACGGCGGGATCACGCTGCCGATCCTGACCCCGGTCACGACCCCCGACCGACTGGGAGAGATGATCGAGGCGCTGGCGCCCCGCTCCTAGGCGGCCCGTCGGGCGAGCGAGAGCGCGAACAGGTCCTCGGCGTCGGTCCACCACTCGACCATCTCCAGGCCGGCCTCGGCGTAGATTCCGGCGAGGCCCTCGCGGGCGAACTTGGTCGAAATCTCGGTCCGCATCTCCTCGCCGCGCCCGAAGGCGACGCTCATCCCGAGCGAGGAGATCTCGATCACCTGACGGGCAAGCGAGCGGAGGCGGATGTCGACCCAGAGGTTCTCCGCGTCCCAGAAGGCGACGTGCTCGAACGCATCGAGGTCGAAGTCGGCGTCGAGCTCGCGATTGAGCACGCTGAGGACGTTCTTGTTGAAGGCGGCGGTGACGCCGGCGGCATCGTTATAGGCGGCCTCGAGCGGCTGACGGTCCTTGACCAGGTCGGTGCCGAGCAGAAAGTGGTCATCCGGCCCCAGCAGGTTCGCCACCCGGGCCAGGAAGCTGGCGCGCTGCGCGGGCTCGAAGTTCCCGATCGTGCCGCCGAGCAAGGCGATCACCCGCGGCCCCGAGAGCGGCATCCGCTCGAGGTCGCGCTCGAAGTCGCAGACGAGGCCGTGGACGAGGATCCCGTACTCCGAGGCGATCGCCTCGGCCGTGTCGCGGGTGATCTGCTCCGAGATGTCGACCGGGGCGTAGGCCTCCAGGCAACCCGCCTTCTCCAGCGCGTCGAGCAGGACGCGGGTCTTCACCGCCGACCCCGATCCGAGCTCGATCAAGGTGGTCGGGTCGCCGGCGGCGGCGCAGATCCCGGAGGAACGGTGCTCCAGGATCGCGCGCTCGGCTCGCGTCGGGTAGTACTCGGGGAGGTCGGTGATCTCCTCGAACAGCGCCGAGCCTCGCCGGTCGTAGAAGTAGCGCGGGGAGAGCTCCTTGAAGGGCTTCGTCAGCCCGGCCCGCACATCGGCGGCCATCCCGGAGAGCGGGCCCCCGGGAGGCAGGTGCACGTCGATCGTTATCTGCTCGGCGACCGTGTTAGTTGGCGAATCCATGACGCTGCCTCCTCTGACTCCTCTGGTCCCCAATTCGTTTCAGCGCCACATCCGGATCAGGCATCCTTGGCGCAGCGGACGCCGGCAAAGATCTGACGTCGATCGGGGAGGTCCCAGTTGCGGAAGCTTCGCCGAATCACGTTGCGGCGGGTCGCCCAGGCGCCGCCTCGCAGCACCTTGTAGGCGTCGCCGAAGAAGACCTCGGAATACTCGCGGTAGGGAAAGGCGCGAAAGCCCGGGTAGGCGGTGAAGTCCGACGAGGTCCACTCCCAGACGTCGCCCAGCATCTGGACCGCCCCGCAGTCGGAGGGGGCCTTCCCGTAGGCGCCGGCGCCGGCGCAGCCGAAGGCGAGCTGGTCAAGGTTGGCGTGCTCCGGGTCGGCGCCCGCGGCGGCCGCCTCCCACTCGAGCTCGCTCGGCAGCCGCTTGCCGGCCCAGCGTGCGAACGCGTCCGCCTGATGCCAGGAGACGTGGACGACCGGCTGGTCGCGATCGAGGGGGACCGCGCTGCCCATCGCGGTTCGCACCCACCAGCCATCGCCGTCGGGCTCCCAGTACATCGGCGGCTCGTCGCCGGTGTCCCTCACGTACTCGGCGTACGAGCGGTTGGTGACCGGGGTTCGATCGATCCAGAACGATTCCAGCTCGACCGCGTGGCGTGGACGCTCGTTGTCGTAGGCGAATCCCTCCGCGGCGGCTCCGACCTCGACCTCGCCGCCCTCGACCAGGACCATCTCGGGGCCGTCGCCCGCTGAGGACCCCGGGGGCTGCGCCCCGACGGGCTCGTATCGCTCCACCATCTGCAGCAGCTGGAGCATCGTCTCGTTGTGCTGATGCTCGTGAGCGAGGATCAGCTCGTAGACGAAGGCGTCGGCCAGCAGGGGGTCCTCGGACGCCTCGAGATCCATCCCCTCCAGCACCTCCAGCGTCCGCTCGCGCACCTCGTCGAGGTAGGAGCGCAGCTCGTCGCCGCGCAGGATCGGCAGCTCGTTACGAGTCGAGCGGGGATTCTCGATCGCGTCGTAGAAACGACCCAGCTCGCCGTCGAGCGGCTCGCGGCGCCCGACCGTCTGGACCAGCCACAGCTCCTCGAAGTTGGCGATGTGCCCGAGGTCCCAGGCCAGCGGGCTGAGGATCGGCGAGTAGACCCGGTTGAGTTGCTCGTCCGACAGCGGCTCGACGAGCTGGAGGGTGCGAAACCTCGCCTCCTCCAAGCGCTCGGCGATCTCCTGGGGGGTGCTGACCTGGGCGGACGCCGGAATGCGAACAGGCTACCGACCCAACTAAGCTGCCGCGCCGATGCGGATCGAGAACGCCAGCGCGCTGGTCGCCGGTGGGGCGTCCGGACTGGGAGCGGCCACCGCTCGGGCGCTTCACGACGCCGGGGCCCGGGTCGTGATCTGCGACCTCAACCCCGAGAAGGGCGAGGCGCTGGCCGCCGAGCTCGGCGAGCGGGCCAGCTTCGTGGAGGCCAACGTGATGGAGGCGGCGCCGGTCCAGGCGGCGGTGAATGCCGCCGCCGAGGTCGACGGCGGCCTGCGGATCTCGGTCTGCTGCGCCGGGATCGGCTGGGCCCAGCGCACGGCCGGCAAGCAGGGTCCGCACGACCTCGAGATCTTCCACAACGTGATCAAGGTCAACCTGATCGGCACCTTCAACGTCCTGCGGCTCGCCGCCGCGGCGATGGTCGACAACGAGCCGGACGGGGGCGGCGAGCGGGGGGTCTGCGTCAACACCGCGTCGATCGCCGCCTTCGACGGCCAGATCGGACAGGTCGCCTACTCGGCCTCCAAGGGCGGCATCGTCGGCCTGACGCTGCCCGCGGCCCGCGACCTGGCGAGCCGCGGGGTCAGGGTGGTGACGATCGCCCCCGGCACCTTCGACACGCCTCTGCTGGCGGCGCTGCCGGAGGAGGCCCGCGCCGAGCTCGGGGCCCAGATCCCCTTCCCCAACCGCCTCGGCCAACCCGACGAGTTCGCGGCGCTCGCGCGCCAGATCGTCGAGAACCCGATGCTGAACGGCGAGACGATCCGCCTCGACGGCGCCCTGCGGATGCCGCCCCGGTAGGGCGGTGCCCTCCGGCTCAGGTCCCCCGGTCCTCGGGGTCGAAGTAGACCGGCTTTCGCCACGGCGGGACGATCGCGAAGGCAGCGCGTTGGTCGCCGGGGTCGAGCGACTCGATCGGGATCAGGACGAGCCGGGAGGCCGGCGTCCAGCGGCCGGGTCGGCGCCGGGCCGTGAAGCGAACGGCGAGGCGCCGTTCGCGCAGCCGGCGCGAGGTTCCGTCGATCACCCCGGCGGCGATCGCGACGCCGGCCCGGGCCGTCGTCCTGACGCCTCGAATCGGCGCCAGCTGCGGCGGCTCGTAAACGTGTCCGGCGTGGCTGCCCGCGGAGACGTAGAGGCGGCCGGTGTCCTCGCCCCAGGCGGACTTCGAGACGAGGCCGGCGTCCGACGGCCAGTTGAGCGGGCCGCCGCGGTAGTCGTAGCCGTGGTGGGAGGTCGCCCGCGCCTCGGCGCCGCCCGGCCCGATCCGCACCTGGTAGCCCTCCCAGTCGTCGCGATGAGCGCCAGGGGCGCCGGGCAGCTCGCTCCACGGCGAGGTCGCCGAGTCGCCGTAGTAGAGCCAGTATTGGAGGTAGGCGTTGCCGGCGCGGGGGCCCGAGCAGTCCGAGCCGCGACGCGCGGATGCCTGCCGAGACCCCGGCGAGCGGCAGTCGACCACGTGGACGAACGCGGCCGCCCGCTCGCCGGTGTCCGACTCCCATACCGGACCGCCGTCCGGCCCCTCCGCGCAGCGCCCGCCGCGGCAGGAGCGGAAGTCGACTGGCAACTCGCCGATCCCCGACTCGTAGACGATCTCGGGGGCGCTCTCCTCCACCCGCGCGGCAAGTTCGGCGCCGTAGGCGGCGACCAAGGCCCCGTCCACCGAGCAGGAGTCCGAGAGGCCGGCCGCGCAGATCAGCCTGGTCGCGATCGCCCTGGCGAGCCCGGCTGCGGGGATTCGCCCGGTGGCGAGGGCGAGCGCCGAGGCCACCGCCAGGCAGACGAGGAGCACCAGGCCCAGCCACTCGACGGTGGCCTGGCCACCCTCGCGACCCCGCTCGTCCATGGCGCGACGCTAGGCGCCCGGATCGCACCGGTGGCGCGCGCCGCGTGACTTCACCCGCGCCGGGCTGGGGAGATAAAGTCGCCGCGATGGCAGAGCCGCACGAGCTTCGCTCACAGCCGAAGCAGCGAAACTGGAGGAGCTGGGGCCTCGGCGCCGCGGTGCTGGTGGCGATCATCTTCATCTTCCAGAACTCCCAGAAGGTGAAGGTCAAGTTCCTGTTCATCGACACGACGACGCCGCTGATCTTCGCGCTCTTGATCGCCGCGATTCTGGGCGCCGTGATCGGCTACGTCGGCCCGCTCGTCCGCCAGCGCCGGCGCAGCGAGTAGCGACCCGGCCCGCGGGCTAGAGCTCCTGGACCTCCCAGGCGATGTCGGCGGCGGCCTGCTTGGCGTCCGAGAACAGCATCGAGGTGTTGGGCTCGTAGAAGAGGTCGTTGTCGATTCCCGCGAAGCCCGGGCTCAGGGAGCGCTTGATCACGATCACCTCGCGGGCCTCGTTGACCTCGATGATCGGCATCCCGGCGATCGGCGAGCTGGGGTCGTTCTTGGCCGCCGGGTTGGTGACGTCGTTGGCTCCGATCACCACCGCGACGTCCGTCTGCGGCATCTCCGGGTTGATCTCGTCCATCTCCTTGAGCTGCTCGTAGGGCACGTCCGCCTCGGCCAGCAGCACGTTCATGTGTCCCGGCATCCGGCCGGCCACCGGGTGAATCGCAAAGGCCACCCTGACGCCGTGCTTCTCGAGCTCGTTGGCGAGCTCCTTGACCGCGTGCTGGGCCTGGGCGACGGCCATCCCGTACCCGGGGACGAAGACCACCGAGTCGGCGTAGGCGAGCTTGATCGCCGCGTCCTGGGCGCCGATCGAGGTCACGGGGCGCTCCTCGCCCCCCGCGGCCGCCCCGGTGGCGACGGCGCCGAAGCCCGAGAACAGCAGGTTGCCGATCGAGCGGTTCATGGCCCGCGACATCGCGATCGTGAGGATCGTTCCCGAGGAGCCGACGAGTGTGCCGGCGACGATCAGGACCACGTTGTCGAGCGCGAATCCGGCGGCCGCGGCGGCGAGCCCGGTGAACGCGTTCAGGAGCGAGATCACCACCGGCATGTCGGCGCCGCCGATCGGCAGCACGAACAGGTTGCCGAGGATCGCCGCCGCGATCAGAACGGCGATGAACAGCCCCTGTGACGGGCTGGAGTCGTGGTTGGCGGAGAGGACGACGCAACCGGCGAGAATCGCTGCCAGGAGCACGGCGTTGACGATGTGCTGTCCGGGGAAGCCGATCGGACGCCCGGAGATCAGCTCTTGGAGCTTCGCGAAGGCGATGTTCGAGCCCCAGAACGAGACCGAGCCGATCACGGCCGAGAACAGGATCGGGATCATCACGTCGAGCGGGATGTCGCCGCCGAGCGCGAGCTGATGACGGAACTCGGCCCAGGCGATCAGCGCCGCCGCGCCGCCGCCGACGCCGTTGTAGAGGGCAACCATCTGCGGCATCTGGGTCATCTGCACCCGCCGCGATGCGACCGCCCCGACCAGGGCCCCGATCAGGATCCCGATCAGGATCAGGACGCCGTTGCCGATCACGTCCAGCGACAGGGTGATCGCGACCGCGATCGCCATGCCGCCGGCGGCGATCAGGTTTCCGCGCCGCGCCGTGGTTGGATGGGTCCCCTGCCGGACGCCGATGATGAACAGCGAGAAGGCGACGATGTAGCACGCGGTGACGAAGTCGCTCGACGGCGAGAAGGCGGCGGCGGGCAAGGTCATCCCCCGTCGGGCCGGTCGGATCCCCCGGCTGGCGAGGACCCGGAGGGCTTCGATTCGGCGTCAGCCTTCGGCTTCGGCTTCCGGGTGAACATGCCCAGCATCCGGTCGGTGACCATGAACCCGCCGACGATGTTGATCGTCCCGAAGGCGATCGCAATCGTGCCGATCACCTTGTCCAGGGTCCCGTCGGCGGTGCCGATCACGATCAGCCCGCCGAGCATGATGATCCCGTGGATCGCGTTGGTCTGCGACATCAGCGGCGTGTGAAGGGTGGTCGGCACCTTCGAGATCACCTCGAAGCCGACGAACGCCGCCAGCACGAAGATCGTGATCTCGGTCATCAGGTCCATGGCTCACCCACCTGATCGCGAGGCAGAGGGCGCGGGGCCGGGGGTGGGAGGCTCACTTCGACCCCACGCCGGCCGCTTCCCTGGCCCGCTCGTTCTTGATCTCGCCCTCGTGGGTGATGCACGCTCCGGCGACGATCTCGTCGTCGAAGTCGACGGCCAGCTCGCCCTCCTCGGAGACCACCAGCTCGAGCAGGTTCTCCACGTTCTTGGCGTAGAGCTGCGAGGCGTGGGTGGCCATCTCGCTGGCGAGGTTGAGCGGGGCGATCACCTTGACGCCACCCTCGACCACGGTCTCGCCGGCCGCCGAGAGCTCGCAGTTGCCCCCCGACTCGCCCGCCAGGTCGACGATCACCGACCCCGGCTGCATCCCGCGGACCGCGTCGGCGGTGATCAGGAGGGGCGCCTGGCGCCCCGGCACCTGGGCGGTGGTGATGATCACGTCCTGGCGCGCGGCCGCCTCGCCGAGCGCCGTGCGCACCTGTTCGTTCTCCTCGTCGGTGAGCGGGCGTGCATAGCCGCCCTCGGCCTCGGCGTCGGGGATGAAGTCGAGCTCCAGCGGGCGCCCGCCGAGGCTGGCGATCTGCTCCCAGGCGGCGCGACGGATGTCGAAGCCGGTGACCACCGCGCCGAGCCGCTTCGCGGTCGCGATCGCCTGCAGGCCCGCGACCCCGGCGCCCAGCACCATCACCTTGGCCGGCGCGACGGTCCCGGCGGCGGTGGTCATCATCGGGAAGAAGCGGCCCGCCTCGCGCGCGGCGAGCAGCGTCGCTGCGTAGCCGCTGGCGTTGGCCTGCGAGGAGAGCGCGTCCATCGACTGCGCCCGGGTGATCCGCGGGATCGCCTCCATCGCGAAGGCGGTGACGCCGCGGTCGGCCAGCGCCCGGTTGGTCTCCGGAGAGGTGAGCGGCGCCAGGTGCGCGATCAGCACCTGGCCGGAGCGCAGGCGGCCGATCTCGTCCAGGGTCGGCACCGCGACCTTGACCACGACGTCGGCGCGCCAGGCATCGTCCGCCGAGCCGACCGTCGCCGCGGACTCCGAGTACTCGGAGTCCGGGTGCCCGGCGCCCTCGCCGGCGCCCGCCTCGATCACGACCTCGAGGCTCTCGCCGGCCAGCGAGCGGACGCTGTCCGGGATCAGGGCAACGCGACGCTCGCCCTCCCGGGACTCTCTGGGGACACCAACCCTCATCGGAAACGGCGAGACTATTCAAAACCTCGCGCCGCGCGCGAGCTTCGAGCCTTCGAGGCCGCCCACCCGCGCTCGCGCGAGATCCACGAACAGTGCCAAGGGCTCGCTGCTGTCGGGCGTGCCGCGGAGGCCGCGGCGGAACTCGCCCAGCGACGACGAGTCGCGGTAGATGCGGAGGTGCCTGGCGCCGCGCTGGAGCCCTAACCCGTCGACACCGGACGCGATGCGGAGGATGTCGGCGGAGTTATTGCGTCGCTAGCGCGAACTCTTGGCTGTTTCGGCGCCGGTCGCCGCCAGCTCCGCGATCCGCTCGACCGTGTGCAGCCGCTGGTCGGGCTCCGGGTTGATCGGCGAAACGATCAGGCGGTCCACCCCGGCCGCCGCATAGCGCTGCAACCGGTCGGCGACCTCGGCCTCGTCGCCGACCAGCGAGGTGGCGTCCACGAGCTCGTCCGGGATCGCGTTGTAGGCGTCCTCGCGCTTGCCGTCGAGGTACAGAGCCTGAACCTCGTCGGCCACCTCGCCGAAGCCGAACCGGTGGGTCAGGTCGACGTAGAAGTTGGTCTTGCGGCTGCCCATGCCGCCCAGGTAGAGCAGCAACCCGGCTCGGACGACGGCCCGCGCCGCCTCGAGGTCACCGTCGATCGCCACCTGGACGGTGGGCGAGATCTCGAGCTCCGAGCGCTGGCGGCCCCCCTTCGCCAACCCGGCCTCGACGTGCTCGCCCCAGGTCGCCTCGAAGGCGTCAGGCGAGGAGAAGATCGGGATCCAGCCGTCGGCGATCTCCGCCGCCAGCTCGACCGACTTGCGCCCGATCGCCCCGAGGAAGATCGGGATCCGGCTTCGCAGCGGGTGGAAGTTGAGCTTCAGCGGCTTGCCCTCCCCGTCCGGTAGCGGAAGCTGGAAATGCTGGCCCTCGTAGGTGAGGCGATCCTCGCGGGCGACCACCTTGCGGACGATCTCCACGTACTCGCGGGTGCGGCCCCAGGGCTTCGGATACGGAACTCCGTACCAGCCCTCGGAGACCTGGGGGCCGGAGGGGCCGAACCCGAAGATGAAGCGGCCGTTCGAGAGCGCGTCGATCGTGCAGCCGGCCATCGCCGCCGCCGCCGGCGCCCGCGCCGGCACCTGCATGATCGCCGCGCCGAGCTGGATCGTCTCGGTCTGGGGGACGAGCCAGGCGAGGACGCTGACCGCGTCGGACCCATATGACTCGGCCACCCAGGCCGAGTCGAAGCCGGCCCGTTCCGCCGCCTGGACGGCCTCGGCCGCCTCGGCGCCGCGGGGTCCGATCCCCCAGTAACCGAGGTTGAGCCCGAGCTTCAGCGCCATCGCGGCGAACCCTACATGGGCGCTCCGGTATAGATGGTCCGATGGAAGCGGCCACGCATCCGCATGGGCTGACCGGGGCCGAGGCTGCGGAGCGCCTGGCGAGGCTCGGGACGCCCGAGCCGCAGTCGAGCCGTTCGGTGTCGAGCATCGTCGCGGGCAACGTCTTCACGCTCTTCAACGCGATCCTCGGCGCCTTCTTCGTTCTCATGCTGGCGCTCGGGCTGTTCGCCGACGCGCTGTTCGGGCTGATCGCGGTCGTCAACTCGGCGATCGGGATCCGCCAGGAGCTGAAGGCGAAGGAGACGCTCGATCGGCTGGCGCTTCTGGTGGCGCCGACGGCGCGGGCGGTTCGGGACGGCCGGCTGGTCGAGCTGCACGGCGACCAGGTGGTTCCCGGGGACATCGTCCGGGTCGAGCCCGGCGATCAGCTGGTCGCCGACGGCGTGGTGGTGTCATCGCGGGGGTTGACGATGGACGAGTCGATCCTGACCGGCGAGTCCGACGGGGTTCGCAAGCGCGAGCGCGACCGGCTCCTGTCCGGCTCGTTCTGTCTGGTCGGATCCGCCTACTACGAGGTCGATGCGGTTCGCGAGCACAGCCGCGCCGAGCAGGTCGCGGGCGAGGCACGCGCCTTCCGCCACCCGCCGTCGCCGCTCCAACTCGAGGTCAACCGGGTGCTGTCGGCGACCACGATCATCATGGCCCCCCTCGCGCTGCTGCTGCTGCTCGCCTTCTCGATCCGGAGCGTCGGCCTCCACGAGGCGGCCCAGACGGCGACCGCCGGCCTGGTCACCCTGATCCCCGAGGGTCTGGTGCTGCTGATGAGCGTCACGCTCGCCGTCGCCGCCGTGCGCCTCGCGCGGATGAACACCCTGGTCCAGCAGATCGCCGCCACCGAGTCGCTGGCCGCCGTCGACACGGTCTGCGTCGACAAGACGGGGACCCTGACGGACGGCACGCTGGAGCTGGTCTCGGTCGAGGTGGCCGACAAGGCGCAGCCCGCCGTCGCCCACGAGGGCCTGGCCCGATTCGCGCATTCGGCGGGAGCGCGGAACCGGACCCTGGAGACGATCGCCGAGCGCTACCCCGGCCAGCCGCAGCGCGTCATCGCCGAGGTGCCGTTCTCCTCGTCGTGGAAGTGGAGCGGGCTGACGCTCGACGGAGGCGGATCGGCGACCAGCTACGTGCTGGGCGCGCCCGACGTCCTCAGCCAGGCGGGGGCGCTCGAGCTGCCGCCCACCCTGGAGCGAAGCCTCGAGCACCACACCGCCGCCGGACGGCGGGTGGTCGCCTTCGGGGAGGCCTCGGGGACCCTCCCCAGGGACCCGGCGACCCAGCCCCCACCGAAGCTCGAGGCGCGCGCCCTGGTCGCCCTCGAGGAGCAGCTTCGCCCGGACGCCGTCGAGACGATCGAGTTCCTTCGCCGCCAGCGCGTCGACCTGAAGCTGATCTCGGGGGACGCCCGCCAGACGGTCACCGCCGTCGCGCACGCGGTCGGCGTGCCGCGGGACGCCGGGGTGATCGAGGGCCCGGAGCTGTCCGATGACGAGGCGGGCCTGGCGTCGGCCGCGGAGCGCAACACGATCTTCTGCCGGATCACGCCGGATCAGAAGAAGGCCCTGGTCGGCGCGCTCGCCGATCGGGGCCGGTTCACGGCGATGATCGGCGACGGCGTCAACGACGTCCCTGCCCTGAAGCGGGCCCGGCTCGCGGTCGCGATGGGCTCGGGGAGCCAGGTGACCAAGGGGATCGCCGACATCGTGCTGATGCGCGACCAGTTCTCGATGCTCCCCCGCGCGGTCGCCGAGGGGCGACGAATCGCCCGCAACATCCATCGCCTCGGCCGCCTCTACGCGACCAAGACGGTCTACGCCGGGCTGTTGATCCTGTTCACCGCGATCTTCGGCGGCGCCTTTCCCTTCCTGCCGCGCCAGCTCACGATCGCCGCCTTCCTGACGATCGGGATCCCCTCCTTCGTCCTTGCCCTGGCGCCGAGCGAGGGACCGCTCTACCGGGGTCGCCTGCTGCGGGCCCTGGCCGCCTTCGCGGTGCCCGCCGGGGCCGGGATCGCGATCGGCTCACTGCTCTCCTACTTCATGGTCGACAAGATCTTCGCCGGCACGCTGGCCGAGGGCCGCACGGGCGCCACCACCACCCTGATCGTGCTCGGGCTCTGCTTCATCCTCCTGCTCGAGCGCGGCCCGGGTCGCGAGCACATCACCATCCAGAGCTACATGCTCGCCCTGATCGCCGGGCTCGGCGCGCTCTACGCGCTGGCACTCGCCGCCGCGCCGGTCCGGGAGTTCTTCGACCTCGAGCTGCTCTCGGCGGGGCAATGGTTCCTCTGCCTGATCTCGGTGACGGTCGGCCTGGTGCTCGCCGCGGCCGCCTGGCGGCTTCCCTACATCCAGGAGCTCGAGGCGCCGGCGGAGCCGGCGGCCGACGTCGAGGGGCCCGCGGACCGCGCCGCCCCCCCACAGCAGCCCGCCCCGACGCACGCCCCAACCCCCGACGCGAAGCCCGGGGCATGAGCCTCGACGATCGCGATCGCGCCTCGCCATTCGGCCGTCGGACGAAGATCGTCGCGACGGTCGGCCCCGCGACCCGCTCGGTCGAGGCTCTCACAGAGCTGATCCGGGCCGGCGCCGACGTCCTGCGGCTCAACTTCTCGCATGGCACCCGTGCGGAGCACGCCGAGAACGTCGCCATGGCCCGTGAGGCGGCGAGCGCCGCCGACCGCGAGGTCGGGCTGCTCGGGGACCTGCCGGGGCCGAAGCTGCGGATCGACGAGGTCGAAGGGGGGATGGTCGAGCTCAGGGAGGGCTCGGAGCTCACCTTGACCACCGACGAGGCAATCGGCGCCGCCGATCATCTCTCGGTCTCCTGGGAGGGCCTTCCGTCGGCGGTCCACGAGGGCGACGAGGTCTACCTCGCCGACGGGCGGGTTCGGCTCAGGGTGCTCGGCGCGACCTCCGAGGAGATCAGCTGCGCGGTCGAGGTTGGTGGCAGGGTGGCCTCGCACCAGGGTTTGAACATGCCCGGGACCGAGATGCCGCTTCCCTCGGCCGGCCGGACCGACCTGGGCTGGGTCGACTTCTCGGTCCAGCAGGGAATCGACCTGATCGCGGTCTCGTTCGTGCGGCGCGCCGAGGACCTGCAGGCCGTCGAGCGACGCGTTCGAGTCGCCGGGGCGGACATCCCGCTGATCGCCAAGGTCGAGAAGCCGCAGGCCGCGGAGAACGCCGAGGCGATCGTCCGCGCGGCGCTCGGGGGGATCATGGTGGCTCGGGGCGACCTCGGCATCGAGCTGCCGATCGAACGCGTGCCGACCGTCCAGAAGCGGCTGCTGTCGCTGGCCGGCCGCCACTCGCGACCGTCGATCACGGCGACGCAGATGCTGGCCTCGATGGTGACGTCGAGCCGCCCGACCAGGGCCGAGGTCACCGATGTCGCGAACGCGATCTACGACGGGACCGACGCGGTGATGCTCTCGGAGGAGACGGCGATCGGGGAGCACCCCGTCGAGGCGGTGCGAGTGATGGACAGGATCGCCCGCGAGACCGAGCCCGACCTGCCATACGGCGACTGGGTCTTCAGCCGTGTCGCCACCGAGCCATCCGATGTCGCGGGCTCGGTCGCCCGTGCCGCGGTCGGCTCCACCTACACCCTCGGCCTCGCCGCTCTGGTCGTCCCCACCCGCAGCGGCCGCACTGCGCGCCTGGTTTCCGCTCACCGCCCGCGGGTGCCGGTGCTCGCGGTCTCGCCCCGGATCGAGACGGTGCGGCGGCTCCGGCTCCTGTTCGGCGTCCGATGCGCCTTGGCCGAGGAGTGGACGAGCCTCCATGACCTGCTCAACGACTGCGCGCAGCTCGCCAGGCAGACCGGCGCCGCGCGCAGCGGCGACCTGATCGGGGTCACGGCCGGGCTTCCCCAGCAAGAGCTGGGCACGAACCTGTTCGAGGTCCACCGCGTTCCGTAAGGCCGGCGGCGGCGATCAGGCGGCGATCCGCAGGTCGGAGGCTCGCTCGCCACGGTCCCTGACGGCCTCGATCAGCCCCTCGACGATCTCGGCCAGGCGCCGATTGAGCCGCTCGTCGGCCAGCCGGTCGCCGTCGAAGGCGTCCCCGGCGCCCGCGACCGGCAGCTCCACGTCGATCACCCGCGCCCCGGTGGCGGCGAGCACCTTGCGCGCCTCGGCCTGCGCCCAGACCGCCCCGAAGGCGCCGGTGCTGGCGCCGATCACGGCCACCGGCTTGTTGCGCAGGACGTTGTCGGGGAATGGGCGCGAGGCCCAATCGAGGGCGTTCTTGAGCTGGCCCGGGAGCGAGGAGTTGTACTCCGGGGTCGCGATCAAGAGCGCGTCCGCCTCGGCGACCGCCTGACGCAGCCGACGCACGGCCTCGGGCGCCGGATCGATGTCGTCGTCGGCGTCATAGGGGGGCACGTCCTTGAGGCCCTCGAACAGCTCGAGCTTCGCGGGCGGCGGCACGGCCTGCGCCGCCACCCGTAGGAGCCGGGTGTTGTGGGAGGCGCGGCGAAGGCTCCCCGAGATCGCGAGCACCCGCATCGCTCACTCCTCCCTCGCGAGCTCGAGGTGGACGGTGAGCGTGACGTCGTTCTGGACGGCAACCCCGCCGCTCGGCACGGGGGCGTTCCAGTTGAGGCCGAACTCCGTCCGGTCGACCTTGGTCTCGAGCTCGATTCCGATCCGCTCGCCGCCCGCGGGATGCTCGGCCGGCCCGACGATCGTCCCCCGGGCCTCGACGTCCCGGGTGACGCCCTTGATCGTCAGCTTGCCCGGCACCACCAGCTCGCCGTCGTCGGCGCGGACCTCCGACGAGGTGAACGTGATCTCGGGGGTACGCTCGGCGTCGAAGAAGTCGGGGGAGAGCAGATGCCCGTTCAGGTTCTCGTCGCGGACCTCCACGCTCTCGACCCGGACGGCGCCGTACAGCCTGGGCTCGCCGTTCTCATTCGCCAGCGTCACGTCGAAGTCGGCGAAGCTGCCACGGAACGTTGCGACGACCATGTGCTTGACCGCGAAGCCGACGTGCGAGTGCACGGGATCCGACTTCCAGATGCCCGTCGGAATCGCTGTTGTCTCCGTTGCTGTTGCCACTCGAGACCTCCTGGCCTAGTAAGCTTGACTCGTCAACCGAAATTCTAGCAGAGAAGCTTGCGTATGCAACAGTTGACTATAAAAACATCGCTGGCCGTCGAGGTGATGGGCCAGCTGATCGGCGCCCACTCGGCGCTGACCCAGGAGCTCAGCGCCCAGCTCGTCGAGCAGCACGGGCTGACGATGAGCGAGGTGGAGGTGCTCCTGCTCCTGTCGAGGGCGCCGGAGCACTCGATGCGCCGCATCGACCTTTCACGCGACGTTCGGCTGTCGCCGTCGGGTGTCACCCGGATGCTCGACCGCATGGAGGCCACTGGGCTGGTCGAGAAGGGCGCCTGCAAGCAGGACGCCCGGGTCAGCTACGCGGTGCTCACGGAGGCGGGGATGTCGAAGCTCCAGGAGGTCTGGCCTGACCACGTGGCGGCGATCGAGCGGCTGCTGGGGGAGCGCTTCGACGCCCGCGAGCTGAACGAGCTCAAGGAGCTGCTCAACCGCGTCGCCGACCAGGTGGAGTGCGAGCCGGGCTCCTGAGCCCGGCGCCCCTTCACTCGCCGCGCGGCGCGAGCACCAGCTGGGTGACGAGCAGGTTGGCGACCAGGCGGTCGCCGCAGTGGACCCGAACCTCGACCACGTGGGTCGAACGACCGACGTGCAGATGCTCGGCCGTCGCGATCAGCTCGTCGCCGGGCCTGCCGCCCGCGAACACGTTCAGCTTCATCTCCGCGGTCGTGAAGTCGTGCCCACGCGGGAGGTGCCGAAAGGTCTGCCAGGCGGCGACCGAGTCGGCGAGCGCCACCCACGCGCCGCCGTGCACCAACCCGCCCGGATGGAGATGGCGCCGATCGACGACGATCCGCCCCCGGCAGCGCTCGTCGGTGAGCTCGAGCGGCTCCACTCCCATGTCGGCGGGGAAGCTGTCCTCGATCCGCCCCCGAATCGACTCGATGCTGATCTGCGGCTGATCCTCGGCCACGGCGGCGCCGGACTCTAACCGGTGCCTACCGGCTTCCGCGTCAGGTGCCTAGCCCTTGAAGGTCGAGCGGCCCACGTCCCCGAACGGCTCGTCGCGATCGCGTACGGCCTCGCGCCAGCCCGCCTCGGCGGCACGGCGGGCGAACCCGTGCCCCTCGGGCGTATGGCGCGCGATCCCGTCGAAGAACGTCCCCAGCGCCTGGGTCGCCTCGAGCCCCTGCGCGTAGAGGGCCTGGTTGATCAGCAGCTTGTGCATCACCAGCTGGTTCGTCGGCACCCTCGCGACCCGCTCCATCAGGGCCTCGAAGCGCTCGTCGAGGGCGCTCGCCGGCGCCGCCTCGGCGGCGAGCCCCCACTCGACCGCCTCGACGCCGGAGATCGAGTCGCCGGTGAGGAGCAGTCGCTTGGCCCGCGCCGGCCCGATCCGCCAGGCCCACAGCGCGGTGGTCGGGACCCCCCACACCCGCGCCGGCGGATAGCCGATCTTCGCCTCGTCCTCCACCACCACAAGGTCGGAGCACAGCGCCATGTCCGTGCCTCCCGCGACGCAGAAGCCGTGCACCTTGCAGACCACCGGCTTCTCCGAGTGGAAGAGGGCCATGAAGCCGCGGACGTTCCGCCGCATCATCTGGAAGTCGACGATCGGGTCCCAGACGCGGCCGGGATCGTGGTTGGCGGCCTGCACCGCAGGGTCGAGCGGCGAGCCCGCCGGCGCGTCGTCCGCACCCAGCCCGCTCGAGCCGCGCTCGGCTGAGGCGACGAGGTCGTACCCGCCGCAGAAGCCGGGGCCGTTTCCGGCCAGCGCGATCACCCGCACCTCGGGGTCGAGGTTGGCCCGCTCGACGCAGGCGCCGAGCTCGCGTGGCATCTCGAGGGTGATCCCGTTGCCGCGCTCGGGCCGGTCGAGGGTGATTCGCGCCACTCGGCCGTCGACCTCGTAGCTGATCGTTGTGAGCGTCTCCATCGGACTCCTCCTGACTCGAATGCGGGACGATCCTTCCATCGATGGCGACGCGAGGGAGCTACACGACGATCGAGGTGGCCGCACGGGAGGTTCGGCTCTCCAACCCCGACAAGCTCTTCTTCGAGCAGGCGGGGCACACGAAGCTCGACCTGGCGAACTACTACGTCGAGGTCGCGGATGCGGCCTTGATCCACCTCCGCGAGCGGCCGACGACCATGAAGCGGTTCGTCGACGGCGCCGGCGGCGAGTTCTTCTTCCAGAAGCGGGTCCCCAAGGGGCCGCCCGAGTGGCTCGAGACGGCGACCGTCCACTTCCCGAGCGGGCGCAACGCCCGGGAGCTGGTCGCCAACGATGCCGCACACCTGGTCTGGGCCGTCAACTTGGGCGTGATCGACTTCAACCCCTGGCCGGTCCGCCGCGCCGACCTCGACCACCCGGACGAGCTGCGAGTCGACCTCGACCCCACTCCGGGGGTCGAGTTCGACGAGGTCCGCAGGGTCGCGCTGGTCGTCCGCGAGGTCCTCGCCGACCATGGATTGGCCGGGTTCCCCAAGACCTCCGGGTCACGGGGCATTCACGTCAACGTGCGGGTCGAGCCCGAGCACGGCTTCACTGAGGTGCGCCGCGCGGCGCTCGCCCTCGCCCGCGAGGTGGAGCGCCGCGTTCCGAAGCTGGCGACGAGCAAGTGGTGGAAGGAGGAGCGCCACGGCGTGTTTGTCGACTACAACCAGAACGCCCGCGATCGCACCGTCGCCTCCGCCTACTCGGTCCGTCCGACCCCGGATGCCCGGGTCTCGTGTCCGCTCGAGTGGGACGAGGTGCCTGACGCCGAGCCGGCCGAGCTGCGGCTCGACACGGTGCCGAAGCGGGTCGCCGAGGTCGGCGACCCGTCAGCCTCGATCGACGATCACCCCGGCTCCCTCGATGCGCTGCTCGAACTCGCCGCCCGCGACGAGGCCGAGGGGCTGGGCGACGCGCCCTGGCCTCCCCACTTCCGAAAGCAGAAGGGCGAGCCGAAGCGGGTCGAGCCCAGCAAGGCGAGGAAGGGGCGCTGAAGCGCCACCTAGGACAGCTGGCCGAAGGCGCAGTCCGCGGGCTCCTTGTCGTCGCGCCAGCGCAGCACCTTGGTGCCGTGGCGGATGCGGCCGTCGCTGACGTGGTCGAAGCTCACCTCGACGACCAGCTCGGGCCGAAGCTCGATCCACTCCAGGTCGCGCCCCGCCGCCCAGCGGCTCGGGTCGCCCGAGCCTCGCTCGCCGGTCTCGTAGGGGGCGAGCTTGGAGACGAGCTCGCGCTTCTCGGCGGCCCGAAAGCCCGAGGTGTGCCCGACCACTCGAAGCTCGCCGCCGTCGTAGAGGCCGAGGATCAGGGAGCCGACCGTGCCCTCCTCCTTCCCCGGCCGCCAGCCGACGACGACGCAGTCGGCGGTGCGGACGCGCTTCACCTTCACCATCCCCTTTCGCTCTCCGGGCCGGTAGGGCGCCTCGAGCTGCTTGGCGATCACCCCCTCACCGCCCTCGAGCCACGGCGTCGCCTTCGCCAGCCTCGGCTCCACAGGGGTCAGCTCGATCGAGCCGGCGGCGGCCTTCGTGCGGCCCCCGAGGCCCGCGACAAGCGACTCGAGTCGCTTGCGTCGCTCGGCGAAAGGCTGGCCGAGGACCTTCCTCGATCCCTCGGCCAGGAGGTCGAAGGCCCGCAGGAGCGCCGGCGTCCGCTCGGCGAGCATCCTCACCCTCGACTCCGCCGGGTGGAGCCGGTTCTGGAGCGCATCGAACTGCTCGTGGCCGTCGGCCCCGAGGATCAGCAGCTCGCCGTCGAGCACGTAGCGGCCCGGCGGGAGCTCGAGCTCGGGAAAGTAGCGGCGTAGCGGCTTCGCCCCCCGCGACTGCAGATAGACGTCCTCGCCGTCGACGAACGCGATCACCCGAAAGCCGTCGAACTTCGGCTCGTACACCCACTCGTCGCCCTCCGGCAGCTGCTTTCGGGCCAGCGCCAGCTGCGGTTTGATCGGCGGCTTGAGCGGCAGGGCCACGTCAGTGATCGTAGCTGCGAGCCGGACCCTAGGATCGCCTGGATGCCCGGCGCCGACCCACCTCGCGACTGCGACGTCCTGGTCGTCGGTGCGGGGATCGTCGGCCTGGCGACCGCGCGCGAGCTGGCCCTTCGCCACGACGGCATCCGCGTCTGCGTGCTCGAGCGCGAGCCGCGGATCGCCGCGCATCAGACCGGCCACACCAGCGGGGTGATCCACGCCGGGATCTACTACAAGCCGGGCTCGTTGAAGGCGGGGCTCTGCGTCGAGGGCGCCCGCGCGCTCTACGCGTATTGCGCGGAGCGCGGGATCAGGGCCGAGCGCAACGGCAAGGCGATCGTCGCCACCCGCGAGGACGAGCTGGCGGCGCTCGGCGAGCTGGAGCGCCGAGGCCGCCAGAACCAGGTGCCCGAGCTGCGGCGGATCGGTCCCGCGGAGCTGCGCGAGATCGAGCCCCACGCGACGGGGATCGCCGCCCTCCACTCGCCGACGACCGGGGTCGTCGACTTCGCCGAGGTCGCCCGGAGCTTCGCCGCCGACCTCGAACGACGCGGCGGCCGGATCGTCACCGGCTGCCGCGTTTCGTCGCTGACGCCGATCGGCGAGTGGATGGTTGTCGAGCACGCCGCCGGCACGACGCGAGCGCGGGCGGCGATCGGCTGCGCCGGAGCCTGGTCGGACCGGCTCGCGACCGCCTGCGGCGCTCCGCTCGAGCCCCGGATCGTCCCCTTCCGCGGCGCCTATCTGCGATTGGCGCCCGAGCGGCGCCACCTCGTCCGGGCGAGCATCTATCCGGTGCCGGATCCCGAGCTTCCGTTCCTCGGCATGCACGTGACGCGGCGGGTCGACGGCGAGGTGCTGCTGGGGCCGTCGGCGCTGATCGCGGGCGCCCGCGATGCATACCGGCCCTCACGGGTTCGGCTCGACGACCTCGCCCAGACGCTCGGGTGGCCCGGGACCTGGCGGCTGGCGGCGCGGTTTCGCGCCACCGCCCTGCGCGAGCTTCGCGCCGCCGCCAGCCGTCGCGCCTTCGTCGGCGAGCTGCGCCGCTTCGTGCCCGAGCTGAGCCCTTCGGACGTCCTCCCCGGCCCGGTCGGGATCCGCGCCCAGGCTCTCGGCCGCGACGGCGCGCTGGTCGACGACTTCGTGGTCCACCGCACGGAGCGGGCGGTCCATGTGCGCAACGCGCCCTCCCCCGCCGCCACCTCGTCGCTGGCGCTGGCGCGCCTGATCGCCGACCAGGCGGAACGCTTCCTCTAAGGCAGCTTCGATGGGGCCGGCTCGATGTTCTTGCTCCTGCCGGCCACGCTCACGGTCCGCTGGTAGGAGTCGCGGAGCTGGGTGGCGTCGCCCTCGCCCTTCCGGAGCGCGTCGCCGATCGGCAACACCTCGTAGTCGGGGTGGTTGACGAACACAGGCACGTAGGTCACGTTCTGCACCCGGACCCCGCGCCCGTCGGCGACACAGTGGAGCAGCACGACCATCCCGTCCTGGCTCGAGGCCGGAAGCCCGGCCTCCGGGCTCTGGTTGGAGATCAGGTTCCCCTCGCTGAAGACCACGAAGTTGTCGTTGATGCGCTCGATCGGCTGCACGGCGTGCGGCCCCTGGCCGACGATCGCGGTGATCAGCGGGGACGCCGTGAGCTTCTTGACCAGCGCCAGCTGTCCCGAGCTCGGCTCTTGCTGGTACTCGGGGAGGATCTCGCCGCCCCAATGGAGGTTGACGATGACCGCCTCCGCGCCCATCTTCTTGGCGCGTTTGGCGTCGGCGAGCACACGACCCGCGCTGGCGATGTTCACCGACCAGGGATGGGGCGCGGGGATCCCGTTGGTGTCGGTGGTGTAGGCGAGGAAGGCGACCTTCACCCCGTGGACGTCCATCAACACCAGCTTGCGCTGGGCGCCCGCAGACGGGAACGACCCGGTGTGACGGACGTGAGCGCGGTCGAGCGCCTTGCCCGTGTCGTCGATCCCGGTCTGGCCCTGGTCGAGGGAGTGGTTCGACGCCGTGTCGCAGACGTCCCATCCCGTCGCCTCGATTCCGTCCGCCAGCTCGGGCGGCGCGTTGAAGATCGGGTAGCCGGCGGGGGGCGCGGGCGTCATCGGGGTCTCGACGTGGCAGATGCCCAGGTCGACCTCGGCGACGTACGGCCTCAGCTCGTTCAGCTCGGCCGCGAAGTCGTAGTGGCTGCCGCCGCCCAGCGCCAACGCCCGCGCCCAGACCGGCGAGTGGATCAGCAGGTCGCCGCTGACCGAGACCGTGAACGGAACCGGCTCGGCCTCCCTCTGGGCCCGCACCGTCTGCTCGGGCGTCAGCGACCCCCCGCCGCCGGTCCCGGAGCCCACCGCCAAGCCGACCGCGAGCGCCGCCGCCGCCGCGGCGCCGAGGCCGAGCGCCACCAGGCGCCGACGCCTGTACCGGACCGCCGCCGCGCGGCGCCGCGCACGACTCTCCCGGATCCCTGGCATCGCCGAGGATTGTGGCCGACCGGGCGGCGCGCCGGCCAATCGAGCCCCGGAGCCGCTCGATGGGCCGTGACGCGACGATCGACGCCCGCGATCGCTAGTCGACCGCGACCAGGATCAGCGTCGCCACGCCGAGCGCGACCCCTGCGGCGGTCAACAGGCCGAGCACGCGGGAGGGTGCGTCGGCGAAACGGCCCTCGGCGACCGCCCGATCGACGGCCCTCGCCCTGATCGTCCCGTAGGCGATCAGCGCGATCGCATAGACGGCGAAGGCGCAGCCGACGACCGTGTATGGCCACTGGAGTGGGTTGCCGGTCAGCTCCGGCACCACCCGCCCGACCGCCAGCGCGACGGCCAGGGCCGTGAGCCCGGTCCGCCACCAGGCGAGCTGGGTGCGCTCGCTGGCCAGGTAGGTGCGGCGAGTGGCGTCGAACCCCTCGTCGGCGACGGTGGGGGCGGCCGGCGGGCCACCTGTATCGCGCGGATCGGTCAACTCCAGGCGACTATAGGTCTGATCCATCGGGCTCGCGGAGGCATCGAGCCCGACGACCTGGCTAGGCCCCCAGCGCGCGCCGCAGTTCGGCTTCGTCGACCCCGTTCACGCGGACGAGCTTGTCGCGCGAACGAGCCCCGCGGACGATCGTCACCCGGCTCTTCGCCACCCCGGCCCGCTTGGCGATCAGCCTCACGAGCGCGTCGTTGGCGCGTCCGTCGACGGGTGGCTCGGTGACCCGCACCACGATCGCCCCGCCGCGCTCGCCCGAGATCTCTTCGCGAGTCGCCCGCGGTTGGAGTCGGATTCGGAGCTCAGCCCGGCGCATCGCATCGTGCCCGACCGGGACTTCCAGCCGCCCGGCAGGGACGGCTAGTTCAGCCGCTCGACGATCATCGCCTTGCCCTGCCCTCCGGCCACGCACATCGTCTCGAGGCCGACCTGGTGGTCGTCGGTCTCCATCACGTTGAGCAGGGTGGTCATGATCCTGGCGCCGGTCATCCCGAAGGGGTGCCCGAGCGCGATCGCCCCGCCGTGCGTGTTGAGCTTCTCCAGCGGGATGTCGCATTCGGCCATGATCGGGATCACCTGGGCGGCGAAGGCCTCGTTGAGCTCGACGACGTCGATGTCGTCGATCGTCATCCCGGCGCGATCGAGCACCTTCTTGATCGCGCCGATCGGCGCGACCCCCATGTACTCGGGCTCGTTGCCGTAGGTCGCCGCGGTGACGATCCGCGCCCGGGGGGAGAGGCCGAGCTCCTTGGCCTTCGTGTCCGACATCAGCAGCACGGCGGCCGCGCCATCGTTGAGAGGGCAGGAGTTGCCGGCGGTGACGCCGCCGCCGCCCTCGAACGCCTCCGGCAGCTCCGCGAGCTTCTCGAGGGTCGAGCTCGCCCGCGGCCCATCGTCCTTGGCCACCTCGGCTCCGTCCTCGAGCTCGACCGGGGCGATCTCGCGGTCGAAGAAGCCCGACTCCTGCGAGCCGACGGCAAGCTGCTGGGAGCGCTGCGCGTACTTGTCCATCTCGGCTCGACTGACCTCGTAGCGCTTGGCGACGTTGACCGCCGTGATCCCCATCTCGATGTAGGCGTCCGGCTGGCCGTTCTCGCCGATCAGGTTCGGGTTGCGGTCGGGGATGCCCGCGGGCTCGGTGCGCTCGTTGTAGCGGCTCACCCACTCGACCCCGGCCGCCACGTAGGCGTCGCCCTCGCCGGCCTTGATCGCGTTGCCGGCGTGGCGAATCGCATCGAGGCTCGAGGAGCAGTAGCGGGAGATCGTCACCCCGTTGACCGTCTGCGGGAGCTTCTCCGAGAGCAGCGAGATGATCCGCCCGATGTTGAAGGCCTGGAGGCCCTGTGGCATGCCGCAGCCGCAGAACACGTCCTCGACCGAAGCCGGATCGACCTCCGGATTGCGCTCGAGCAGCTGGTCGACGATGAACGCGCCCATCTCATCTGGGCGCTGCTGGGCGAGCGAGCCCTTGAAAGCGCGCCCGATCGGGGTGCGA
>JAHEXV010000092.1 GCA_023251935.1 bacterium | reverse complement strand
CCTTCATGATCTCGTCGGTGCCGCCGCCGATCGGGCCGAGGCGGGCGTCGCGGACGGCGCGCTCGATCCCGTACTCGCGCATGTAGCCGTAGCCGCCGTGGATCTGCAGGCACTCGTCGGCCACCTCGAGCAGGGCTCGCTGGGTGAAGAGCTTCGCCATCGTCACCTCGCGAATCGCGTCGTGGCCCTCGGCGAACAGGCGAAGGGCGTCGTACGTGAGCGCTCGGGAGGCCTCGATCGTGGTCGCCATCTCGGCGAACTTGTGGCGGATCGCCTGGAAGCGCCCGATCGGGCGCCCGAACGCCTCACGCTCCTTGGCGTAGGCGAGCGTCGCCTCGAAGACCTTCCGCATCCCGCCGACCGCCCCGAGCGCCATCGCCAGGCGCTCCCACTGGAAGTTGGCCATGATCAGGTAGAAGCCCTGGTTCTCGGCGCCGAGCAGGTTCTCGTCCGGGACCTCGACGTCGGTGAAGGCGAGCTCGCCGGTGTCCGAGGCGTGCCAGCCCATCTTCTCGAGCTTGCTGGTCACCTCGTAGCCCGGCATCTCGCGCTCCAGGATCAGGAACGAGAGCCCGTGGTGGCCGCCCTCCTCGTTGGTCTTCACCGCGCAGACCAGGAAGTCGGCCCGGACCCCGTTGGTGATGAAGGTCTTCGACCCGTTGACCACGTAGCCGCCGGACACCCTGCGAGCGGTGGTGCGGATGTCGGCGACGTTGGAGCCCGCGCCGGGCTCGGTGATCCCCAGCGCGCCGACCAGCTCGCCCTGGATTCCCGGCACGATCCAGCGCTGGCGTTGCTCCTCGGTGCCGAAGTTGAACACCGGCGGCATCGCGATCTGGGCGTGGGCGTTGAGCCCGGCGGCGACCCCACCCGAGCCGCCGGACCGCGACAGCTCCTCGATCCAGACCGCGTCGTGGAGGTGGGTGCCGCCCTGGCCGCCGTACTCGGTCGGGAACTTGAGGCCGAGGAAGCCGAGCTCGCCGCAGCGGGCGAAGAGCTCGCGCGGGAACTCCCGCGCATCCTCCCAGTCGTCGACGTGGGGGGCGATCTCCTTGGACACAAAGCGGCGAACGCTCTCGCGAAGCTCCTCGTGTTCGTCGGTGAACGGGGGCAGGAGCGCCCGCTCGCCGGTGTCCTTGACGACGCTCATCGGATGGCGTCAGCCCTCGAGCGTCGTATAGCCGCGCTCGGCGAAGGTGAAGCCGAGCAGGTCGCCGCGCGGGTTCTTGCGATCGCCGTGGTGGTAGGCGCGGACCTCGGCGATCCTGCCGTCGCGGAGACGAAACCACTCGGTGCCGCGATTGAGGCGCTCCTCGCCCGACTTCGGGTCGCGCCAGGTCATCGTCCACTCGATCACCGCCTCGTCGCCCTGCTCGATCCCGTGCTCGTACCACCACTTGCCGTCGAGGTTGTCGGTGGCCCAGCGGGCGTTCTCGGCGATCGCCCGCGCCCCCTGGTGAGGCCCGAGGCGGGTGTAGTAGTGGACGGCGTCGTCGGTGAAGTGGGATGCGATCGACTCGACCTCGCCGGTGTTCAGCGCCTCGTAGTAGGAGCGGATGTGGTCGAGGTTGCTCAACCGCCCGTCAGCCCGCGGCCGCTTCGAGCAGCTCGATCCGGTAGTCGTCGGGATCGCGGACGAAGCAGAGGCGCGAGCCGCCCTCCCGGACCGTGTAGGGAGGACGCTCGGGCTCGATCCCGACGGTCTCGAGGCGCTCCAGCGTCGCGTCGATGTCGGCGACGGTGATCGCGATGTGCCCGTAGCCGGTGCCGATCTCGTAGGGCTCGTCGCGGCCGATGTTGTAGGTCAGCTCGAGCCGCGGCCCGTCGCCCGGCAGGCCCATGAAGACGTTGATCGCCTCGTCGCGAATCGGGATCCGACCGATCTCCTCCATGCCGAGCTTCTCGTAGAAGGCGATCGAGCGATCGAGGTCGGCGACCCGGTAGCAGGTATGGATCAGCTCCGACACAGACCCGGACGATAGCCGGCCGATCGCCGAGGAACCGCCTATAGCCCGTACGATCGGCCGATCACGTCGAGCATGATCTCGTCGGTCCCGGCGCCGATCCGGTTGAGGCGAACGTCGCGGTAGGCGCGCTCGATCTCGTACTCCTTCATGTAGCCGTAGCCGCCGAGGATCTGGACGCACTCGTCGGCGACCTCGCAGCACATCCGGGAGGCGAACAGCTTCACCTCGGTGATCTCGCGCACCGGGTACTCGCCATTGGCGTAGCGCCAGGCGACCACGTAGTTGAACTGCTTCGCCGCCTCGATCTTGGTCGCCATCTCGGCGAACTTGTGCCGGATCGCCTGGAACCTGCCGATCGGCCGACCGAACGCCTCTCGCTCCTTGGCGTAGGCGAGCGTCTTCTCGAACAGCCGCTCGGCCCCGGAGACGGAGCCGGCCGCGGCGACCATGCGCTCGCTCTGGAGCTCCCAGGAGATGTGGTAGAAGCCCTTGCCGATCTCGCCGAGCACGTTCTCGGCCGGCACCCGGACCTCGTCGAAGGCGAGCTCGCCAGTGTCCGAGGCGTGCATGCCCATCTTCTCGAGCTCGCGCGAGATCTCGAAGCCGGGCACGTGGTCTCCGTTGGCGTCGCGAAGATCGACGAGGAACAGGGTGATCCCCTCGTGGCGAGCGTCGGGATCGGTCTTCGCCACCAGGAGGATGAAGTCCGCCCGGGGGCCGTTGGTGATGAACGTCTTCGAGCCCGAGATCAGGTACTCGTCGCCATCCCTGATCGCCTTGGTGCGGATCCCCGCGACGTCGGAGCCGGCGCCGGGCTCGGTGATCCCCAGGCAGCCGATCTTCTCGCCCTTGATCCCCGGGACCAGATAGCGCTGCTTCTGCTCCTCGGTCCCCAGCAGGTGGACCGGGGGCAGGACCATGTCGGTCTGCACCGCGAAGCCCATGTTGGTGCCGCCTGACCCCGAGTGGCTCATGCACTCGGCGCGGACCAGCGAGTAGTAGTAGTCGCCGCCCTGCCCGCCGTACTCCTCGGGGAAGCAGAGGCCGAGAAAGCCGAGCTCGCCGGCGCGGCGCATCACCTCGTTTGGCCAGGTCGTCTCCTCCCACTCGTTGCGGTGTGGCCAGAGCTCGTTCTTCACCCACGCCTCCATCGACTCGCGGAGGTCCTCGTGCTCGTCGGTGAACAGCAGGTGCTTTCCGGTCCCCTGGTGCTCGGGCTTGATGACGGTCGCTGTGGCCACTGTGTCGCTCCTTGTTGCGCGTTGTGCTCGACGCCGCCCGGCTGCCGGGCGGGGGCAGCCGTCGCGGGCTCCGCTGCGAGCAGCATAGAGTATTACTTCATACTTTGTGCTACGGTGGCGCCGGTGGCCGAGGAGCTGGTCCTCTACGAGGTCGAAGGCGGCGTCGCGACCGTCACCCTCAACGATCCCGAGAAGCGCAACCGGCTCTCGGTCGAGATGCTGGCGGGGCTGGTCGACGCGGTCCGCCGCGCCCGCGACGACGACGCGGCGCGCGCCCTGGTCCTGACCGGCGCCGGGAAGGCGTTCTGTGCCGGCGCCGACCTCGGCGGCTTCGGCTCCGACGCCCCGCCGATCGAAAAGCACTTCGGTACCGACCCCTTCCTGGAGTTCTTCCGGCTGATGCCGCGGCTCGGAAAGCCCTCGCTGTGCGCGGCCAACGGGCACGTGGTGGCGGGTGGGCTCGGACTGGCGCTCTCCTGCGACCTGGTGATCGCCAAGCAGGGCGCCGACTTCTGGACCCCGGAGATCAACATCGGCGCCTTCCCCTACATGATCATGTCGATCATCTACCGGAACGTCCCCCGCAAGGTGGTCAACGAGATGATCCTGCTCGGGGAGCGGCTGTCGGCGGAGGAGGCGGTGCGCCACGGCTTGGCCAACAAGGTGGTGCCCGAGGACGAGTTCGACGCCGCGGTCACCGACTGGGCCGGCAAGCTGGCGTCGAAGAGCCCGGTGCTGATGCGCCTCGGTCACGACGCGATGTACCGCCAGCAGGACATGGCCCTCGACGACGCCCTCGAGTACCTGCGCTCGCAGCTTTCCCTCACCTTCAGCACCGAGGACATCGTCGAGGGCGCCCAGGCGTTCTTCGAGAAGCGCGAGCCGAAGTGGAAAGGGCGATAGGCGTGGCCACCAAGGACACCAAGCCAACGAATGAGCAGCAGAACGAGGCACGCAAGGTCGCCGACGCGGCGAAGGAAGCCGAGGCGCTCGAGGCGCCGGACGAAGTCGAGGCCGGCGAGCAGACCGGGATGAAGGCCCTCGTCGAGGATCTTCATGACCGCCGCCGCCGAGCGAAGCTCGGGGGCGGCGAAGAGAAGATCGCGCTCCAGCACGAGCGCGGCAAGCTGACCGCCCGGGAGCGACTCGACCTCCTGGTCGACCCCGGCAGCTTCGTCGAGATCGGCATCCACGGCGGCCCCCACTTCTCGCAGCGTTCGATGGAGGGCAGGGAGGCCCCCGCGGACGGCGTGATCACGGGATGGGGCGATGTCGAGGGGCGGACCTGCTGCATCGCCGCCTACGACTTCACCGTGATGGCGGGGTCGATGGGGATGACCGGCGAGCTCAAGGTCTCACGGCTTCGCGAGATGGCGCTTCAGAAGCGGATGCCGCTGATCTGGCTGCTCGACTCCGCCGGCGCTCGGATCCAGGAGGCCGCCGGATCGCTGTTCGCCGGCTCGGGCCACCTGTTCCGCGAGGAGGTGACGATGTCCGGCGTCATCCCCCTGGTGGCGGCGATGATGGGCCCCTGCGCGGCGGGCACCGCTTACATCCCCGGGCTCGCCGACTTCGTGCCGATGGTCGTCGGCCAGGGGGCGATGGCCCTGGCTGGGCCGCACCTGACGAAGGCCGTCACCGGCGAGGACATCTCGATGGAGGATCTCGGCGGGGCGCGCGTCCACTGCCGGGTCTCGGGCGTCGGCGACCTCGAGGTCGCCGACGACCGCGAGTGCATCGAGGTGGTGAAGACCTACCTCTCATTCTTCCCCGCCAACTGCGAGCAGCGCCCGCGCGTCCGCGGGACCGACGACCCCGACGATCGGATGTCCGAGGAGCTGCTTGACATCGTTCCCGAGTCCGCTCGGCACCCCTACGACATGTACGCCGTGATCCGGGAGATCGTCGACGACG
>JAHEXV010000091.1 GCA_023251935.1 bacterium | reverse complement strand
GCTCGGTGTTCGAGTCCGAACACGACATCATGGGCGCCGGCCACGCGTCGACCTCGATCGGCTACGCGGTCGGGCTCAAGGAGGCGATGCGCAAGGGGATCGGCCAGGACGGCAAGGTGGTCGCGGTGATCGGCGACGGGGCGCTGACCGGCGGGGTCGCCTACGAGGCCCTCCACAATGCCGGCGGGCTCCAGACCCCGATCGTCATCGTCCTGAACGACAACGGGATGTCGATCTCGCCGAACGTCGGCGCGCTGGCGCGCTACTTCCAGCGCTTCCGCCTCCACCCGCGCCTCTATCACGCCCGCGAGGGGGTCGAGGAGCGGCTCACCAGGCTGCCCCTCGGGCTGGGCGAGCGGATCGAGCGGCTCGGCCCCGAGCTCAAGTCGGCGATCAAGTCCTACGCGGCGCCGGGGCTGCTGTTCGAGGAGCTCGATCTCGCCTATGTCGGGGTGATCGACGGGCACGACGTCGGGGCGCTGCGCGGGGCGATCGCCGACGCGCTGGGCGCCGAGCGGCCGGTGGTGGTCCACATCCACACCGTCAAGGGCAAGGGCTTCACGCCCGCCGAGGAGGGTGGCCTCGAGGGGATGGAGAAGTGGCACGCCGCGAAGCCGAAGTCGATCGTCAACCGCAAGCCCGCGGAGCCGAAGCCGGTGCCGGTCAGGGAATCCGACTCGCCGGAGGGAATCGAGAAGCTCGAGCCGCCGCCGGCCCCGGCGCCGCCCCAGTACACGGCCGTGTTCGCCGACGCGCTGGTCGCCGAGGCGAAGCGCGACCGCCGGGTGATCGGGATCACCGCGGCGATGGCGGGGGGGACCGGGCTCAATAAGCTCTGCAAGGAGGTCCCCGACCAGTACTACGACGTCGGGATCGCCGAGCAGGACGCGGTCCTGTTCGCGGCCGGGCTGTCGCTCCAGGGCGCGAAGCCCGTGTGCGCGATCTACTCGACCTTCCTTCAGCGCGGCTTCGATCAGATCGTCCACGACGTCTGCCTGCAGGAGCTGAACGTGGTCTTCGCCATGGACCGCGCCGGGCTGGTCGGCGACGACGGACCCACCCACCACGGCGCCTTCGACGTCTCCTACCTACGGCCGCTCCCGAACGTCGTCCTGATGGCGCCGCGCGACGAGGCGATGCTGGTCCACATGCTTCGCACGGCGCTCGCCCACGATGCAGGCCCCGTGGCGCTTCGCTACCCGCGCGGGGCCGCCGAGGGCGTTCCGATCCCCGACCAGGGACACGAGATCCCGATCGGCACCGGCGAGCTGCTCGCCGAGGGCCAGCGGGTCGCCCTGCTCGGCTACGGATACGGGGTGCAGGTCGCGCTCCGCGCCGCGGGCGTCCTCGGTCAGCACGACCTCAACGTCACGGTGGCCGACGGCCGGTTCGCAAAGCCCCTCGACGCGGAGCTCGTCCAGCGACTCGCCCGCGAGCACGAGCTGGTCGTGGCGATCGAGGAGAACGTGCTCCCGGGCGGTTTCGGGGCCGCAGTTCTCGAGCACCTCGAGGACGCCTTCGCGCCGCCCCAGTCGCGCGCCCGGGTGGTCCGCGTCGGGCTGCCCGACCGCTACGTCGCCCACGGCAAGCCG
Organism: bacterium; assembly: GCA_023251935.1. GTDB lineage: Bacteria > Actinomycetota > Thermoleophilia > Solirubrobacterales > 70-9 > AC-56. The sequence continues at coordinate 3,533 of JAHEXV010000091.1, read as the reverse complement.
GCGCTCCTGCGCGAGGAGGTGGGCTTCACGGGCGAGGCGGTCGCCGACCGCGTGCTCGAGGCGCTTCGCGTCGCCGACCCGCTCTCGCGCTGAGCCGGGCGGCTCGCCTCTATGTAGCTGCGCCCGCCCAATGCCGAGTTGCGCTGGATAGGGCAGCGCAACTCGGGTCTCGGCGAGTTGTGATGCCCCGGTACCCCGTCTTCGCGCGGGTGCCGCTAGCTCAGGCGCTCGGCCAGCCAGCGGGCGTTGCGTGGCGCGATGCCCTGCCAATCGTTGTCGAAGTACGCGTAGACCTCCAAGCGGGAGCGCCAAGCGGCGATCCGCCGTTTCCACACCTCGAGCTCGCGCTCGGAGTAGTTGCCACGCCGGCCTCGGCGCCCGTAGTGAAAGCGGACGTAGGTCCAGCCCGCGGTGATCTCATACGTCTGGAAGAGGCGCTCAGGATGGTCGCCGATCACCAACGCGACCTTGTGGCGACGCAGCAGGGCGTAGACATCGTCCGTGAACCAGCTTGGATGGCGGAACTCGAAGCAGTGGCGACCCCTCGGCAACCCCTCGAGCGCCATATGCAGCCGATCGTCGTCGCGCCGAAAATTCGCCGGCAGCTGCCAGAGAACGGGACCCAGCTTGCGCGCCTTGACCAGCGCCTCGAGCGGCTCGAAGAATCTGGTGGCGCCGACCTCGATCGTCTTCAGGCGCTTGACGTGGGTCAGGTAACGGCTCGCCTTGACCGAGAACACGAAGTGCCGCGGGGTCTGTTCGGCCCAGGCCTTGACGGCGCTCTCGGACGGCAGGCGGTAGAAGGTGTTGTTGACCTCGACCGTGTCGAACAGCTCCGAGTAGCGCTCCAGCCAGCGGCGGGCCGGCAGGCCCTCGGGGTAGACCGGGCCGCGCCAGTCGCGGTAGTTCCAGCCCGAGCAGCCGATGTGGACCGGCTTGGCCATCCACCGTCAAGGTACCCCGGGTGCGGAGGTGGCGCCCCCTATGCCGGGATCCGCACCGGCGGGACCCGGCGACGAGCCGGCTCGTGGCGACGGGCCGTCGGCTCCGCGCTGGGCCCCTCGGTGAGCGGCCGGCTGCAGAGGAGCTGGTAGACGGAATTGTTGGCGATCTCGAAGCCGTTCCGCGCCGCCCTCAGGTAGAGGCGCCAGACGCGGGTGCGCTCGGCGCCGCCGAGCCGCTCGGCATCCTCGAGGCGGTCCTCGAGCCGAGTCGTCCAGTGGCGAAGCGTCTCGGCGTAGTCGGTGTGAAGGTCCTCGACGTTGAGCATCTCGAAGCCGGCGCGCTCGAAGGCGAGCAGCATGCGCGACAGGTTGAGCAGCTCGCCATCCGGAAACACGTACCGATTTGAGAACTCGCCCCCGATGTGGACGGCGCCCTTGGCGGGCGGGACCCAGGTGATGCCGTGATTGAGCACCCGGCCGCCCGGCGCGAGCACCCGCGCGATCCCGGCCGCGTACTCGTCGATCCGCTGCTCGCCGACGTGTTCGACCATGCCGATGCTGGCCACGGCATCGAACCCCTCCTCGGGCAGGTCGCGGTAGTCCATCACCCTGACCTCGACCCGGTCGCCGACGCCGGCCTCCCGGGCGCGCTCCGTGGCCAGCTCGGCCTGGGGCTCGGACAGGGTGATTCCGAGCACCGAGGCGTCGTGCTCGCGGGCCGCATGGATCGCGAGGCTCCCCCAGCCGCAGCCGATGTCGAGCATCCGCATCCCGGGCTCGAGCGCGAGCTTGCCACAGATCAGCTCCAGCTTCGCGCGCTGGGCGTCTTCGAGCGTCTCGACGCCCTCCTCGAACAGCGCGCAGCTGTAGGTCATGGTCCGATCGAGGAAGAGGGCGAAGAACTCGTTCGAAACGTCGTAGTGGTGGCGCACCGCCTCGGCGTCGCGGCTCTTCGTGTGACGGCGGCCTCGCGGCTGGAGCTCGGCCGCCGGCGGCTTCGGAAGGCGCCCGAGCCCGACCGCGCGCAGGGCGGCGGCGGCGAGCCGGAGCCGCCCCCCGAGCCCGAGGGCCGGCGGGCTCCAGCGGCCCAGCAGCGAGACGATGCCGTCGAGGTCGTCGACGTCGAGCTCTCCGCACACGTAGGCGCGCCCGAGGCCGAGCTCGCCAGGGGCACGAAGCAGGTGGCCGATCGCCCGGGGGGAGTGGACCGTCAGGGTCGGGCCGGGCCGGGTCGAGGGCACGCTCGTCCCGTCCCAGAGCTCGATCGCGAACGGGCGGTCGGGGAGCGCCTGCTCCACCTGCCGGCGAAGTGCCGCCGTCTTGCGCGCCATGATCAGCCTCCTCTCGGCACGTCGATCGAGTTTCGCACGAACCCCCGGCTCACTGCTCTACTCCGGCGGCCTCGAGCGCCTGGTCGGGGGAGTTGAACCACTCGAAGCGCACCGCCTTGCCGTCGCGGAGCGTCCACACGTAGCCCTGCTGGCGCTCGGTCTCGATGCCGCTTCCTCGTCCGCGGGCGCGCAGCGTCCCGATCACCACCACGCGGTCTCCCGCGTCGATGAAGCGGTCGAACTCGACCCGCAGTTCCTCGAAGGTGTCGCCGAGCATCTCCGCTGCGGAGCCGAACGCGTCGAGTCCGCTCCGAGTTCCGGTCTCGATCGCGTCGTGCGGGTTGACCCACTCGATCTCGGGGTCCAAGAGGCCGGACTCGAGCGGCGAGGCATCGGTCCAGGCCGCGTAGATGCGGCGGACTATCTCGACGTTCTCCTCGGACATCGCGCACCGGCAGTATCGCGCGAACGGAGTCGCCGATCGCTACCGGGGATCGCCGGGGTGGCTCGCGGCGGGTGCTCCGGCAAGCGGGGTGCCGGGCGGGGGAGGGGGCCCCCAGCTGGCCCGGGCGCTGCCGGTGATCGGGACCGGCGGCCCGAGCACTACGCCGGTGTTCAGGGTGACGTCGGCGACCGCCTTGATCCGCGAGAGGACCTCGCGCACCTCGCTGCGCCGGCCCTGCTCGCCGTAGCCGTGCAGGTCGGCCGTCAGGCCCGTGGCCTGCAGGCCGGCCTCCCGGGCGAGGTAGAGGGCCCGCGGCATGTGGAAGCCCTGGGTGATCACCACCGCGCTGCGAACCCCGAACACCTTGCGGGCCCTGACCATGGTCGCCCAGGTGTCGAAGCCGGCGTGATCGGTGAAGACGTCGCGGGCCGGAACGCCCTCCCGCTCGAGCGCCTGGCGCATCGTGTCCGGCTCGTCGTAGGCCCAGGTGTGATGGTCGCCCGAGACCAGCACCCGGCGCACCTTCCCCGCCCGCCACAGCGCCGCCGCCTGGTGGACGCGGTCGGCGAGCATCGCGCTCATCCGCCCGCGGGAATCGACCAGGGCGCCGGGGACGATCGCCGCCTCGGCGCGCGGGACCTCGCCGACCTGGTCCGTTGACCCTCCTTCGGTGCTGAGGATCACGTAGGCGTTCGCGGCCATCGCCACCACCACCAGCAGACCGATCCCGGCCGCCAGCGTCCATGCGATGCGACGGTGACGCTTCACGGGAGCAACCAGCCTGCGGGCGGCGTCACGCAGGGAGAGCACCGG
>JAHEXV010000090.1 GCA_023251935.1 bacterium | reverse complement strand
GAGTGCCGGCCCCATTTCGGAAGGTCTGCCACTGCCGTCCCTGCTGGTAGCGCTCGCCTAGGTCGGTGCGCCGGCTCCGCTGTCAATGCCAAACGGCGATCGGCGCAAACAATTGATGCGTGGGCAAGCCCGCGGCGTAGGAGGAGGACACGCCGGAGGCCGAACTCGTGGCCGGGATCGAGACTTTCGGGCTGCTGGCGAACCGGGTGCTGTTGGCCGGGATGCCGGAGGTGTAGCTCGGCTTCGACCTCGCCCGCTACATCGGGTGGGCACCGCTGAGAGAGTGTGGGAGCACCTCGACGACGCGCCCTGCGGAGATCGTCGCAGCGATCAGCGGCACGCCCGGCCGGTACGCCAGATCCACATATGAGGTCGTGTCGAGGACGGCAGCGTCGGCGCGTGCGCCGGGTGTGAGGCGCCCGACGTCGCTGCGGCGAAGGGCGTTGGCACCTCCCAACGTCGCCGCCGCCAGCGCCTCCTCGACCGCCATACCCAGGTCGCGCACCGCGAGCGCGATGCAAAAGCTCATCGAGGTCGTGTTGCTCGAGCCCGGGTTCGCGTTGGTGGCGATCGCAACGGCGACGCCGGCATCGATCGCCCGTCGAGCGTCGGGATAGGGCTGACGGGTTGAGAAGTCGGTCGCCGGGAGGAAGGTCGCGACCGTCTTGCTCCCGGCCAGCGCCTCGATGTCGGCGTCATCGAGGAAGGTGCAATGGTCGACCGACGCGGCGCCCGTCTCAACCGCCAACCGGGCCCCTGGGCCGGGGCCGAGCTGGTTCCCGTGCACCCGCAGCCCGAGGCCCGCCTCCCGGCCGGCGACGAGCACCGCGCGGGACTGCTCGGCGTCGAAGGCGCCTCGCTCACAGAAGACGTCGATCCAGCGAGCAAGGGGTGCGCACGCGTCAAGCATCCTCCCGCAGACCAGCTCGACGTAGTCGCCGGCCCGGCCCTCGAACTCCGCCGGCACGACGTGGGCGCCGAGGAAGGTGACGTCGTCGGTGACCTCCCCCGCCACCTCACACAGCCGCCGTTCCGTTTCGACCTCCAGGCCATAGCCGGACTTGATCTCCACGTGCGTCGTGCCGGCCCGGAGAGCCTCCGCGCGCCGGCGCTTCGTCAGCTCTCGCAACTCGGCGTGGCTGGCTCGGCGGGTGGCGTCGGTCGTCGCACGGATCCCTCCCGCCTCGTACGGCCTGCCTGCCATCCGGGCGGCGAATTCGTCGCTTCGGTCCCCCGCGAACGCGAGATGTGTGTGGCTGTCGACGAAGCCGGGGATGACGCAGCGGCCTCCCGCGTCGAGGCGCTCATCGGCGGCTGCGCCGGCCGGCGCGACCGCGGCGACCCGGTCCCCTTCCAGGACGAGCGCGGCGTCTCGCAACACCCCAAGCGGGCCCTCGCCGATTGCGGCGTCGTTTGTCACCAGGAGGCCGATATTGTCGAGTACCAGCGCGCTCATCGCCAGACGGCGTCGATCGCGGCGCGCAGCTCGGCCGTGACTTCGATGTCCACGTGAGCGCCGCCGCGGACGACCTGGCGGCCACCCACGATGACGTTGCGGACGTCGGTGGCGGTTCCGGCGAAGACGACCGCTGATACGGCGTCCGCGGGGTCGGTGCCGGCGAGCCGAACCGAGTCGAGGCCCACGTTCATGAGGTCGGCCATCGCGCCGGGCTCGATCCGCCCCGCGTCGGGCCAGCCGAGGCAGGAGTGCCCTGCCTCGGTGGCGTAGCGCAGGAGCTCAGTGGGCGCGCGCAGCCCCCGCTCGCCCGACCTCAGACGCTCATCGAGCTCCACGGCGCGCGCTTCCTCGAAGAGGTCGATCACGGCGTGGGAGTCGGAGCCCAGCGCGAGGGGGATCCCGGCGCTGCGGAACCTCTCCGTCTCGGCGATCCCGTCGGCGAGATCCCGCTCGGTCGTCGGGCACAGGCAGCACGCCGCGCCGGCGTCCGCAATCCGACGGACATCGCCCGGCTCCGGATGCGTGAGGTGGACGGCGGTGAAGCTTTCGGAGAGAGCACCGGCGCGTTCGAGGACCCCCGCCGGGCTCCTGCCCCACGCCTCCACGCATTCGAAGTTCTCGTCGTTCTGCTCCGAGACGTGGGCGTGGAGCGGCCGCCTGCCCGCCCACTGGGCGACCATGGCCGCCGACTCGGGATCGACGGCCCGGACGCTGTGGATCGCAGCGCCAATCCGAACGCCCGGTCCGTCGTCGAGGCCCTCCACCCGCTGCGACCACGACTCCGCATCCCCATCGGAGAACCGCCGCTGGACATCATTGGGCTCCTTGCCGATGCCCCCGTGCAGGTAGCAGGCGTCGAGCAGCGTGATCCGAATCCCGGCCTCGCGCGCGGCTTGGAGCAGTGCCTTCCCCATCTCGTTCGGATCGTCGTAGGGGCCCCCGCCCGGGCCGTGATGGATGTAGTGAAACTCGCCGACGCACGTGATCCCGGCGAGCGCCATCTCACCGAACGTCGCCCGGGCCAGCGGCAGATACAGGCCGGGGTCGAGCCTCGAGGCCAGGTCGTACATCGCGTTCCGCCAGCTCCAGAAATCGCCCCGTTCGCCCTGGGTTCGCCCGCGCAGCGCCCGCTGAAAGGCGTGCGAGTGGGCGTTGGCGAGTCCGGGAATCGTGAGGCCGTCCAGGCGGGTTGCGCCGGACGTTGGCTGCGAGACCCCTCGCTCGACCGCAGCGATCCGATGGCCGTCGACCTCCACCAGCACCCCGGCATCGACCTCGTCTCCGCCGGTCCAGGCCAGCTCGCACCAGAACGCCCTCAACCGCCGCCGGCCTCGCGCATCGGGATCCGAACCCCCCGCCTGGACGCGACCGCGAGCGCGCGGTCGTATCCGGCATCGGCGTGCCTCATCACCCCGGTCCCGGGGTCGGCGGTCAGCACCCGCTCGAGCTTCCGGGCGCCCAACTCGGTGCCGTCCGCGACGCAGACCATGCCGGCGTGGATGGAGCGGCCGATCCCGACCCCTCCCCCGTGATGGATGCTGACCCACGTCGCGCCGGCAGCGGTGTTTACGAGCGCGTTCAGGAGCGGCCAGTCGGCGATCGCGTCGGACCCGTCCTGCATCGACTCGGTCTCCCGGTACGGAGAGGCGACGGATCCGGCATCGAGATGGTCGCGCCCGATCACGACCGGCGCTTGGAGCTCGCCCGACCGCACCATCTCGTTGAACCGCAAACCGAGCCGCTCGCGCTCGCCGTACCCCGCCCAGCAGATGCGCGCCGGCAACCCCTGGAAGGCGATCCGCTCGCCCGCGAGGCGAATCCAGCGCTCCAGCGCCGGATCGCCCGGGATCTCCTCGAGCACCGCCCGGTCGGTGGCCGCGATGTCGGCGGGTTCGCCCGAGAGCGCGACCCAGCGAAAGGGACCCTTGCCCTCGCAGAACAGCGGCCGGATGTAGGCGGGGACGAACCCCGGGTAAGCGAACGCCCTCTCGAAGCCCCCGAGCTCGGCCTCGGCGCGGAGGCTGTTGCCGTAATCAAAGACCTCGGCCCCGTCGTCGAGGAAGCCGACCATCGCGGCGCAGTGCGCGGCGCAGGCTGCCCGCGCCCGGCGCACGTACTCGTCCGGGTCCGCTTCGCGAAGCTCTACCGCCTCGTCGAGCGTCATCAGGTTCGGGATGTAGCCGTTCAGCGGGTCGTGGGCGCTCGTCTGGTCGGTCACGATGTCGGCCGCGAGCCCGATGCGGCGCAGCTCGGGCAGCGCATCCGCCGCGTTGGCGCAGACACCCACGCTCAACGCGCGGCCCTCGGCCTTCGCCGCCTCACAGCGGGCAACGGCGGCCGCCAGTCCGGCGACCTGCTCGTCGAGGTACTGGGTCTCGAGCCGCCGGCGGATCCGTTGGGGGTCCACCTCAACGCACAGCGCTACGCCGCTGTTCATGGTCACCGCCAGCGGCTGCGCGCCGCCCATGCCCCCGAGCCCCGAGGTCACGGTGATCGTCCCCGTCAGCGAGCCCCCGAACCGGCGGCGGGCGATCTCCGCGAAGCACTCGTACGTTCCCTGGACGATGCCTTGGGTGCCGATGTAGATCCAGGACCCCGCTGTCATCTGGCCGTACATCGTCAGGCCGAGCTCCTCCAGCCTGCGGAACTCCTCCCAGGTCGCCCAGTCCGGCACCAGGTTCGAGTTGGCGATCAGGACGCGCGGCGCCCACTCGTGGGTTCGAAGGACGCCCACCGGCTTGCCCGACTGGACCAGCAGCGTCTCGTCGCCCTCCAGCGTGCGTAGGCTGGCGATGATCGCGTCGTAAGAGTCCCAGGAGCGTGCCGCGCGCCCCGTTCCCCCGTAGACGACGAGGGCATCGGGCCGCTCCGCTACCTCGGGGTCGAGGTTGTTCATCAGCATCCGCATCGCCGCTTCCTGCGGCCAGCCACGGCAGGAGATCTCCGCACCCCGAGGCGCTCGAACCTCCCGCGGGGCCCTCACTGAAGCTCTCCGACCGATTGCTCGACCGCCGACAGCAGCTCGCCCGAGGCCACGAGGCGCTCGGCGGCCGCGAGCTCGGGCGCGAGCCAGCGATCCGGGCCGGGACCGGCAACGCCCGCGGTGCGCACCGCCCGCAGCGCGGCGCCGGTACCGGCCGCCGGCTCCAGCGGGGCGCGCAGGTCGAGTCCCCGGGCGGCGCAAGCAAGCTCGACGGCAAGGATGCGGTCCAGGTTGACGAGGGCGGCCCGAAGCTTTCGAGCGGCGCCCCACCCCATCGAGGTGTGGTCCTCCTGCATCGCGCTGGTCGGCAACGAGTCGACGCTCGCCGGCGAGGCTAGGCGACGGTTCTCGGCGACCATCGCCGCCTGGGTGTACTGCGAGAGCATCAGTCCGGAGTTGACGCCCGGATCGTCCGCGAGAAACGGTGGCAGGCCGTAGGATCGCCCAGCGTCGAGGAGCCGGTCGGTACGTCGCTCCGCGATTGCGCCGAGCTCGGCTGCCGCGACGGCCAGGAAGTCGCACGCGAAGGCAACCGGCTCGCCGTGGAAGTTTCCACAGGACTCCACTTGGCCATCGGGGAGGATCATCGGGTTGTCGATCGCAGAAGCGAGCTCGGCCTCCGCAACGCGGGCCGCGTGCGCAACGGTGTCGCGCACCGCTCCGTTCACCTGCGGCGCGCATCGCA
>JAHEXV010000011.1 GCA_023251935.1 bacterium | reverse complement strand
GCGTCCTGTGGTGGTCGTGGGTCGGCTACGCGTGGCTGACCAGCGTCGTCGATCCCGAGGAGGGCGCGGTTCGCATCGTCCTCTTCGCCGCGATGGCATCGCTGCTGGTGGTGGCGATCTGCGTGCCCGAGGCATTCGACAGCCTGGCGCTCGAGTTCGCGCTCGCCTATGGCGCCGTGCGCGGGGCCCATATCGCCCTGTTCATGCTCGCCAGCCGCGACGATCCCGCGCTGCGCCACTCGACTGTCGGCCTGGCCGGTGGCACGGCGATCGGCGTCGGGCTGCTGCTCGTCGCGTCGTTTCTGGACGGGATCGCGCAGGCCGCCGTGTGGTCGCTGGCTCTCCTGCTCGACATGGGCGAGCCGTTCTTCTTCGGCTCCGAGGGCTGGAGGCTCGTCCCAGGTCACTTCGCCGAGCGCCACGGGCTGATCATCATCATCGCCCTGGGCGAGTCGATCGTCGCGATCGGCGTCGGCGCCGAGGCGCACCTGACCACCGGGATCGCCGCCGCCGCGGTGCTGGGCATCGTCCTGGCGGCCGCCCTTTGGTGGATCTACTTCGACGTCGTCGCGTTGGTCTCCGCGCGCCGGCTTGCGCGAGCGCCCGAGGGCCGGGAGCGAAACGAGCTGGCCCGCGACTCCTACTCGTACCTGCACTTCCTCATGGTCGCCGGGATCGTGCTCGTGGCCGTCGCGCTGAAGAAGACGCTGGCCCACGTCGACGCCCCGCTCGAGGTGGTGCCCGCCTTCGCGCTGCTCGGCGGGGTCGCCTTCTACCTGCTGGGACACGTCGCATTCCGGTTCCGCCACATCCACACGGTCAACTGGCAGCGCCTGCTGCTCGCCCTGGTCATGTTCGCGCTCCTGCCCGCGGCGGTCGAGCTGTCCGCGCTCGCCACGCTGGCGATCGTCGACGCCCTGCTCTGCGCGATGATCGCCTACGAGACGGTCCGCTACGGCGAGGGGCGCGCCCGCGTGCGCCACGACGACTTCGCCCCCGATCGCCCGGCCACCTAGTGGGGTGTCTCATAACGTTGTGCCTGAAACGGCGAGCCCCAGGCGTCGCCAGGCAAGGACGCAGGAAGCCCGAATAGCAGTGCGCTATTCGGGCGACCGAGGACGCCGCCTGGCGGCGACCTGGGGCCGCGGTTTCGGGTGCAACGTTGTGAGAGGCCCCACTAGCTCGCCAACCGGCGCCCGGGCTTCCGGGTCGACACCCACCGCGGACTCCAGAAGGGAGCGATGCCCACGCGACTCAGTGCATGAGAAGGCAGTTCCTTGCCGATCGCGTCGGTCCATCCCAGAACCGGGGCATCGCTCCCGCAGCGATGCTACCTGCGCCGGAGGCGCCAAATCGCGCGGCGTAGCGTGAAGCTCTACCTGGTCGCCGGTAGCCCGGTTCCCGCTCCCCAGATGACGTCAGCACCGAAGCGATGGCCAGAGCGGCCAAGCTGGTCGGCCCGGACGCCGAGGTCGAGGCCCTGTTCGTGCTCAAGGTTCCAAGGGAGTTGAAGCTCCACCAGGACATGGAGAAGGAAGAGGAGCTCGGCCGCAAGACGATCGTCAACGAGGCGGCGGAGCGCCATTCGGACCTGATCTACATCAGCACCGACCACGCCCCGAGCGATGAGCGCCTGCTCGGCCCGACCACCCGCCACGTGCTCGCCAATCGACCCTGCCGGGTGGTCGTCGAGGGCGGCAACGGGGTCGGTGACGGCGGCCCCGAGCGAGACGGGCGACCGCCGCGATCGGCCGCCAGGCATACTGCCGCCGATGAGCGAGGCCCCAAAGCTGCTCGATGACCTGCTCGGCGCCCCGGGTCCCTCCGGATACGAGGGCCCGGCGAGCCAGGTCTGGCGGCGGGCCGCATCTTTCGCCGACCTGAGCACCGATGCCCTCGGCTCCTCGGTCGCCCGGATCGGCGACGAGGGCGCGAAGCCGTTGGTCGCGGTGGTCGGGCACATCGACGAGATCGGGCTGGTGATCACCCACGTCGACTCGAACGGCTTCTTGTACTTCGCGCCGATCGGAGGCTGGGATCCGCAGATCCTGCTCGGTCAGCGGGTCGAGGTCCAGGGCCCAAACGGCTCCGTCATCGGCGTCGTCGGCCGCAAGCCGATCCACCTGCTGAAGGAGGAGCAGCGAAAGAGCGTCGTCGAGCTGCGGGACATGCACATCGACATCGGCGCCTCCGGCGAGCAGGAGGCGCTCGAGCGAGCTCGGGTGGGCGACCCGGTGGTGATCGCCGCGGACCCCGTGGAGCTCGACGCCGGGCGCTTGGTCTCGCGCTCGCTCGACGACCGGATCGGCGCCTACGTCGCGCTCGAGGCGCTGCGGCGCGTCCACGAGCGAGGGGGCCTTCGGGTCGGGATGGCGGCTGTCGCGGCGGTCCAGGAGGAGATCGGCTCGCACGGGGCCCGCACGACGGCCTACTCGCTGGAGCCCGACCTCGCGATCGCGGTCGACGTCACCCACGCGACCGATGCGCCCGGTGTCGAGGAGAAGGAGCTCGGCCACCATCCGCTCGGCTCCGGAGCGGTGATCGCTCGCGGCTCGACCCTGTCGCCGCGGATCTTCGAGCTGCTCTCCGAGACGGCGGACCGCCTCGACATCCCGCACACGATCGAGGCCTCGGGGTCCAGAACGTCGACGGACGCGGACGTGATCCAGATCGCGCGCGCCGGGATCCCAGCCGGATTGGTGTCGATCCCACTGCGCTACATGCACTCGCCGGTGGAGCTGGTCGACCTCGCCGACGTCGACGCCGCGGTCGAGCTGGTGGCGGGCTTCGCGCTGGCGCTCGACGGCGAGCTCGACCTGACCCGGTAGCCGAGCCGGCCGGTCAGTCGACGACCACCAGCTCCTTGGTGAAGCCGCTCAGGGTGCGGCAGCCTTCGTCGGTGACGGCCACCAGGTCCTCGACCCGGACCCCGAACCGACCGGGCAAATAGACGCCGGGCTCCACCGTGACCACGTCACCGGCCTCCAGAGTCTCCTCCGACCTTCGGGAGAGGCGCGGTGCCTCGTGGACCTCGAGCCCGACCCCGTGTCCCAGGCCGTGTCCGAAGCGCTCACCGTGGCCGGCTGCCTCGATCGGCTCCCGCGCCGCCGCGTCGGCATCTCGCGCCGCGACCCCGGCGCGGATCGCTCCCAGCGCATCCAGCTGCGCCGAGCGGACCAGCTCGTAGACCTCGGCCGCCTCGTCGGAGAGCTCGCCGGTGGCGACCGTCCGGGTGCAGTCCGAGCAGTAGCCGTCGACGATCGCCCCCATGTCGATCAGCAGCAGCTCGTTCCCATGGACCTCGCGCTCGGAGGACTCGTGATGCGGGACCGATCCGTTCTCGCCGGCGGCGACGATCGCGGGAAACGACGGGTCCTCCGCGCCGAGCTCCCGCATCCGCTGGTGGGCGGCGAGCATGATCTCGCGCTCGCCCCTCCCCACCACGCCGCGCTCGAACGTCCACTCGTAGACCTGGTCCGCGAGCCTCGCCGCCTCGGCGATCGCGTTGAGCTCCGCCTCGTCCTTGCGGCGGCGAAGACGCTCGACGAGGCCCCCCGCCGCCTTCAGCTCCACTCCCTCTCCGATCGCCTCCTCGAGCTGGCGAAGGTTTCTGACGCTGGTGTGAACGTCGTCGTAGCCGACCCGCCCCCGCAACAGCTCGACCGCGGCGGGGACCAGCTCGCGCTCGGCGGTGGTCCGCTCGAAGTCCCCGCCCACCTCGCGCGCCGCGCGCTCCGTGTAGCGGAAGTCGGTGACGAAGGAGCGCCGGCTCGGTCCCACGATCGCGAGGCCGCTGGTCCCGCCGAACCCGGTCAGCCAGCGAAGGTTCGAGGTCGCGTCGCGGCCGGAATCGCCCGGGCGCACGAGATCGCCGACCAGCAGCAGGTCGAGCCCCTGATCGGCGACCAGCGCCGCGAGGCGGTCCGCGCGGGTCTCACCCACCGTCGAGCTGCGCCTTCAGCATCGCGAGCGCCTTGCGATAGCCATCCGGGCCCTCGCCGGAGACCACCCCGGCGACGATGCCCTCGAAGACCGAGTGGCGGCGCCACGGCTCTCGCGACTGGACGTCCGACAGGTGGACCTCGACCACCGGCACCGCCGCGATCTCGAGCGCGTCCCGGATCGCGTAGCTGTAGTGGGTCCAGGCGCCGGCGTTCAGCAGGGCGGCGTCGGCCAGGTCGGGGAGGCGATGCAGATACTCGACGAACTCCCCCTCGTGATTCGACTGGAAGAACCTCACCTCGAGCCCGAGCTCGGACGCGAACCGCTTGATCCTCACCTCGAGCTCCTGGAGGGTGATCCCCCCGTAGTGCTCCGGATCGCGGCGGCCCAGCGTGTCCAGGTTGACGCCATGCAGGACCTCGACCCGGTTTCTCATCGAAGCTCCTCGACCGCGGCGCGGACCGCGTCCGGATCGACGCTCTGGCCCACCCTCGGCTCGCCGGGCCGCTCCAGGAGCACGAAGCCGACCCCGGCGGCGGTGCGCTTCTTGTCGCGCTCGATCGCCTCGAGCACCGCCTCGACCTCGACCTCGGAAGCGAGGCTCGTCGGCAGGCCACGCGAGGCGAGGATGCCGCGCACCTGGTCACGCAGATCGCTCGCGCCCGAGAGGCGAAGCGCCGCCAGCAGCCCGAGGCCCACCGCCTCGCCGTGGCGGTAGCGCGCGTAGGCGCTGGCCGCCTCGATCGCGTGGCCGACGGTGTGTCCCAGGTTGAGCACCTCCCGCCGGCCGCTGTCGCGCTCATCGGCGGCGACGACGTCGAGCTTGGTCCGGGCGCAGGCGAAGATCACCTCGCCCAACCCCGCCGCCTCGAGCCGGTCGAGCCCCCGCACCCGCTCCCAGAGCGCGCCCCCCGCGATCAGCGCCGTCTTGACGACCTCGACGAACCCCGCCGCCATCTCCTCGTCCGGCAGGGTGACGAGCGTGCGGGTGTCGGCGAGCACCGCGCTCGGCAGGTGATAGGCGCCGACGTAGTTCTTTGCCTCGGGCAGGTCGACTCCCGTCTTGCCCCCGTACGCCGAGTCCACCTGGGCCACCAGCGTGGTGGGCACCTGCACGACGCGGACCCCCCGCTGGTAGGTGGCCGCGCAGAAACCGCCCAGGTCTCCGACCACTCCGCCGCCGATCGCCACCAGGTGGTCCTCCCGGTTCATCCCGAGCCGCGCCAGCTCGCGCAGCACGCGCTCCGCTTCGGCCAGGGTCTTGGCGCGCTCGCCGGGCTCCACCTCGACCAGCCCCGCGAGCGGCCGGGCCGCGTCGGCGTACAGCCGGGACACGGTCGTATCTGCGAGGCAGAACCGCCGCCCGTCGAGCGGCCAATGGCTCGCCCCGAGGATGCCCTCGCCGACGAAGGCGGGGTACTCCCCTGATTCGCTTGTCGCCCAGGCCATCCGCGTCCCGGGTGGCATCTCGAGCAGCCCGCGGATCGCCGGCAGCGCCCGCGCCACCATGCCCTCGTCACCCGGGGGCAGGATCGCGTCCGCGAGCCCCTCGTAGATCGGCTCTCGCTCGGCGTGGAGGGACTGGAACCTGTCCCGGTCCTGGGCGAGTGGCCGGTCGCTTCCCCGGACCCGCCGCCAGGCCTCCTCGACCGAGACCCGAAGCCAGACGACGACGTGCCGGGCCAGCGCCCTGCGGACCCGCTCGGAGCACACCGCGCCGCCCCCGAGCGCGATCACCCCGCCGTCGGCGTCCTCGAGGAGCTGGCCGACCTCAGCGTCCTCGAGGCTGCGGAACTCCTCCTCGCCCCGGTGCCCGAAGAACTTGGCGATCGGCATCCCGAGCTCGCCCTCGAGCAGCTCGTCGGCCTCGATCGCCTCCAGGCCCGCCGCCCGGGCGGCGTTCGCCGCCGCCGTCTTGCCGGCGCCCATGAAGCCCATGAAGACGATCGCGGGTCGGCGCTGACCCCGCGCCGCCACGCTCGCCCCGTGGCGCTCTACCGCCGCCACCCGATCCGCTCTCTGTAGGCGGACAGGGCGCCTAGAGCGTCACCGATGTGGTCGCCCCCGAACTTTTCCCGGTAGCAGCGTGCCAGGACGAGCGCGGTCATCGCCTCGCCCACGACCCCCGCTGCCGGGACGACGGTCGAGTCGGTGCGCTCGCGGAGGGCCTCGGCTGGCTCCATCGTCTCGGTGTCCACCGAGCGCAACGGCTTGGTCAGCGTCGAGATCGGCTTCAGCGCCGCCAGCACGGTCAGCGGCTCGCCGTTCGACGTCCCACCCTCGACGCCCCCGGCGCGGTTGGTCTCCCGATGCCAGCCCTGCTCGCCCGACCAGAAGATCTCGTCGTGGGACTCCGAGCCGGGACGACCGGCCACCTCCCAGGCCTCGCCCACCGAGACCCCTTTGACGGCCTGGATCGAGACCAGGGCCTGGGCGAGCCGCGAGTCCAGCCGCTCGTCCCAACCGACGTGCGAGCCCAGCCCCGGCACCAGCCCGAAGGCCCGGACCTCGAACACGCCCCCCAGGCTCTCGTTCGCCTTCCTGAGCCGGTCGATCTCGGCGACCATCGCCTCGCTCGCCCGGGGGTCCAGGCAGCGGACCGGGGATTCGTCGACGCCGGTGAAGTCCTCCGCGCTGGGATCCGGGCGCTCGGTGGCCCGGACCGAGCCGATCTGGACCACATGGCTGTGCACGCTGACGCCGAAGGTGTGCAGCAGCTCCTTGGCCAGCGCGCCGGCGGCCACCCGGGCGGCGGTCTCGCGTGCGCTGGCGCGCTCCAGCACGTTGCGGACGTCGGAGTGCCCGTACTTGAGCAGGCCGGCGAGGTCCGCGTGGCCGGGCCGCGGCGTATGGACCTCCTCGACCGCGGCGTCGACCGGCCAGGGGCTCATCCGCTCCTCCCAGTTCGCGTAGTCGCGATTGGCGACCAGCACCGCGACCGGGCTGCCGAGCGTCCGCCCGTGACGCACGCCGGAGCGGATCTCCACCGAGTCGCTCTCGATCTTCATCCGCCCGCCCCGGCCGTGGCCGAGCTGGCGGCGGGCCATCTCCCGGTCGAGGCGGTCGCGGTCGAGCTCGAGCCCGGCCGGAAGACCCTCGACGATCGCGACCAGCCCGGGGCCGTGCGACTCGCCGGCGGTTGTGAAGCGAAGCGTTGCCACTAGGCAGCCAACCCTAGCGACGCTCCCCCGGGGCGCTTGCAGATGTTGGACCCGGCGGTACGGCTCAGCCGTCAGGGCCGAGCAGCGGCTGGGAGCCGCTCTTGTTCGACGCGCCTCCGTGAGGCTCGGCGATCGGGACCAGCTTGATCTCGCGCAGCTTCAGGTTGTAGGTGCGATCCCCCTCCGGCGCGTAGTCGAGGCTGGCCTTGTCGCCCGCCTTCAGCTCGAGGAAGTTGCAGGTGCTCCGCTTGGGGAAGCAGCTGCCCTCGCCGCGGACCGAGCTGACGTCGTTGGAGACAGCGAAGATGGCGTGCTTCGTGTCCTCCGTGACGCCGATGAAGGAGACCAACGGCCGGTTCTTGCCGGGGAGGTACGCCGTGCGCTTGACGCTGTCTCGATCCGTGAGGTCGCCGGCCGGACCCACCGCCACCGAGACCCGGAACGCGTACAGCGTCCGCGAGGCCGGCTTCGAGGATGCGGACCCGGTCGAGTTGCCGGATCCCGACCCGGACGACGTGGTGGACGTCGTCGACGCGGATACGGTGGAGCTACCGGAGATGGAACCGCCAGACGTCGACGAGGACGACAGGTCGCTTGTGCTGGTAACCCCGGTGGCTGTCGACGATGTCGCGCTCGACGATGTCGTCTTCAGCTTGGCGCTCTTGGGCAGCCCGGTGAAGTGCCTTCGGAAGGGATCCTTGGTCTCGAGTTGGTCGAGGCGCCTGCGATAGTCCGTCACTCCGACCTGCTCGGCGAGCACCGCCGGCTCGGTGGCGGCCTCACCGCCGCGGGCGGCCGCTGGGGCCGGAGGAGGCGTGCTCGAGGAGGATCTGCTGAGAAGGACAGGAACGACGATCAGGGCCACGGCCAAGGCGATCGCTGGCAGAAGCAGTCGGCGGTCCCGCATGTCGCGGTAGAGGTTGCTCAGCAGGCGGGGTGTCTGGACGTTCTTCATGGTGAGGTCGTCGGCACGGCCGCGGTCGATGCGGGCGTTGATGTGGAGGTCGAGCTCGCGGTCGCCGCGCTCGGAGCCGTAGTGGCGGCTGTGCTCGCCGGGGTTGGAGTCGACGGCGCGGGTCCGGTCGGAGTGGCACCCGCGGTGAGCCCCTGTTCAGCCGGCGTGAGATAGGTGGTGACCGACAGCTCCGCGGTCAGCGTCGGGACCGGCGTCAGGCCTTGGTCCTCGCTCTGGACAGGAGCGAGCGTGAAGGCGTCCACCGTCACCAGGCGACCGGTGACGTCGATGGTCCCACGTCGCAGATGGACGAGGCCGTTGAGCTTGTTCATAAAGTCCGAGATCTGAAAGAAGCCCCCGGTGAAGGTCAAGTCGTATGGCATGACCGGCAGTCCGGCAGGGCCGATCGACGCGCCGATCGGCAGTGAAGCGGCGGCGCCCTCTGTGGCCGTGGGCGTAGCCTCCGCGGTCGTGGTCGTTGAGCTCGCAGAGCTCGCCGAGCCGTCCGAGGAGGAGGTCGAGGACGCTGGCGTAGACGACCCCTCCGACCCGGATGACGTCGACGGCGGCGTACTGGATACCGAAGCAGCCGAGCTCGTCACATCGGAGAGATCGATCGACTGGAAGCTCACGCCGGACTGGTTGGCGAGCTGCTGCAGCTGAACGAGAAGGCTGGCCTGATCGCCATCCTCAGGAACGGCCTTTCCGAGCACGACCAGCTTCCGATAGTCGACCGGGAAGGACCTTCGTGCCTGCTCGCCGGCCGCAACCGCCTGCTGATCCTCCTCGAGCTGGGCTTGGAGCTGGTCGACGTCCTCCTTCAGACCACTCGCCTCCTCACGCTTCGGTGCGAGCACAAGCAGCCAGAAGGCCGCGATCGCCGCGATAGCGGCCACCGACAGCCCGATCGTCAGCTCGTTGCGCCTCACGGTGCCGACCCCGTTCCGGGGATGAACGTATTCACGGCGTTGCGGCCCTTCTCGGTCTTCTGAGCGGCTGAATCCTTCTGTTGCTGGAGCTGTTGATTCGCGTCGGTGACCTGGCTCTGGTCCGCAGAGACCGAGGCGCCTGAAGTCGTGGACGGAGCAAGCTGAACCGCGTCGAAGGCCACTGCGAGGTCGAACCTGGAGACGAAGTTCCGACTGGAGCACGCCTGGCTGTCGCCGCCCGAGGCCGCGCTGGTGGCCGGGGTCGCTGCCGCGCTCGCCCGATCTGGCCGCTCGGAGCTCATGACGGTCGCGCGAGTCACGCCGTCGATGTCATGGACAATGGCGAGGAACCTCGCGACGGCCTCGTGCCCGCCGGCGCACCCTTGGATCTCGAGCGACGGCCCGGTGATGCTGTCCGATGCGGCGGACGCGCTGGCGCTGCTGCTCGCGCCGCTGCTGGTGCCCAACGCGGACGCCGCATCTGCAGAGACGGTGGCGTTCAGGTTTGTGATCCAGACGTCGTGCGGGATCACGATCGCCAGCTCTCGCAGGACGCGCTCCCAGTCGAAGCGACTCTGCGCGAGCGTCGACACGGTCGCTTCCCTGGCCTGCTGAACAGAGGCGAAGTCAGCGAACGACCGCACGTGCATCGCGGCAGCCTGGGCCTCGGCGACCTGAGATTCGAGGCTTGCCTTCTCCGCCCTGTGATCGGAGACCTGGTTGTTGGTGACCACCGCCAGCGTCACCGCAACCAGGCCTACGGCCAGCACAGCGACGACCACATAGGCGAGCGGCCCGGTTCGCATCGGAGCTCTCTCGCCGCGGCGTTCCTCGGGCGGGATCAGGTTGACCGGACGCACCCGCTACTCCTCGAGGGCCAACCCGAAGGACAGGGTTAGACGGGCCGCAGTAAGGCGGTCGAGGTGGGCGAGGGCCTGGGGCCTGCCGATCCCGAATCGCTGTCCAAGGTCGCGCTGGAGGCGCTGCGCGAGGCCGGGGATCATGGTTCCAGGCCCACACGCCACGATGCCCTCGACCGGCACCGCGCCCTCCTGGGCCGCGTAGTACTCGAGCGAGAGACGAAGCTCGTCGACCAGTCGCGCCGCACCCTCGGTGAGGGACTTCCGCGCGACGGAGATCGTCTCGGCGTCGCCCTCGATTTCGGCCACCGGCCTCTCGAGCCCCACGTGGGCCAGCCACTGGCGCGCGTGCTCGAGGGTCAACTCCCGGCGTTCGGCGAGCTTCTGGGCAATCCCCTCGACCCCGAACGGGGAGATCCGGGTGAACAGGCAGGAAGCGCCGCGGGCGACCGCCAGGTTGGTGACATCGCCGAGATTGCAATAGAGCCGCGCCGGCCCGATGTCGGATGCGGTGGACTCCTCGGCTACCCCCTCGGCCTGGGGTTGTTCGGCGACGCGTTGCTCGCCCGGGTGATCGACTGGCCCGGGAGCGTCGACATAGTCACCGGGGTCGACGGGCTCATACGACTCGCCGGAGAGCGCGCGGACCATCCCGAAGGCCGAGAGGTCGATCCCGACTGGGCGCAACCCCGCTCGATTGATCGCCTCTATCAGGCTTCCAAGCATCTCCCGGCGGGCAGCCACGACCACCACGTCGATTTGCCGCTCGCCGTTCTCGCCGGTCGAATGGCCCACCACTTGCCAGTCCAGGACCGCGTTCTCGAGCGGCATCGGAATGTGGTCCTGGGCCTGGAAGCGAATGGCCGTCTCGAGCTCGGTCCGGTCGTCGATATGCGGCAGACGCAGGGTTCTCACCGCCACCCGCTGGCTGGCGAGCCCCACCCGAACTGTCTTCGAGAGCTTGCCCTTCGAGAACAGGTGCTTGAGCGCATCTCCCAAGGCCGTCGGGTCGGTGACCTCCCCCTCTCGAAAGACCCCCGCTCCGAGCGGAACGATGCCGAACTTGCTCACGGCGGCGTGGCCATTGACCCCAACCTCCGTCGCCGCGACGCTGCCGGCCTCGACGTCGAGACCGACCACCGGCTTGCTCTTCTTGGTCGAAAGCATCGGTCCTGAGTCCTAGGGGGCGTACCCGCTAGGGACTGGATCGACCGCAGGGGACGATCCCTTGAAGGCGTGAGCAGACGTTGGACACCCTTGATCAGCCATGGAAGAAGGTGCCGAGGTACCAGTCGACGATCGCGTCGCCGAACCAGAGTCCGACGACCCCTCCAAGGGCGAGGAAGGGTGCGAATGGAATCGCCCGCTTTCGCGCGCCGGCGCCGTGACGAGCCATGAGACCGATCCCGACCGCCGCGCCGGCGGCGAAACCGATCACCATCGCCGGAGCGACGGCGCGGCCCAGATACAGGCCCAGGAGGGCGACGAGCTTCACATCGCCCATCCCCATGCCGCGCGGGTAGGCGAGCGCGATCAAGAAGAGAACGCCTCCCGCCGCCACGGCGGCGATTCCGCGCTCCGCGAAGCTGCCCGGGTCGCTGACCGCCACGATCGCAACCGCGATCACGGCACCGGCGAGCAGCAGGCTGTTGGGGATCACGCGCCGCTCGAGATCGGTGAGCGTGACGATGACGAGGAGAGCGCACAGGACGAGGCCCAGCGCCAGCTCGCCGGGATCGTCGGTGCCCAGGATCAGGACGGTGGCCGCGAACAGGATCGCCATCCCGAGCTCGGTGAGCGGGTACCGCGCCGAGATGCGTGCGCCGCAGTCTCGACAGCGGCCACGCAGCATCAGCCAGGAGAGCACCGGAACGTTGTCGTAGGCGGCGACCGTCGTGGCGCAATGCGGGCAGGCCGAGCGGCCGCCAACGAACGACTGGTGCCGGGGCACCCGATGCGCCACCACCGTGGCGAAGCTGCCGACGATCATTCCGGCTGGGATGGCGAGGATGGCTGGCATGGTCTCTTCGATGGCTGATCGCTGCTCGGTTTCGAGCACTTCATCGGCGACCTCGCGGCCCGAGTTGAGCGCCTTGACCGGGTCGCTCAGAAGATCGGCACCAGCGAATGAGTGTCGACCTCGAGGCGGCTGTCGAAGCTCGGATGGTCGTACATGAACTGAAGCCCGGAGCTCGACGGCGTGCCCTGTTTCTCGAGGGTGAACGCCAGCCCCAAGCGAGCGCCCACTGGAAGCGTGACCTGTGAGAAGTGCAATGGCAGCTGGATCTCGCTCCAGCCGTTGTTTGGCCAGGACGACTTCGAGTAGGTGAAGTAGGTGGGGTTCCCGGGCACGTCGAGGTTGGACGCGGGCACGTCGGCTCCACCCGCCGAGTGAACGTACAGCCAGACGCAGATCTTGCCTCCGTAGACGCCGCCGTTGATCGTCTGCGTCCAGAGGTCGAGCTCCCCGTCGCCGTCGAGCACGACGTCGGCGAAGCCCGTCGGGATCGGCGGTGAGAGCCACTTGTGGGCCTCGAGCTGAGGGTTGGTTTCGCTGGATGGCAGCTCCAGGAGGTTGTTGAGGGGCGACGGTTGGTTACCGGTGTTCAAGAGGCAGCCGTTGGCACTCGGTGTCAGGAGCTGCAGGCCCTTGTCGAGGTCGGCGTTTTGCTGCGGCTCGACGTCGGTGGCGTAGTCGTAAAGCGGATCCTGAGGCGTGCAGCCGCTGTTCGTGCAGGGTGCGGCCTGGGTGAACATGAGGTCTGGCGCGCCGGCGTTCGCTCCCCCCGAGCCCGGAGGTCCCGTCTTCAGCCCGGCGTCGCACTGGCCCAGGGTGTCGTGGCTCAGGTGCTCCCCCGTGATCGCCTGGCGGCCATTGAAGCTGCACGGCGTGTCCGTGAGCCAGAAGGTCCACGGCGTGGGGTCGGGTCCGCCCGGGTTGGTGCAGCCGCTGGACCCGGTGGGGCACTTGCTGAGGCCGGCGTTGGGATTGGAGAGGTTTCCCTGAAGCTCCTGGTAGGTCCGGGTGCTGCCGCTCGCCGTCGGGTCGAGCGCCACGGCGACCACCACGTGCTTGTACCAGTCCTGGCCGCAGTTGCCACAGGCATCGTCGTGCTCCCAGGTCACGTAGCGGTAGACGCTGCCCTTCACGTCGCCGCTCTGAAACGGCGTCGGGCCGGGTTCGACTGCCCCGCCGCTCACCGTCCCCCCGGCCTCCTGCGAATTGCCGCCGTCGTAGACGAGAGCCTCGTAGCTGCTCCCGCCCCCCTGGCTGACGTTGAAGGTCGTCCCCGCCACCCGCGAGTTCGGATCGTTGGAGGCGTTCGAATGCGTCGGCAGGGAGGTGAGCGCGAGCTGGTCGTAGGGAACCTGCTTCAGCTTCTCCATCTCCTGCTGCAGGCCATCGTTGACCACCTGGCTCTGCTGAGCCCTGTAGTTGTTGCGGCTCGCGGCGTCGACCAGGCCGAACACCGCGATCGCGGTGACGGCCAAGAGCACAGCGGCGATCAGGACCTCGACCACGGTGAATCCCCCCTCGTCCTCGGCAATCGGCCGGCGGCGGTGTTGCCGCACCATGGGGCTCACGAACCGGACCCCGGGTTTCGGAGTGCGGAGCCGTCGCTAAGGGTGATCGCGTCGGTCCCACCCTGGGCCGGCAATGCGAGAGTCACACCAACGTAAGCCGGCGCGTTCGAGCTTGGGGGCGTGTAGCTGAAAACGTTGCTGGTCGACAATCCGGTTACCACCTGGACCGCGGGCCCGGGCGAGGTTCCATCAGGTTTCGCCTCGGTGCGGGTGCAGGTTCCGCCGGAGCAGGAATAGCTGACGCGGCAGCTGATCGAGGCGTTGGATGCAGCGCCCCCGCAGGTAGCGCTGTGGACGTAGGTGATGATCGAGAGCTGGGAGGCCGATGCACTGGGCACGCTCGAGCCCTGGCGAAGCTCGCGGGTGATCCGCTCCATCGTCGTCCGAGCCCTTTGGATGGCAGCAGCCTGAGAATTGACGCGGGGCTGACTCTGGATGGCGCCGGTGAACGCGGTCACGGCCGCGCCGATCACCAGCAGGCCGAGGACGGTCGCCACCAGCAGCTCGGGCAGGGTGAAACCTCGGTCATCGGTGCTGGTCGTTCGCGCCCGTTCCCGCATGCGAGGCATCTCGGCTCAGCAGCCCGTGTTCGGAGGCGAGGCGCTTGCGGCCGTGCACTCGACGAACTGGCTGACCGCGTAGTGGGGAGCAGTTCCGGGCAGCACGAACGCCTGCGAATCGGTGTCCGTGAATATCTCCGCGTTCGAGTCCATGTGAAGAGACTGGCCAGCGAGCGCTCCGCAGTACTGCGAATTGCTGTTGAGCTCGATGTGGGTCAGAGGCGCGTAGATGATGAAGTTCTGCACGCACGACCCCGCGATCTGCGTGTTGCTGCTCATCAGCAGGTTCGTGAGACGCGTCTGCGAGCCGACGAAGTAGATCGCCACCTTGGCCGGAGTACCCGTGGCGGAGGTGATCCGGCTGTTGCTCGCCAGATCCATCTGGGTCGTGCCCAGCTCCGGGTGCCGCGAATCGTCCACGGGGAGGGTCCCCGGGGGCACGTCGCAGTGCTCTGGCGAATCGAAGTAGATGTTCACGGTCTGGCCGGCGGCGATGTAGAGCGCCGAGTTGGACTTCAGGGTCAGCTTGCAGAAGCTGTAGGTCTGGCCGGTTAGCGTCAGCGAGCTGTTGTTCTTGACCGTCAGCTGGCGCGTGGTCGCATTCCAGGTGACGTCGCTCTTGTTGCCGCTGATCAGGTCTTTCGGGCTGGGACCGTTGGCGGCGACGGCATTGGTGATCCGAACGTTGTCGTTGTGCGTCGCCGCGTCGCCCTGATTGACGGGAGGCAGCGTGATGTCCTGCTGGGTGACGGACGAAGGGTTCAGTTGGGTGGTGCAGCCCATTTGCTGGTAGTAGGCGGCGTTACCTGCGGTGGTCAGGTGGTGGCCCACGCCCACGCTTGCCAGCCCACATTGCTTCGAGTTGCTGGCCAGCGTGAGGTCGCCCCCGGTGGCCGACCCGGAATGAATTGCCGCGTTGGCGTCGAGGTTGATCCCGTTTTGCGTCTTCACCCCCGCGTCGAGGAAGACCTGCTGGCCGCTGACCGACTTCGCGATCACGTCGACCCGTCGGGTGACACCGCTGACGTTGCCGCTCGACACGACCTCGATCGTGCCGGCGGTGGGCTTCACCTGGTACGTGAACGTCCCGGCGCCGTCGGATCCCGTAACGGCGGCGCACCAGCCGCCGCTCTGGACGCCGGCAGCGCCAACGAAGCTGCCGCTCGGAACCAGGCATGGCTGCGAGGCCGGCGGCGTGAAGTCTCCGTTGTAGTGCAGCAGCGCCTGGCTGATCCCGGCCTCCGCCGAGGTCAGCGCCGACTTCGTCTGCTGATCCCTCACCGAGCCGCTTTGCGCTTGGATGGACGCAACGACGCCGATGCTGACCACCGAGAAGGCAGCCAGCAGCATGAACATCACCGTGGGCACAGCGAAGCCGCGCTGCCCACCCGCGAGGCTGCGCATGCCTGTGACTGCTCTCCGACCCTGACCACGCATGCGTACCCCTCACATATCGGCTTGCTCACGCCACGCCTGAGCACCCGAGGCCAAATCGGACGGCCGTTGGTCCCGGCAAGGCAGAGGGCGGGCCCGAAGGCCCGCCCTCTGCCGTATCAGGTGTTCCGAGCTAGGCGCTCAGATACCTATTAACCGTTGCCCCAGTCGCCATCTGGCGCGGTGGTGGCAGTTGATGCCGGACAACCGTCCGTATTCGCAGGCGTGCACGACAGCACGGTCGTGCCGTTTGCGTTCCGGGCGATGCTGAACGTGTTCCCGGTGGTTGACGTCACCGTGACCTTGTACGTGGTGGCGGTGTGGGTCGGCACCGAGAGGTTGGCGCCGTTCAGCGTCGACTCGATGTTCTGCAGGCCGGCGACGGTGGCGTTGGTGTAGGCACCGCCGTTGTCGGTCGCGAACGTCTCGATCGCCGTCTCCGCTGTGCGTGCGGCCTCCTTGGCGCTCGCGTCCTTGGCCTTGTTCCTCTGATTGAAGAAGGCCGGGATCGCGATCGCGGCCAGGAGTCCGAGAATGAGCATGACGACCAGGAGCTCGACCAGCGTGAAGCCGGATTCGTCCCTCGCCATCCTCTGACGGAGCTTGAGGATCATTCAGTCCCTCCTTGGAACCTGTTCCTATTCCGCCAGGGCCCCAAACCGCTAGCCAGTCCGGTGTCGCTGTGACCCGGCGGCAGCCCGGCTGACTCGACGCTCGAGCCCCGTGGCTTTGCGCCCCCGCCTCACGACGGGTTTGCCTTTGTGCGCCAGGGCACTGGCCGTTTACGACTCCCCTCATCGGTCTCATGCGGCTACCCCTTGAGGCGGATAGGGAGTACATCCGTCCACGTCTAGGTGGTGGCCCCTAGCCGACATGCGTGGTGTCCGTGGCGGATGGCGTGCCTCGCCTTGGGCGCTAGGACCCGAGTTCTTCGGGCACGAGCTCGAGCGTGAGCTCGCTCCCGCGCCTGATCAGGCTGACCTCCAACGGCCGTCCAATTCGCCCCGCCACCATCAGCCGCTGCAGGTCCCCGACGTCTGACATCTGGCGTCCGTCCACCTGGACGATCAGGTCCTCCGGGCGCAGGCCCGCCCGGGCGGCCGGGCTTGAGCCAACGACCTCGACCACCTCGATCGCAGCGCCCTGGGCCTCGGTGGCGAAGCGGGGCGGCAGCGGCCGAGCGCCGCCTACGATCCCAATGTACGCGCGCCGCACCCGGCCCTCGCTCATCAGCTCGGCGATGATCCGCCTGGTCGCGTCGTTGATCGGGACCGCGAGCCCGAGGCCGACGCCGGCGACCGCGGTGTTGACGCCCACCACCCGCCCAAGGCCGTCGGCGAGCGCGCCGCCCGAGTTGCCCGGGTTGAGCGCCGCGTCGGTCTGGATCACGTTCTCGACCAGCCTCCCGGCGGAGCGTGAGCTCGTGGGCAGGGCCCGGCCCAGGGCTGAGACGACGCCGGCGGTCACCGAGCCGTGGAAGCCGAGCGGGCTGCCGATTGCCACAACCAGCTGGCCGACCTGCAGCGAGTCGGCGTCGCCGAGCTCGGCCGCGGAGAGGTCGCCGGCGTGGGCTCGCAAGACGGCGAGGTCGGAGAGCGGGTCCGCGCCGGCAACCTCGAAGCTGAACGAGCGCCCGTCGGGAAACGACGCGCGTCCGTTGCCGTCGGTGCTCTCAACGACATGGGCGGAGCTCAGCAGGTACCCGTCGGGCGTGATCGAGACCGCGCTCCCGCCGCCCTCGGCCCGCCCGCGGCGGGTTCGCCGCTCGACCCGCAGATTGGCCACCGAAGGTCGCAGCCGGTCGGCGACCGCGGTCACCGTCCGCGAGTAGGCATCGAGCGCCTCGGCGTCGGGAAGCGCCGCGGGCTGGTGCGCCGGGGGGATGCCATCGACGGTCCCCTGGATCAAGCGGAGACGGGCCACGGGTCCAACTTAGCAACGGGCGGTCCCCGCCCAGCGCGGCCCGGCGAGGCGCCTATGGGATTCGGCCGGCCCGGAAGACGTTGTCGTGGCCGGCGTCGCCGCCCAGGTTGGTCGCCGCGCTTTCGAACGCGGCCCAGTGGCCGTTCCGGGAGATGGAGATCGTGTCGCTCCGGGCGTCGCCGGGGTCGCCGTTGGCCGCGCGGCTCAAGAGGCGCGTCCTGCCCCGTTTCAAGTCGCGGACGTAGGCCTGATCAAAGGAGGGATCGCTGCCGGGCAGGTTGGTGGCCCGGGCCTGGAAGGTGACGTAGCGGCCGTCGCCCGACGGCTGCCCGTAGAGCGCCGAGCCGTCCTGCGGGTCTCCCGGGTTGTTGCGACTGACCAGGATCAACCTCCCCCGCTTGGTGTCGCGCAGGAACTGCTGCGAGTCCGGCGCCGTCACGCCCGGCAGGTTGGTGGCGTACGACTTGAAGGCCACGAACCGCCCGTTGCCGGAGATCGACGGGCAGTCGGCGTCGCCGCCCTTGCCAACCTGCCCGTCGGTCGTTCGGTCGACCAGCGTCGTGCGCCCACGATCGAGGTCGCGGAGGTAGATGTGGTTGTCTCCGTTGGCGCCGGGAAGGCCGGGATCGTCGGAGCGGAAGACGACCCAGCTGCCGTCCGAGGAGATCGACTGGCCACAGAGGAATCCGTACGCCGAATCGCCCGATGACGTCCTGCTCGCGCGGACCGTATGCCCGCGTTCCAGGTCGCGCACGAACACGCCCCCGGGGCCGCCAGGCAGGTTGGTGGCCAGGGAGGAGAAGACGACGTAGCGGCCGTCGGCCGAGAGCGTCGGTTCGACGCTGTCGTCGCCGCGGGCCGGCTTGCCGTCGTTGGTCTTCGAGACCAACCGCGTCTCGCCCTTCCTCCGGTCGCGGACCCAGACCTCGGCGGCGTTCGGGTTCGATCCGGGGAGGCCGGTGCCCGCCCCCTCGAAGGCGACGAACCGTCCGTCCGCCGAGATGCCGCCGGTGACCGCGGCGCCCTCGGCGGGCCCGCCGTTTCGCTTCCTGCTCATCAGCGTCGTCCTCCCCGTCTCCGTGTCCCGGACGTAGGTCTGAAAGAAGGTGCCGCTGCCGCCGGGAAGGTTCACCGCTCGCGAGGAGAAGGCCACCAAGCGGCCGTCGCTCGACAGGGCCCCGCCGATCTCCGTAGAGCTGTAGTCGTTCGCCGGCACTCCCTGGGAGTTCTGGCTCACCAGGGTGTCGCGGACCACGGCCCCGGATGAAAGCGCGACTCCGACCACCAGAGCGCCGGCCACGACAAGCGCCACGCTTGCGCCTCTGTCGACTCGCGTCCGCGTCATTCGAAAAGCCCTCCCGTTCCTGCCGAGCCCGACCCTAACGGTGACTGCCGCGGAAAGTCAAACGCGGGGGACGACCCGAGGGGCTACCTGATCTTGTCGTAGAGGCTGAAGATCGGCAGGTACATCGAGATCACGATGAAACCGACCACGCCGCCGACGACCATGATCATCAGCGGCTCGATCAGGGCGGTCAGGGACTTGATCTTTGCATCCACCTCGGCCTCGTAGAACTCGGCGATCTTGGTCAGCATCGTCTCCAGCTGGCCCGACTCCTCGCCCACCGAGACCATGTGCTCGACCATCGGCGGGAAGATCTCATGCTCGCCGATCGGCTGCGCGATCGTCCCGCCGCGCTTGACCGACTCATACACATCGTCCATGGCATCGGTGATCACCGCGTTCCCGGAGGTCTCGCCTGAGATCTCGATCGCATGCAGGATCGGGACCCCCGAGGCGACCATTCCGGAGAACGTGCGCGACCAACGCGCCAGGGCGACCTTCTGGACCACGTCGCCGATCCTCGGGATCCGGAGCTTGAGCACGTCCCACTGATGACGTCCGCGATCGGTCTTCTTCCAGCGCAGGAAGGCGTATGCAGACGCCACAGTGCCGGCGATCAGGACATACCAGTAGTGGGTGACGAAGTGAGAGACCCCCACCGTGATCTGCGTCATTACCGGCAGGCTGGTGTCCGTGTTCGGGCTGTCGGCCTTGATCTCGTTGAAGATGTTCACGAACACCGGGACGATGATCGCGACCACGAGAATCATCACCACCAGCGCCAGCCCGAAGACAACCGCCGGGTAGGTCATCGCGGAGCGCACCTGGCGACGCAGGGCGTCGAGCCGCTCGAGCTGGTAGGCGATCCGGTCGAGCGCCTCCTCGAGCCGGCCCGACCCCTCCCCGGCCCGCACCACCGACCGGTAGAGCGGGTCGAAGACGCCCGGCTCCGACTCCATCGCCGCGGCCACCGAGCTTCCTGCCTCGACGTCCTCTCGCACCGAGATGATCGCCTTCTCCAGCATCTCGTCCTCGGTCTGCGCCTCGAGCGTGTACAGCGAGCGCAGCATCGGCATCCCCGAGGCGATCAGGGTCGCGAACTGGCGCGAGAAGACGGCCAGGGCGCGCAGGTTGACGCTCTTGAACCGCTGGAAGATGCTCTCGAGCTTCAGGGCCTCGTGCTTCTCGGAGATGTCGAGGACGATCAGCCCGCGCTGGCGGAGCTGCTCGGAGACCACGTTCTTCGACGAGGCCTCCATCTCGCCGCGGGCCGGGACGCCGGCGAGGTCGACGGCGCGGAACGCGTAGGTGCTCACCCCGCCGCCCTCCTCACCGTCAGGCGACCGCCTGGACGGTCATCCCTGGGCTGCCACTCAGCAGCCGCTTCAGCTCCTCGGGCACCGAGGCCCGCTGCTCGGCGAGGCCGCGCGTCACCTTCCCCATCCGCACCAGCTGCGCGAGATGGGCGTCCATCGTCTGCATCCCGACCGCGCCGGAGGTCTGAAGCGCCGAGTAGATCTGGTGGGTCTTGCCCTCCCGGATCAGGTTGCGGACCGCCGGCGTCGGCACCATCACCTCGCAGGCGACGATCCGCGCCGAGCCGTCGGCGGTCGGCAGGAGCTGCTGGGTGACGATCCCCTGGAGCGCGATCGACATCTGCATCCGCACCTGCTGTTGCTGGTGCGGCGGGAACACGTCGATGATCCGGTCCACGGTCTGGGCGGTGGATTGGGTGTGGAGGGTCGCGAACACCAGGTGGCCGGTCTCGGCGGCGGTCAGCGCGGTCGCGATCGTCTCCAGGTCCCGCATCTCGCCCACCAGGATCACGTCCGGGTCCTCGCGCAGAGCGCCCTTCAGCGCGGTCGCGAAGTCGACCGCGTCGGCACCGATCTCACGCTGGTTGACGATGCAGTTCTTGTGGCGATGAAGGAACTCGATCGGGTCCTCGATCGTCAGGATGTGCTCCTCCCGCTGCTCGTTGATCACGTCGACCATCGAGGCCAGGGTGGTGGACTTCCCCGAGCCGGTGGGCCCAGTCACCAGGACGAAGCCTCGCGGCTTGCGGGTGAACTCCTCGAGCACCGACGGCAGGCCCAGCGACTCGAGGCTCAGGATCTCGGTCGGGACGTGCCGGAAGGCCGCAGAGATCGAGCCGCGCTGGAAGAAGCAGTTGACGCGGAAGCGCGCCACGCCGGGAATCGCATAGGCGAAGTCGAGCTGCTGCTGGTTCTCGAACCGCTTGCGCTGGGAGTCGTTGAGGATCGAGTAGACGATCTCCCGCGTGTCCTGCGGGCTGAGCGGTGGATAGTCGTCCATGGGCACGATCCGCCCACGGACGCGGATGGCGGGCGCGAACCCCGGCGTCAGGTGGACGTCGGATGCCCGCGAGTCGACCATCTGGGTGAGTACGTCAGCGAAGTCGACGCTCATCGGGTCCTTGATCGTCGGGCGTGCACGCATGCTTTAGCCGGCTGGCCGCCAACCGATCGGTTCCGGGCCCGACCGTGCGGGCCGCCCGGGATCAACCGGCCGTCAGCAGGACAGTCGGTTGATCGAGTAGGGCGGCAGGATCAGGGAGCCGCGGGGCCGCCTGCTCCGGCGGCGGACCTGGCCGGGCTGGCCGGTGATCCGACCGGAGGGACGCGTCCATACCGAGTCCAGGGTTCCGTCGCACGACACCCCGGCCGTCGGGTCCAGGGCCCGCCTTCGGCCCGTCAGGTTGACCAGCAGCGCGCCCCGACCCCCGACGGCGACGCCCCGTACGGCGGCGAGCCGGGTCCCCGCAATCCGCGGGGCATGCGGCACCTTGAGCCTGCGCACCCGGGCGCCGCCCCAGAGCTCCGGGTAGAGCAGGCCCATCGCCTCCCCCACCGCGGTGGGCGCGTAGCGGACCGTCGCCGGCCCGTCCCGGAACCCCAGCGGGTTGCCGAACAGGGCCGCCAGGGGCTGGCTGTGGACCAGGGGGTGGAGGTCCTCCTGGCTCACCGACGGCTCGCCGAGCAGCCCCAGCAGGTAGGCGGCGTCGGCGAGGCCGTTCGCCCAGGTGCCCCGGAGGCCCGCCCCGTGCCAGACGTTCCACTCGGTCACCCAGGCGCCGACCCCCTTCGGCAGTCGGCGAAGGCCGCGCGAGCGCAGGGTCCGGAGGAGCCGAAGTGGCGCCGCCAGGGCCGCTGACAGGCTCGCGTCCGACAGCCTTCTGGTGCGCGGCGCCCCCCAGTAGGCGTGGAAGGTGAGCGCGCTCTCGCCGCGCAGGGTCTTGCGCACCCGGCGGTCCCAACCGGCCTGGCGCCGGTTCGCCTCACCGGGCGGGTAGCCGAACCCGACCGCCGCGATCTGGGCGTCCGGGAAGCGGTCCCTGATCGCCTCGATCCAGCGCGTCGCCTTGCGGCCGTAGGCTCCGGGGGTGGGAATCGCCTTGACGACGAGCGGGGCGGAGTAGTAGAGCTCGTTGCCGAGCTCGATTCGGCGAATCGGCAGCCCGAGTCGATCGGCGGCCTCGAGCATCTCGAGCTGGCTGGAGAGGCTCGAGGTGACGAGGTTGAGGTCGAACACCGGGACCGCGTTCGCGTCGCGGACCAGCTGCGCCCAGTCGGAGAGGTGGATGGGGCTCATCTCGCGGCTGACGCGCCGAAGCCGAGGAGGGACGCCGGGGCGGTCGAAGAACCTGCCGGAGCGCCAGTTCCAGTAGTTGGCGGTCGTGCCGCCGAAGACTCGGAGGGCGCCCGGGCGAAGGCCCGCGGCGGCCTGGTGCAGGGCCGGGCTCCGCGCCTGCCAGGAGTTGAGCCGAAACGGGGCGTTGAACCCCGCGAACGCCGGGGCGATCTTGTGGGATCGGCCGGTGGGCGAGACCCCGAGCGGCTCCGCGGTGGCCGCGGCGGCGAGCGCCAGCTGCAGGCCCGCCGCGAGGACGGCGCCGAGGACGAAGCTCCGGCCCCGAATTCGTTTCATGCTGTGGGTACCCCCCGCACCCCCCGAGATCCGGTCCGCCCGGCCCGGGGCTCGCAATCGGCCAGGGATCTTACGCGGTGGCGGCGTCCGCCCACGCCGTAACGCGGGGCGAGGGTGGCCTAGACCGAGATCCTGCCGATCTCCTCGACCGAGGTGATCCCCGCCCTGACCTTGGCGAGCCCGTCCTCGCGCAGGGTGAGCATCCCCTGCTCGCGCGCCACGGCGGCGATCTCGGTCTCGGCCGCCCGACTCACGGTCAGGTTCTTGATCTCATCGCTCATCGGCATCACCGAATAGAGGCCGATTCGCCCCCGGTACCCGGTCTGGCTGCATCGGCCACAGCCGACCGGCTCGTAGGCCTCGAGGTCGGCGCCCATGCGGACGCCCACCTCGAGCAACGTGTCTTGGCGGACCATGGTTCGTCGCTTGCAGTAGGTGCAGAGCTGGCGCGCCAGCCGCTGGGCGACCACGCACTCGATCGCGGACGCTGTCAGGAAGCTCTCGATTCCCATCTCGCCAAGTCGCGCCACCGCGCCCGGGGCGTCGTTGGTGTGGAGCGTCGTCAACACCATGTGGCCGGTGAGCGCCGCCTCGATCGAGATCCGCGCCGTCTCCGCGTCGCGGATCTCGCCGACCATGATCACGTCGGGATCGGCCCTGAGGATCGACCGCAGCCCATTGGCGAACGTCAGCCCGGCCTTGCGGTTGACGTTCAGCTGGTTGATGCCGGAGATCCGGTACTCCACTGGGTCCTCGATCGTGATGATGTTGCGCTCGACGGCGTTCAGCTCCAGCAGCGCCGCGTACAGCGTCGTCGACTTGCCGGAGCCGGTCGGCCCGGTGACCAGGACGGCGCCGTAGGGCCGGGTGAAGGCGCCTTCCAACAGCGTTCGCCGCTCGCCGTCCATGCCGAGCTCGTCGAGGGTGCGCATCGCCTGCTCCTTGTCGAGGATGCGGATCGAGCAGCCCTCGCCGCGCTGGGTGGGAAGCGTAGTCACGCGGAGGTCAACCTTGCGCTCGTCGACGTTGACGCTCACCCGCCCGTCCTGGGGAACGCGCTTCTCGGCGATGTCCATGTCGGCCATCAGCTTCACCCGCGAGATCACCCCGGAGATCATTCGCTTCGGGACGCGGGCCGTCTCGTGCAGCACGCCGTCGACTCTGAAGCGAACCCTCATCTCGCCCTCGTCGGGCTCGAAGTGGATGTCGGAGGCACCCTCGCCGACGGCCTGGGCGATGACCGAGTAGACCAACTTGATCACCGGGGCGTCGCCGGCCGACTCGTGCAGCTCGGTGACCTCGGCCTCCCCCTCGAGGTCCTCCTCCTCGGAGACCGCCTCCGAGACGGCGGTCTCGAGCGTGTTCATGCGGCCGATCAGCGCGTCGATGTCATCGGCGGCGGCGACCGCCACGTGGCAGTGGAGCCCGGTCATCATCTGGATGTCGTCGACCGCGAGCACGTCGGCGGGGTCGGCCATCGCCAGCAGCAGGGTCTGCTGGTCGACATAACCGACCGGGATTGCCCGATAGCGTCGCGCGGCGCTCATCGACAGCAGGTTCGCTGCGCCCATGTCGACCATGTGGACGTTGAGGTCGATGTGGTCGAGCCCGTAGCGCTCGGCGATCGCGCGCGAGAGCCGGTCTGTGTCGATCAGGTCGTACTCGAGCAGCAGCGCCTCTGGGGTCTTGCCCGCGACCCGAGCTTCGGTGATCACCTCGTCGACGCGCTGGCGATTCGCGTAGCCCAGCTCGACGATCACGTCGGTGACGAACACGCCCGAGTGGCCCCGGCGGGTCGGCGCGGTGATCCCGGTGGGCGCCTTACGCTCGTGCTCCTCGTCCAGCCGGCGCGCGGTCGCCTCGCCGGGGGCGGGTACGGATCTCAGATGTCCTGGGCGCTTGGTGGTGCTCATCTAGGCCGAACGGGCGGCCCGTCTCATCGTCTCGACCGGGGCTTCCAACCCAGTCCAGATCCGAAGCGACGCGGCGCCCTGGCGGACCAGGACCTCGAGCCCGTCGACGACGGTGGCCCCCTGCGCCCGGGCAACGCGCACGAGTTCCGTTTCGACCGGTCCATAGGCCAGGTCCACCAATTGGTGTCTCTCGCCCAGGGAATCGGCCGGCAGGGGCAGGCGCTTGAGGTCGTTGGACCCCTCGCCGCCCGCGCCCATTCCCACCGTAGTCGTGTTGACGATCAGGTCGTAGTCACCACCGGCGGCTTGCCACCCCCGATCCGGGACAACCGCGGTGCCGCCGATCTCCTCCGCGAGGCGCTCGGCTCGCGCCGGGGTCCGGTTCCAGATCGACACCGAGGCGCCGTTTTCAAGCAACGCCCAGACGACCGCCCGCGCCGACCCACCTGCCCCCAGGACCAGCGCCCGCTTGCCCGTGGGAGGCTCCGGGAGGGCGTCCAGGAAGCCCGCCGCGTCGGTGTTCTCGGCGAGGATCCGCCCGCCGGCGAAGCTGAGGGTGTTGGCGGCGCCGATCTCGCGCGCGGCCCCCGACGCCTGGTCGGCGAGCTCGAGCACGCGGACCTTGTGCGGGACGGTGACGTTCGCCCCGACGAAGCCCTCGCCGGGCATCGCCCCGATGCGGGGCTCGAGAGCCTCGGGCGAGACCTCGATCGCCTCGTAGGACCACTCAGGCACCAGGCCGAGCTCGGCGAGTGCTGCCGAGTGCATGGCGGGCGAGCGGGAGTGCGAGATCGGCTGGCCCAGCACCGCCAGCCGCTTGCGGGCGGTCAAGCGCCCGGGCAGTTCGCGGGCGTCGGCGCCTGGCCCCCCGCGGCCTGGCGGGCCTCGTCATAGGCCGCCTTCGCCTTGTCGAACTGGGCCTTGGTGGTCGCGAAGGTGTGCTCGCCACAGGTGTTGGGCTTGACCACGTAATAGAGGTAGGAGACGTCGGCGGGGTGGGCCGCCGCCCGGATCGAAGCCAGTCCCGGGTTCCCGATCGGTCCGGGGGGCAGGCCCGGGTTCGTATAGGTGTTGTATGGGGAGTTGAGCTCGAGATCGGAGGAGCTCAGCGGCTCCGTGTAGTTGTTCTCGGCGAAGCGGATCGTCGCGTCGATCTGGAGCGGCAGCCCGTCGTGGAGGCGGTTGTAGATCACCGCGGCGACCAGCTTGCGCTCCTTCGGCACCTGGACCTCGCGCTCGATCATCGAGGCGATGATCAGCACGTCGTAGGTGGTCAGGTTCTTGGAACGCGCGTACCGCATGTTGACCTCGGAGATGTACTGCTGAAAGGCGTCGAGCTGGCGGACCACCAGGTCGTCGGCGACCGGATGGCGAGGCAGGTCGTAGGTCGCCGGGAACAGGAAACCCTCCAGGCTCGTGGGGTCCTGGGCCCCGTACTTCGCCGGATTGAACCCCTTGGCGCTCTCGCTCGCCCTCAGATAGTCGCCGCGAATCCCCTCCTGCTCGGCGGTCGCGGCGATCTGGCGACGATCGTATCCCTCGGGGATGGTGATCATCCTCGACGGTGGCGGCTCGGTCGTCATCTGGGAGCTCGTGCCACCGCCCCTCGAATGACGGACCGCGAGCCCGACCCCGACGACCAGGACGATTGCGGCCACGAGCGCCCCGGCCGCCGCGAGGCGTCGCCGCCGGTAGGCGTCCCCCGGCCCACGCGGGGGGGGTGGCGGCTGGGGCGGCGGAGGCGGCTCGGGGGGCGGCGGCTCCGGGGGCTCTTCCGTGGCCTCGGGAGCGTCCGCGCCGCCCCGCTTGAGCAGATCCCTGACCCGGCTGCCAACCGCCCCCTGGCTCTCGCGACGGCGCTCCTGGCGCTCGCGCCGGCGGGCCTCCCGCTCGGCTCGCCGCCGTTCGCGCTCCTGCGCCGCCTCGTCGTCGCCGAACGGCTCGTCCCAGTCCGTCACTCCGTCGGCTCCTCGGCTTCGCCTCGGGAGCCGCCGGGTTCGGGCTCGGGCGTGGCGGCAGGCCCAGCCTCTCGACCCGCGACTTCGTTGCTAGCCCCAGCCCGCGCCTGGAGGTATGACTCGAGCAGGTGGGCGGCGGCGAGCGCGTCGGGGAGCGAGCTCGCGCCGGCGCGCGCCGAGCGCTCGGCCAAACGTGTCGTCAATCGCTCGTCGTAGGTTTCCACGGGCACGTCCAAGATCTCGTCGAGGGCCTCCCCAAACGCTCGCGCATCGGCGGCCTGCGGCCCCTCGACGCCGCTCAGCGAGACCGGAAGCCCCACCACCACCATGTCCGCCTCCTGCTCGACCGCGAGCCTCGCCACAGCTTGCGGCTCGGCCGGCTCGATCACTCCCAGCGGGCGCGCGATCGTACCAGTGGGGTCCGAGATCGCGCAACCGGCACGGGCGGCTCCGTGGTCGACCGCGAGCACCCGCATCAGTGGTGCCTCTCGTGACGTTCGCCAGGTAATGACGAGGCGCAGGCGCAGCCAGGCGAGAACGCAGGGAGCCCGCATAGCGGCACTATGCGGGCGACCGAGGACGAAGCATGGCGGCGATCTGCGGCCGTCATTTCCGGCGAAACGTCGCGGGAGGTACCACTAGTCGCGGAGCGCCCGCTCGATGACCTGCCGGGCGGCATCGAGGGCTCGCTCGAGGTCCCGCTCATCGCCCTTGCCGCCCGCCTGCGCGGCATCGTCGCGGCCGCCGCCGCCTCCACCGGCCACCGCGGCGGCCTCGCGGACCACCGTGGCGGCGGACAGCCCTCGGTCGATCGCTCCCGACGTCAAGCTGGCCACCACGGCGATCCGGCCATCCTGGGCTCCGCCGATCACCACCGCGGCCTCCCCGAGCCGCGCCTTGAGCCGATCGGCGACGTCGAGCAGGCCACGCTGGTCGGCGCCTTCGCCGCTGGTCACCACCACCTTGATCCCGCCGATCTCCTCGGCCTGATCGCGAAGCAGCTCATCCACCTGTTCCGCGGCCTTGCGCCGCCCGCTCTCATCGACCAGCCGCTCGTAGTCGGCCAGCCGGTCGCGGGCGCGCCTGGCTGCCTGGAGCGGATCGCGGGGCGATCCCAGCAGCGCGCCGACCTCGCCCAGGGTGGCGCTGCGCTCCCGGAACCAGTCGATCGCGGCGGGCCCCGTCAACGCCTCCACCCGGCGAACGTTGGCGGCGCTCGAGCCCTCGGAGACGATCGCGAAGATCCCCAGCTCGGCGGTGTTCGCCACGTGCGTGCCGCCGCAGAGCTCGCGCGAGACGTCGTTCACCTCGACCACCCGCACCCAGTCGCCGTACTTCTCGCCGAACAGGGCCATCGCCCCCAGCGCCTCGGCCTCGTCGCGGCCCATCTGCATCGCCCGCACCGCCCGGCTCGCCTTGATCCACTCGTTGACGCGATCCTCGATCCCCTCGAGCTCCTCGGGGGTCAGCGGCGCGCCGTGGGTGAAGTCGAAGCGAAGCTTGTCGGGGCGAACCGCGGAGCCGGCCTGACGCGCGTGGGTTCCCAGCCGTTCGCGAAGCGCGGCGTGCAGGAGGTGCGTCGCGGTGTGGTTGCGCATCGTCGCGTGGCGGGCCTCGTGGTCGACCTGGGCCTCGACCCGACCCCCACGCTCGGGCGGCGGGCCGTCGAGTCGGATCACCTGGTCGTCGCCGATCCGATACACGTCGGCGACCCGCGCCTCGACGCCGTCCCATCGGATCCGCCCCGAGTCGGCGACCTGGCCGCCCCCTTCGGGATAGAAGGGGCTCTCCTCGAGCTTCACCAGCCCCACCGGCGCCCCGTCCCCGGAGAGCTCCTCCGCGGCGGCGACCGCGGTGTCGGCGCGCAGGGTCTCGTAGCCGACGAACGTGACGGCCGGGGCCGCCGAGGCGAACGAGATCACCGCCTGGTGGCGATCGGGCACCTGGGGCTCGGCGCCGGTCCGGGCCCGGACCCGCTGCTTCTCCATCAGCGCCTCGAACCCCGAGTCGTCGACCGACAGGCCCTGCTCGGCGAGGAGCTCCTTGGTCAGGTCGTAGGGAAAGCCGTAGGTGTCGTGAAGCTTGAACGCGTCGGCCGCGTCCACCCACGAGGTCCCCTGCTCCTGGGCCTCGGCGATCAGCCGGGTCAACAGCTCCGACCCGCGGTCGAGCGCCCGGCCGAAGGCCTCCTCCTCGTCGGCGACCCAGCGGAGGATCGTCTGGCGCTGATCGGCGAGCTCCGGATAGGCGTCCGACACCATCTCGATCGTCCGCTCGGCGAACCCGCCCAGCCACGGCGGCTCGAGCCCGAGCGTGCGGCCCTGCTGGATCGCGCGGCGCATCACCCGCCGCAGGATGTAGCCGCGCTCCTCGTTGGACGGCACCACCCCGTCGGCGAGCAGGAAGGTCATCCCCTTGGAGTGGTCGGCGATGATCCTGATCGCGCGGGTGGTGGCCCGATCGTCTCCGTACGAGCGACCGGAGAGCTCCTCGGCGAGCTCGACCAGCGGCCGGTAGGCGTCGGTCTCGAACACCGAGCCGACGCCCTGGAGGATCGCGGCCATCCGCTCCAGACCCATGCCGGTGTCGATGTTGTTCTTCGGGAGCGGCGTCAGCGAGCCGTCTTCGTGCAGCTCATAGCTCATGAAGACGTGGTTCCAGTACTCGAGGTAGCGGTCCGTGTCGTCTCCGGGCCGCTCGTCGGGCTCGCCGAACTCGGCCCCGCGGTCGAGGTACATCTCCGAGCACGGCCCGCACGGCCCGACCAGGCCCGCCTGCCAGAAGTTCTCCGATCGCGGCAGCTGCACGATCCGCTCCTCGGGCACGCCGCGCGTGGTCCAGATCCCGATCGCCTCCTCATCGGGCCCGAGGCCGAGCTCGGGATCGCCGCCAAACACGGTCACCCAGATCCGCTCGGGGTCGATCCCGAAGCCGTCGACCGAGAGCTCGAGCCCCCAGGCGATCGAGTCCTCCTTGAAGTAGTCGCCGAAGCTCCAGTTGCCGAGCATCTCGAAGAAGGTGAGGTGGCGGCGCGTGTTGCCGACCTGCTCGATGTCCGGGGTGCGAAAGCACTTCTGGCAGGAGGCGAGCCTGGGGCTCGGCGGCTCCTGATCGCCCCGAAAGTAGGGCTTGAACGGCTGCATGCCGGCGATCGTCAGCAGGGTCGAGGTGTCCTCCGGGGCCGGGATCAGGGACGCCGAGGGCACCCGCAGGTGCCCCCGCTCCTCGAAGAACGACAGGTAGGTCTCGCGGATCTCGGCTGCCTTCACGGCCGACGTAGTCTAAGAAGCGATCGTGGCGTGACCGACGATCCGCTCGCCGTCCATCAGGCACGCCGTCTGTCCGGGGGCCACGCCGTAGGCGGGTTGGTCGAGGCTCAGCGAGAGCTCAGGGTGGTGGCCGGCACCCGCCTCGACGGTGCAGGAGATCGGCCGCGAGCGGTAGCGGAGCTTCACCCCGTCGATCCGCACGCCGTCGCGGCGGAGCACGGCGTCGCGAAGGCGGACCATGCGGGTGGCCAGCGCGTCTCGAGGCCCGATCACAACCCGGTTCGTCCCCGCGTCCGTGGCCAGCACGTACAGCGGCTCGCTGGCGGCGACCCCGAGGCCGCGACGCTGGCCGATTGTGAACTCGTGGTGCCCGCCGTGGCGCCCGACGACACGGCCTGAGCGGTCGACGATCTCGCCTGGGCGCTCGCCGAGCCCGGCGTGGCGGGCCAGGAAGGAGCGCTTGCCCTCGCCGGCCAGGAAGCAGAGATCCTGGCTCTCGCGCTTGGTCGCCACCGGGAGGCCGGCGCGGGCGGCGATCTCGCGGGTCTCGGGCTTGGTCAGCTCGGCGAGCGGAAAGCGCAGGCGGGCGAGCGAGCCCGCGCGCAGGGCGGAGAGCATGTAGGTCTGGTCCTTCGCCGAGTCCGCGGGCGCGGCGAGCAGCGGGCCCTCGCCGTCGTCGACGACGCGGGCGTAGTGGCCGGTGGCGAGGGCCGCTGCGCCGACCCGCTCGGTGAGCTCCAGCATCGCGTCGATCCGCAGCTCGCCGTTGCAGACCACGCACGGGTTCGGGGTGCGGCCGGCGGCATAGCCGTTGACGAACTCGTCGACTACGGTGGCGCGAAACGCCCGCTCGAGATCGAGGGTCAGATGGGGCACCCCCAGCCGGTGAGCCAGCGCGCGAGCGCCGACCACAGCCCGGGGCGAGCAGCAACTCCGCTCCCCGTCGGTGCGCTGGTCCGACCAGAGCTTCAGCGTCACCGCGACCACCTCGGCGCCCCGTTCGCTCTCAAGGAGCGCCGCCACGGCGGAGTCCACCCCGCCGCTGAGCGCCACCAGGACCCGTTCGCCCCTCGCCGGAGGGCTCGCGAGCTGCTCGCCGGAAGAGGCGAGCGCCCCGAGCGCCCGGTGTAGGGCGTCCGCCGCCAGCTCCGCGGCGTGGCGACCCTGGGGGGAGAGCCCGCCGAGCGCCCCGGAGACGTCCTCGGGGCCGATCCGCGCCGCTGCCAGCACGTTCTCGCCGTCGATCGCATCGGCGACCGCGGCTCCCGCCGCGACCGTGGCCGCGCAGCCCTCGGCGTCGAAGCTCGCCGCGGTGATCCGGCCTCCCTCGACCGCCAGCGACACGCGCACCAGGTCGCCGCACGGCGGGCCGCCGGCGCCGCCGCTGAAGGCGCCGGTCGGGGCAGGCCCGCGCCGCGAGCCGTCGCGGAGGTTGTGCTCGAACGCCTCGGAGCTCATCTGACGCTCCGAGGTTAGTGGTCTTTGGCGCTACCTCGGGTAGTACGGCAGGTTCGCTGGGCCCTGGTAGAGGCCGTCGCGGACCGCCTGCTCAACGCCGTCCGGACCCCGAAACCCGTAGCTGACCGTCGCCGTGGGGGCGCCGTGCGCGAGCTGACGCGGGCGGACCACGACCAGCGCCGGCACCTGGTTCACATCGACCCCCTCGGTGATCCTCGCGTAGCGGGCGATGCCGGCGGCGTGGGTCACGAACACCGCCAGGTCGGGGCGCCCGCGGAGTCGCTCGACGCTGGTGCGCACCGCCGCGTCGTCGATCCCGTGGTTTCGGAACACGAACAAGACGATCGCCTTGCCATCCGCGTAGGCGGTGACGACAGGCCGAGGCAGGCCCGGGCCGGCGACCAGCTTCGACGGGACGGCGCTCGCCGAGGCCTGGGCGCCGCCGGCTTCTGCGACGCCGGGGGCTGCGGGTGCCGTCGATGACGGCGCTGCGGCCGAGGGCGCGGTCGTCGCCGGGTTCGTCCCGGCGGCGGCCTCCGGAGCGGTCGGCGCGGCGGAGCCGTCGGTCGGGGCTGCCGTGGCGGAGGTTGTCGGGGTCGTGGAGGCCGTCGAGCCGCCGCTCTTGTGCATCACCCTGGTCATCAGCAGAAACGCGACCACGATGGCGAGCACGCCGAGTATGGCGATCTGGACGACCGGGTTGTCGTTCAGCGTCTTCCTCACGCCGCCGCTCCCTCGCTGGAGTGGGAATGGCGTCCGGAAGAGATCAAAGGCTCCAACTTGCCGACGCCGCTCGGCTTGAGAACCCTTCTCAGAAGGTGGGCGTCTACCGGACGGGCCGTGTGCGGCCCACCGGAAACCGACTCCCAAGCCGATTGTGCTGGCTCACAATTGGAGCGGCTATCGAACAAGCTCGAGCCTTGCGTGACCATAGCAGTCAACAGGTGACTCGACACGACGCCTGGAAAGCTTGAGAAGTGAGACGACGGGGAGGCGGGTCCTAGGCCCCGGCGGGAGCGTCCCGCTCGGCGGACGGGTCCTCCCGAAACGCCCACCGGATC
The DNA here is from genome assembly GCA_023251935.1 of bacterium. Classification (GTDB taxonomy): domain Bacteria; phylum Actinomycetota; class Thermoleophilia; order Solirubrobacterales; family 70-9; genus AC-56. The sequence goes on along the minus strand of JAHEXV010000011.1, from coordinate 17,968 downwards.
AGCTTCCCGTCCCTGAAGGCGAGCTCGATCGTGGTCGGCTCCTCGTCGCCGACCAGGCCGCTGTCTCGCCACACGTACTGGGTGCGAACCAGGGCGAGCACGTCGTCGCCATCGACCCGCAGCTCGTCGATCGCGTAGCGGCGCTCGAGGTGCTCATAGCCCTTCTGCGCCCACTCCTCGGCCTCGTCGGCGCCCTCGCGAACGCCCCGCGCGGTGCGAATCTCGATCTCCGGGTGGACCATCGTCGAGAACAGGGGAACGTCGCCGTCGCTCAGCGCGCCGAGAACCTCTCGCGCCAGCTCGGCGCTCGACTTGGCCACCGCGCAAGTATCGCGCCCGGGCGGGTGGCCGGGTCGCGGCGTCAGCCCGTCGGCTCGCCGCCCGGCCCTGGGCCCTCCCCCGGCCCCGTGCCTCGAAGCGTCGCTTCGACGTCGACGTCGGGAGCCCTGACGCCGGGCACCAGGCTGATCGCGAAGGCGACCGCGCCGACGATCGCCAGGATCAGCGGCCAGCCGGCGATCGTGCCCTCGGGGGTGGCGTCGTTGACGTCGATGCCGGCGAGCAGCAGGAAGACCGCCAGCCCGATCCCGCCGACATAGGCCGGGCCCCGGACCGCGAAACGTGAGCCGTATCCGACCGCGAGCAGCGAGACGACCAGCAGCACGATCTCCCACAAGAGGCTCGAATCCGGGCCCGAAACCAAGAAGAACGGGTTGTCGAGCGCAAAGACCTTGGGGAAGCTGAGCGAGCCGGCGAGCACCGCCGACGCCGCGGCGCCGGTGACGATCTCGCTCGCCCTCCCCCCTCCCTCCCGCTCGTCCAGCCGCCAGACGGCGAACGCCGCGCCGAGGAGCAGCGCCGCGAGGATGACCAACAGCCCGCGATAGATCCCGAAGTGCTGCCCGATCCCGTCGGAGAGGATCTTGTCCCAGAGCGCCGACCAGGAGACGATCACGGCGAGCGACGCCAGCAGGAGCCCGTAGCGCAGGCCGGCGATCAGCGCGGCGGCCGCCGCCAGCCCCGCCGTCACCGCGAAGACCCAGACGATGTTCAAGGACGCCCCCGGCGAACCGCCGATCGCCTCGATGAACTGGAGCAGCAGCCACGGCGCCACCAGCACCCCGAACACCAGGTAGACGGCCTCCCACGAGCGCAGCCGACCGGTGCTCAGGGCCCCGAGCATGCCGACGCCATAGAGGAAGGCGAAGGTGATCGCCAAGCTCGCCAGCAACCCCCAGTCGCCCCAGGCCGAGCCCAACCCGCTGGTGCCCTTGCGGATGAAGGTCATGAACAGGCCAAGCCCGAGCAGCAGCCCGGCCAGCTTGCGCAGCGCGTCCTTGGCCTCGTCCGGCGCGAACAGCCTCTGCAGTTCGTTCAACGATCCACCTCCCAACTGATCGCGATCACCGCGGCGAGCCGACCCTACCTCCCCGGGAGGGGCGTCGATCAACCGCGGCGCCGAAGCTGGATCCCGAGCTCGCGAAGCTGGGCTTCGTCCACCGGCGCCGGTGCCCCGGTCAGCGGGTCGGCTCCCGAGGCGGTCTTCGGGAAGGCGATCACGTCACGGATCGAGTCGGCTCCGACGAGGCGCTGGACGATGCGGTCGAGACCATAGGCGATGCCGCCGTGGGGGGGCGCTCCGTAGCGAAGCGCCTCGAGCAGGAAGCCGAATCGCTCCTCGGCCTCCTCGGCGCCGATCCCGATCGTCTCGAACACCCGCTGCTGGAGCTCGCGGTCGGCGATCCGGATCGAGCCGCCACCCATCTCCTGCCCGTTCCAGACCATGTCGTAAGCGGCGGCCACCGCCTCGCCCGGCTGCTCGGGATCGAGCTCGCGCTGCGGGGCGGTGAACGGATGGTGGAGCGGGTCCCAGCGCGACTCCTCGTCGTTCCAGTCGAACATCGGCCAGTCGACGATCCAGACGAACCGCTCCGCGTCGCCGATCAGCTCGAAGCGCTCCGCGAGCTCGACCCGCAGCTGCGCCAGCACCGCGTTGGCGATCGGCGGGCGATCGGCGACCAGCAGCAGGAGGTCGCCGTCGACGGCGTCGAGGCGACGGTTGAGGGCGCTCAGCTCCGCGGCGGAGAGGAACTTCGCGGTCGGCGAGCGCCAGCCGTCGCCCTCGCGGAAGGCCCAGACGAGGCCCTTGGCCCCGAGCTCCTGGGCGCGGGCGATCAGACCGTCGAGCGCCGAGCGCGGGATGTCGCGCGGCCCGGCGTTCAAGGCCTTGACGATTCCGCCGCCGTCGACGGTCGCGCGGAAGACCTTGAATTCGGTCTCGCGCAGCTCGTCGGTGACATCGGCGAGCTCGAGGTCGAAGCGGAGGTCCGGGCGATCGGTGCCGTAGCGCTCGAGCGCCTCCGCGTAGGGAAGGCGCGGGATCGGCAGCTCGATTCGCGGCCCGCCGACCTGCTCGAAGACGTGGGCGAGCATCCGCTCGTTGACGTCGATCACGTCCTCGACCTCGACGAACGACATCTCGAGGTCGAGCTGGGTGAAGTCGAGCTGGCGGTCGGCCCGCTGGTCCTCATCGCGAAAGCAGCGGACGACCTGGTAGTAGCGCTCGAACCCGGCGATCATCAGCAGCTGCTTGAACAGCTGCGGCGACTGCGGCAGGGCGAAGAACGAGCCGGGCTCGCGGCGCCATGGAACCAGGAAGTCGCGGGCGCCCTCCGGGGTCGAGCGCGACAGCATCGGCGTCTCGACCTCGACGAATCCCTCCTGGTCGAAGAACTGCCGCATCGCCCGGACGACGCCGTGGCGAAGCTCCAGCGCCCGGCGCATCCGCTCGCGGCGCAGGTCGAGGTAGCGATGGCGCAGCCGTGCCTCCTCACCCACCTCGCCCGAGAACGACTCGATCTCGAACGGGGGCGTGTCGGCGTCAGCGAGCAGGGTCGCCTCGGCGACGCGAACCTCGAACTCCCCGGTTGGCAGCTCGGGGTTGACGGTCTCCGGCGAGCGCCGAACGACCTCGCCGGCGGCGCTGACCACGTCCTCCGCGCGCAGCTCGTGCCCGAGCTGGAACACCGCCTTGGCGGTCTCCGGGTCGAAGACCAGCTGGACGAGGCCGGTGCGGTCGCGAAGGTCGACGAACACCAGGCCGCCATGGTCGCGGCGACGGTGCACCCATCCCGCGACGCGCACGGGCGAGCCGACCCGGTCGTCGAGCACCTGGCCGCACCAGGCGTCGCGATAGCCATTCGGCCGCAGCGCCGGAAAGCCGGTCGCGGTCACCTCGCGGCGAGCTCCTCGACCACGTTCGCGACGTCGATCTCGCGCTGCTCGCCGGAGCGCATGTCGCGAAGCTGCATCGCCCCGCCCTCGTCGAGGATCACCGCGTTGGCGACCCCGAGGCGGTCGGCGTGCCTCATCTGCCCCTTCATGCCGCGGCCGGCGAGGTCGAGCTCCGCCCGCAGCCCCGCGTGGCGAAGCTCGGTGGCGAGCGCGAGGGCGCGCTCGCGCTCGCCCTCGGCGGCGGCGACGAAGACGTCGGGTCGGGGCGGTGGCTCCTCGCCCTCGAGGGCCAGCAGGATCCGCTCGATCCCAGCTGCCCAGCCGCACCCCGGGGTCGCCGGGCCGCCGAGCAGCTCGACCAGCCCGTCGTAGCGCCCGCCGCCCGCCACCTGCGACTGGGCCCCGAGGCCCCCGCAGTGGAACTCGAACACGGTGCGGGTGTAGTAGTCGAGCCCCCGGACCAGGGTCCCGTCGAGCCGGTACTTGATCCCGGCCTGCTCGAGCAGCCGCCGCACGGTAGCGAAGTGCTCGGAGTCCTCGGCGTCGAGCCGGTCCAGCATCGTCGGCGCCTCGGCCATCACGGCGCGGGTCCCCTCGTGCTTGGAGTCGAAGGCCCGCAGCGGGTTCTCGTCGATCCGCTCCCGGACGTCCTCGGCCAGCTCCGCCGCTTGGTCGCGCAGGTAGGAGATCAGCTCCCGTCGGTACTCCGCCCGCGCCTGCGGCGAGCCGAGGCTCCCCAGCCGCAGCTCGAGGGCCGGCACCTCGAGCCCGCGAAGGAGCTCGTCGAGGAGGATGATCAGCTCGGCGTCGACGAGCGGCGAGTCGGAGCCGATCGCCTCGGCGTCGAGCTGCGTGAACTGGCGAAACCGCCCCGCCTGCGGGCGCTCGTGCCGGAACACCGGCCCGTGCCACCAGAGCTTCACCGGCTGGGGGAGCTTCTGCATCCCGTGCTCGAGGTAGGCCCGGGCGATCGACGCCGTGCCCTCGGGGCGCAGCGTGATGCTTCGCCCGCCCTGGTCCTCAAAGGTGAACATCTCCTTGCGGACGATGTCGGTCGACTCGCCCACCCCCCGCGCGAACAGCTCGGTATCCTCGAACGCCGGGGTCTCGATTCGCAGGTAGCCGGCGCGCCCGAGCAGCTCGCGCGACGCGGCCTCGACGCGCTCCCGCAGCGCGGCGTCGGCGGGGAGCACGTCGAACGTCCCCCTGGGAGCCTGGAAGCGTTCGGCCATCGGGGCGCGAGCTTAGTTGGTGGCGAGGGCGCTCAGCGGAGGCCCGACTAGCGCGCCAGCTCGGCGAGGAACGGATTCGACGCCCGCTCGGCGCCGAGCGTCGTCACCCCCATATGGCCCGGATAGACGACCGTCTCCTCCGGATAGCCATCGACCAGCTCCCGGATGCTCTCCAGCAGGGTGCCCCAGTCGCCACCGGGCAGGTCGGTGCGGCCGACCGAGCCCTTGAACAGGACGTCGCCGGAGAACAGCGCCCCCCGATCGGGGATCGCGTAGGTGACGTGGCCCGGGCTGTGGCCCGGCGTGAACAGGACGTCGATCTCCAGGCCCGCCAGCGACAGGTGCTCGCCCCCGCCGACCGTGTGGTCGGCGTCGTAGCTCTCGAACGGCCCGAAGCCCGGCCAGGGGACGTAGGACATGATGTCGGCGAGGACCGGCACCTCGATCTCCGGGCAGTGCACCGGCGCCCCGGTCGCCCTCGCCACCGGCGCCACCGCGCCAACGTGGTCGAAGTGACAGTGGGTGAGCAGGATTGCCTCGACCGAGATCCCAAGCGTCTCGACCGCCTCGATGATCCGCTCCGGCTCATCCCCCGGATCGACGATCAGCCCCCGCTCGGCGCCGTCGAGGCGCGCGATGTAGCAGTTCTCGGCCACCGGGCCGACGGTGAAGGAGCGAACGTCCACGTCGGTGAGCCTACTCGTCCTTGGCGGCCCGCTCGCGCCGCTTCGCCGCCTGGCGGCGGTTGTAGAAGAAGCGCTCCATGTAGTAGCCGAGCGGGATGTAGATCGCCAGCATCAGCGCGCCGAGCGCGACCGATGAGGCCACGGCCTGATGAAAGAGAACGATCAGCAGGACCAGGAAGATTCCGGCGCCCAGCAGCCCGCGGTTGACGGCCGAGCGCCAGGTCGGCGGCCCCTCCCGCTTCTGCCCGAGCTGCTTGCGGGCCCGGGAGCGGGCCTCCTGCCGGCTGCGGGGGCGGCTCGTGCGCCCGCGGCTCTCGACGCTGCCGCCCTGGGTACCGCGGTGCTTTCGGCGTCGCCGTTTGGTGGTTCGCGCCACGCTGCCAATCTAACGCCGAACGTCCGCCGGCGACCCGGACGATCGAACGCCGCCCTCGCCGGGACGCTATGAATTAGCGAGCTCGACGGCAGCTGAAAGCGAGGAGAGACCCGATGGCCACCCACGTCGCAGACAACGAGCGGCTCGAGCGCGAGCTGGCGCAGCTGATGGAGGTGGAGAAGTTCCCGCCGCCCGAGGGCTTTCGCGAGCGGGCGCTGATCGGCGACCTGTCGCTGCACGCCGACGCCGAGCGCGATCTCGAGGGCTTCTGGGCCCGCCAGGCCGCGGAGCTCCTCGACTGGAACGACGAGCCCGAGCGGACCCTCGACGAGTCGAACGCCCCCTTCTACAAGTGGTTCGAGGGCGGCAGGCTGAACGCCTCGTACAACTGCCTCGACCGCCACGTCGAGGCCGGCCGGGGCGACAAGGTCGCCTTTCATTGGCGCGGCGAGGAGGGCGAGGAGCGCGACATCACCTACGCCGAGCTTCACCGCGACGTCAAGCGCTTCGCCAACGCGCTCAGGGCCCGGGGGATCGGCAAGGGGGACGTGGTCGGCATCTATCTGCCGATGGTCCCCGAGCTGCCGGTGGCGATGCTCGCCTGCGCGCGGATCGGCGCCCCGCACACGGTCGTCTTCGGCGGGTTCTCGCCCGACGCGGTCCGCGAGCGGATGGAGTTCTCCGACGCGAAGGCGCTGGTGACCATCGACGGGGCGCGTCGCAAGGGCAAGACGGCGCCGATCAAGGACGCTGTCGACGAGAAGCTCGCCGACCTCTCCTCGATCGAGACCGTGTTCGTGGTCGAGCACACCGGCGTCGGGTGCGAGATGCGAGACGGCCGCGACGTCTGGTTCGCCGCGGCGATCGAGGCCGCCGACGAGGACTGCGAGCCCGAGGAGCTCGACTCCGAGCATCCACTGTTCGTGCTCTACACCTCGGGCTCCACCGCGAAGCCGAAGGGCGTCCTTCACACGACCGCGGGGTACCTGGTCGGGGTCGCGTTCACCCATCGCTACGTCTTCGACCTCAGGCCCGACTCCGACGTCTACTGGTGCGCGGCCGACGTCGGCTGGGTGACCGGGCACAGCTACATCGTCTACGCCCCGCTCGCCAACGGCGCCACGAGCGTCATCTACGAGGGGGCCCCCGACTACCCGGACAAGGACATCTGGTGGGAGATCGTCGAGCGCTACCGGGTGACGATCCTCTACACGGCGCCGACCGCGATCCGGGCCTGCATGAAGTGGGGGGCCGAGTATCCGGCCGCCCACGACCTGTCGTCGCTTCGGCTGCTCGGCACCGTCGGCGAGCCGATCAACCCGAAGGCGTGGCTCTGGTACCACAAGGTGGTCGGGGGCGAGCGCTGCCCGATCGTCGACACCTGGTGGCAGACCGAGACCGGCCACATCCTGATCACGACGCTGCCGGGGGCACAGGAGGCGAAGCCGGGCTCGGCGGGCACGCCCCTGCCGGGGATCGCCGCCGCGGTGGTCGACGAGGAGGGCAACGAGGTCGCCGACGACGAGCAGGGCCTGCTGGTCCTTCGGCGGCCCTGGCCCGGGATGCTGAGGACGCTCTACAAGGACGACGATCGCTTCGTCGAGACCTACTACGAGCGCTTCGGCAAGACGACCTACCTGGTCGGCGATGCCGCCCGCAAGGACGCGGACGGGTACCTCTGGATCCTCGGCCGGGTCGACGACGTGATCAACGTCTCCGGGCACCGGCTGTCGACCGCCGAGATCGAGTCGGCCTGCGTTTCGCATCCCAAGGTCGCCGAGACGGCGGTGATCGGCCAGCACGACGAGACCACCGGACAGGCGATCTGTGCCTTCGTCACCCTGGAGGGCGACCTCGAGGGCTCCGACGAGCTGACGGCCGAGATCCGCGAGCACGTCGCGAAGCGAATCTCGAAGATCGCCCGGCCGCAGCGGATCATCTGGGCGGGCGACCTGCCGAAGACCCGCTCGGGGAAGATCATGCGCCGCCTGCTGCGCGACATCGCCGAGGGGCGCGAGCTCGGCGACGTGACCACGCTCCGCGACCCGACGGTGATGCAGCAGCTCGAGGGCAAGGTCCACGAGCGCCAGGCGAGCGGCGGCGGCGACTGAGGTAGGGGGCGCCAGCCCCTACGGCTGGACCCGTCGCTCGATCGTCTGGGCGGCCGGGTCGAACGCGAGGGGGACGTCCTCGGGCCAGCCATCCAGCGCCGCCTCGGGGACCAGGCCCACGACCTCGGCGCCGACCACGCGGGCGCCGCGCGGCGCGGCGAGCTCGCGGACCCGCTCGGCGACCTCGGCGAGCGGCACTGCGATCGGGTCGTGGACGTTGGTCGACACCTGGGTGCGCTCGCCGTCGAGGGCGATCCCGATCGCCCGCACCCCGGCCAGCCCGCCGCCCGACTCGCGAAGGCTCGCCGCGATCCCCCGGGCGTCCTCGATCGCGGCGCCCTCGAGCTCGAGGTTGAACGCCGCCAGCGGCGGGCGGGCGGTGACCAGGGTCGCGCCGGCGCTGGGATGGAGCTCGGCGGGGCCGAAGTCGGGGCGAAGCTCTCGGGCCTCGAGCCGGCGTCGCAGCTCGATCGGGCCACCGGAGCGAAAGAAGGCCCGCTCCTGATGGCTCCGCTGCCGCGCAAGCTCCCCGTAGAGGAACACCGGCACCCCCTGCTCGGAGCCGATCCGCCGCGCCGCCTCCAGCGCCTCCTCGCGGGCGGGTGCGCGGTCGTCCGCCCGCAGCCAGACGACCGGGCAGACGTCGAGCGCCCCGACGCAGGGGTGGGCGCCGCGGTGGCGCCTCATGTCGATCTCCCCGACGCAGGCTCTCGCCCCGCCCGCGAGGGCTGTGGCAAGCGCCCTCTCCGAGCCGCTCAGCGTGAGCACCGTGCGGTTGTGGACGGCGTCGAAATGGGCGTCGAGGAGCGCTGCCCCGGTCGCGAAGGCCGCCGAGATCCGGCCGATCCGGCCGGCGTCCCGGCCCTCGGAGAAGTTCGGCACCGCGAGCAGCACGCCGCGCCGATCAGACCAGGAGGCTGCCGGCTCGGACCACGGGCTCGCCGTCGATCGCCAGGTCGGGCTTCATCACCACGCAGTCGAGGTGGACCGGGACCTGGATCGCGCCGCCGATCGCCGCCGAGGCGCCGAAGGCGACGTGGACGGTGCCGAGGAGCTTCTCGTCCTCGAGCACCTCGCCGCTCAGGATCGCCTTCTCGTTGGTGCCGATCCCGAGCTCGGCGACGTGGGTCGCCTCGGGCCCGTGCACGGTCAGCAGCTCCATGAAGCGCCGACCCTCCTCGCCGCTCGCCGAGACCAGCGAGCCTCCCACCACCTCGAGCTCGACGGGCTCGCTCGGGATCCCGATCGAGGCGATCGTCCCGTCCGCCACCAGGCGCCCGTCGCCGACGTCGTCGCGCGGGGAGATGAAGCCCTCGCCGCAGGGGAGGTTGCCGAAGGCGCCCGGCTCGCCAAGCTCGCCGGCGTCCGGGATCCCCGTCCGGCCCTCAATGCTCAGTCGCAGGTCGGATCCCCGGGGGCAGCTGATCCGGGCCTCGCTGCCGCGAGTCAGGATGTCGGCCAGCGCGTGGCCGCGTCGCCGAAGCTCCTCCATGTCGGCGCTCATCACCCGGGCCAGCATCTCCTCGGTGACGCCGGGCAGGGTCGCCGCCCGCGCGCCAGCGTCGGTCGCGGCCTTGCGGGCGGCCGTGTGGGAGAGGGATTGGACGGTCGGCGCCAGGATCACCTGGCTGGCGAGCATCGCCGCGGCGATCGCCGCCGGGGGCTCCTCGGCGTGGGATCCCCGTTCGGCGATCAGCGCCAGGATCGCCTCGGCGCCGGCCTCCTGGGCCTCGTCGCGCAGCCGCTGCCCGATTCCCTGCGTCGCCGGATTGGCGATCACCAGCACGACCTCTCCCTCGCGCACCGCGAGGCAGTCGCGGATCACCGCCGTCACCGCCCGGTCGAGATCGCTCATCGGCCGCAGCCTAGAGGCTGCGTGTGGCGACACCGTGGACGCCGGGTATTGACCGGGGGCGGCCCTGGGCATAGGCTCCGTTTCCGTGGGAAGGGGAGCGCGGCAACTGGCGGGGATCGCGGTCGCGGCGGCGGGCGCGGCGCTGGCGTTGCCGGGCTCGGCTGTGGCGTCCAAGGCGTTTCCGGACGGGGTGACTGCCGGCGAGGTCACGGCCCACTCGGCGATCCTCTGGACGCGCGTCGCGCACCCCGGTCGCGTCCGGGTGGACGTCGCCAGGGGCGTCGCCTTCCGCGTCGTCCAGCGGCACTGGCACCGGGCCCGCAAGCGAAACGACAACACGCTCCGGGTCGAGATCACCGGGCTCGACCCCGGCCGCAACTATCGCTATCGCTTCTGCCTCCCTCGGGGCCACCGGGCCCGATGCAGTCGGGGCGGGGAGTTCAAGACCGCCCCCCGTCCCTCGAGCGATCGGACGATCCGCTTCGCCTGGTCGGGCGATGAGACGGGCGTCTCCGCCCCCGGCCAGCAGAAGCCCTACTGGGGCCGCTTCAGGGCCTTCAAGTCGATGGCCGCCGAGGGCAACGACTTCAACATCGACTTCGGGGACACGATCTATTCCGACCCGGAGGTCCCGGGCGCCAAGGTCGCCCGCACCGTGAAGCAGAAGTGGCGCATGTACCGCAAGAAGCTCGCGGTTCAGAACATGCGCAAGATCCGCGCCGCGACTGGCCTCTACAACCACTGGGACGACCACGAGTTCATCAACGACTTCTCGATCCCCGAGAACGGGCGCAAGGTCTATGACCGCGGGGTGCGGGCGTTCCGCGACTACGAGCCCGTCACCTTCACCCGCAAGCGCGGCATCTACCGCACCTTCCGCTGGGGCAGGAACCTGGAGCTCTTCTTCCTCGACGAGCGCTCCTTCCGCGACGCGAAGGCCTCGTACAAGGGCGTCTGCGACAACCCCGTGACCGGTCAGCCCGACCTCGCTCCGACCGCGCCGCAGAGCACCCGCAACCTGTTCGCCGTCCTGATCCCCTCGCTCGCCCAGCCCGTCTCACAGGCCTGCAAGAACAAGATCAACAGCCCCCACCGCACCTTCCTCGGCAAGCCGCAGCTCCACCGCTTCCTGAACGCCGTCGAGGACTCGAAGGCGAGGTGGAAGGTGGTCATGAACGAGGACCCAATCCAGCAGTTCTACGGGCTGCCCTTCGACCGCTGGGAGGGTTATGCATACGAGCGCCTCCAGCTGCTGAACGCGCTTCAGAACCGCGACGTCGACCACCTCGTCTTCCTGACCACCGACACGCACTCGGCGTTCGCCAACGTGGTCCGCGACCGCACCCTGGCGGGCGATGCAGCGCCCTCCAATGCCCCGGCCACACCGCAGGACACCCCCTTGCAGGACTTCATCATCGGGCCAGTGGCGACGAAGCCGTTCTGGGAGGAGATCGACGACACGACAGGGAACAGCGGCAACGGCAAGCTGCTCTCGCAGGCCTTCTTCAAGCCGGCCCCTCCGGCCGGCGTCGGTATGGCCTGCGCCCAGGGCGGCCAGAACAGCTACGGCGAAGTGACGGTGCGGAAGGGAAGCCTGCGGATCGCCTACAAGGACGAGGACGGCAGCACCGTCAAGGACGTCGACGGGACGACGCCCTGCGGACCGTACGTGCTGACGCACTGACGCTCGCTGGTCCACTGGCCCGCGTCCGGCGGCGCCGAAAGCCCAATCCGCGCCGCTACGATTGAGCGCCCCCGCCGGAGTAGCTCAGCTGGTTAGAGCAGCGGAATCATAATCCGCGTGTCGCAGGTTCGAGTCCTGCCTCCGGCATCGAGGAACCCGCTGGAAACGGCGGGTTTTCTCGTTCTCGGGGGAGCTTGATCGGAGCCAAGATCGGCGAGGGTGTGAACAAAGTGCGAACACCCCCACGAACCGGCGGGCGACGTTGCACACGCACCCGACAATGGCTCTATGAGCGCAGAGGCACTCGACAAGCGGCCCATGAGAATCAAGGAGGCCGCCCAATACGCGGGGGTCAATCCCTCCACGCTGAGGCGATGGGAGGCCGAGGGCCTGCGCTTCCTGCGGCCGAACGGGCCTGGCAGCGTTGTCTTGGTCGTCCGCGAGGAGCTCGACGCTTCTTGACCCAGCTCCCCAGCGACGCACCGCCTATCTCAACCAGGCAGCCCGCGCCGGCAAGAGCCCCACGTGGGCCAAGTGGGAGAGCCGGGCCAGCAAGATCGAGCGGGTGAAAGCATGAGGACCTGCGAACGCTGCGGATGTGACGTAGACCAACTCAAGCAGGGCGCGCGCCATTGCGGCGACAAATGCCGCCTCGCGGCCTGGAAGGAGCGTCGCAAGGGTCGGGCACCTACCAGCCCTAAGGAACGGCAAGGAACGGATTCTGTGGCGCCAGGCGTGTTGCCTGAGCGGCAGCCAGGGAGCAGGTACGCCAATGCCGAGCAGGAGCGGGGTCTTGTCGCGCTGGCCCTGTGTAGTGGCAACAGTCGCCGGGCGGCCAAGCTCCTCGCAGACCGCGGCCTGCCCATTCCGCGTTCAACCCTCAAGCAGTGGCCGGACCTGTACCCAGACCAGTACGCCGGGGTGCAAACCAGGGTCTTGCCCGAACTCAAGGCCAGGCTGGCTGAGGAGCACACGGCACTTGCCGAAGACCTGATGGACCTTTCGCGGGAGATGGCCGGTCGCTTGATGATCGAGTACACCGAGCTGCCCGTGCGAGACCTCTCAAGCGGGATTCGCAACGCCACAGTGGCATCAGCCGTCCACACCGACAAGGCCCGAGACTTGCGAGGCGAAGCAACAACGGTTGTCGAGCACCGCTCCATCAAGGAGATTGAGCGCCGCCTGCGGGAACTCTTCAACGTGCCGCCCGGGGAACCGCTGGTCATCGCTGGCGAGGCGGAGGAGATCGAGATACCAGCCGAGATACCGGAAGGAACCGATGAGGCCTGAACACATCGAGCAGGCGATTACGCGGATGGCCGACTTCGCCTTGACCCACGCCGACGACACCGACGAGGAGCGCGAGGAGGCAGGCCGGCTGATGAAGCTGGGCGTAGGGCTCAACCCCGATACCCAGGAAGCATTCGAGGAACTGACCCGCGATCACCTGCCCTTCGACCTGGACGCTTGGTACGGACGGCTGCTCAACAACTGCACCCTGTTCGGTCTGGTGGTCGGCCTGAGTGCGAGCTTTCACGTCTTAAGGGCGTGACGAGGGTTCGAATCCCTCCCCCTCCGCTTCGAGTAGGGAAGTCCCTGTAAACGGGGCATTTCCTCGATCGTGGCTCCACTTCGAGAAGCGCCATTCCGACCGCAATCCCGGCCGACAAACGCCTGTTTCCGACGCCTGTCGCCCAACCAGCCGATCGCACGCCAATCGCGTGGATCACCGCCGGACCAGGACCATACCCCGCACGTGAGCCGCTCTTGGTATGGCGAGTGCTCGTTGGCGAGCATGCGAAATCGCGCCCAGCTCATCCAGCGAGCAGCTCGTTCTTAGGGCGCCTTTGATCGAGCAGGGCGTTTGCCTGCTCGGATCCGACTACTGGCAGATCGCCCGGGTCGATCAGTCCGGCCTGAACCAGGACCGTGGCCTGGTCCCAGTAGATGTGCTCGTGGCTGACCTTGCCGTCCTCGAACCCGACCACGACAACGACGGGCACCGAGATCCGGCGCCCCGTGGGTGGAATCCCCGGGAGCATGATGTCGAGCTGGCGATCGTGGGTGAACGTCATCATCAGTTCGTCGACCACTTGGTTCTCCCCGATGGTCCTTGAGATCGGTCGTGCCTCCGTGTCGTCGGGCCATTGCCCGATGAAGTGGCTGTCGTAGAACTCCCGTACGCCCACCGACCCGTTGCCGCCAGTGATCGTGGGAACGTGATGAACGTAGGGGTCATCGGCCATGGTGGCCATGGTCGCCTCAAGATCGAGGTCCTGAAACTCCGCTCGCATGTGGGCGTCGAAGGTGGCTGCGAGATCGTTCATGTAACCGGCCTCCCGTACCTGTTGGTTGACGCGTTGAGGTTTCCAGGCCCGAGTGTCGCACCGGCGGGCTAGCTGCCGATCGCCGCGTCCATCGGTCACCCAGACCATTTGCAAGATCTCGAAAACCGTTTCACGTCTTAAGGGCGTGACGAGGGTTCGAATCCCTCCCCCTCCGCTCCGAGTAGGGAGTCCCTGCAAACTGAGCACTCCCTCGATCGCCGTTTACCTTTTAGCGGGGGCGCCCCGCGCCCGCAATCGGACCGACAAGCGCCGATTTCCGACGCTGTCGCCCAACCAGCGGATCGCACGCCGATCGCACGCCGCGCTTGTCGGCGCATCGAGATCGGGATCATGTCGTTTGCACACGTGGCGAGCTGTTCGGCCGAGCTCAACCCGCCCGCGCCGGGATGCACGCTGTCGCCCGACGATTGGCCGCGATGCTGTCGTGGGCGTTCTTCGGCCAAGGCAGCGCCGATAGCGCACTTCACTACCGCTGCGTGACCTCGGCGACCAACTGATCGCCGAGAAACTGGGGGCGCAAGCCCTAGCGCAGGATCCTCAGCTTGACCTTTTGGATCGAGCCATCCTGGCTCCCCGGCTTCAGCGTCGCGTCGCCTCGGGCGCCTCGATACCTCCCGGTGCCCGGTCAAAGCGAAGGGTGGGCCCGTAGAGCTCGGGAACCGCCATTCCGATCGCCGCGAGCGCATCGACGAGCGCGCCAGCGCGGTAGCTGCGCCGCAGCCATCGCACGGCCTCCGCTGAGGAGTCGGCGGCGCTCACCGCCGCCGTGGGGTCATGACCATGCGGCCGATGATGCCAAGCCGGCGCCGGCAGCGGCCGACCCGTCGTTCCGGGGAATCGCGCGTTCCGCCAGCGGTTCCTGCGCCGGCCGTGCTCCGCATTCGCTTGGGACGAACCGCGGCAGCAAACGGAGCTAGGCGAGCGCTACGAGCAGGGACGGCAGTGCCAGACCTTTCGAAACGGGGCGGCACTCCTGCCGGTCGCGTCGGTATAACGATGGGGCGTCCACGACGACCGGAAGGAGGTGACATCCATGGCACGCAAGGAAGTTCATACGGTCCCGACCGACAAGGGCTGGGCGAACAAGGCAGGCACTCGCACGCTCAGCAATCACCAGAAAAAGGAAACTGCCCGGCGGGCGGGTCGCAAGCAGGCCATCGAGCGCAAGGCCGAACACGTCATTCACAAGAAGGACGGCACCATCGGCGAGAAGAACTCGTACGGCAACGACCCCCGTCGCAGCAAGGGATAACCACGCGAGCGAGCCTGGGGCGGTGCTAGAGGGACGCCACCCCGGCCTGACCTAGCCCGGGCCCCCGCTTCGACATCGGCGCCTACGAGCGAAGGATCCGCCACCACTAGCCGCTCGTGGTCCACTTTGGTGCCGACTGCTACGTCTGTGGGGTGCGCAAATTCGATCGCGCCGCAAAATCGCCCGGTTCGAGGGCCGACCGAGTTTGCGCACCCCACACCGTGCGCACGAGCCTTGAGCATCGCCGTCTGATCAGTCGAGGCCGCTGGATCGCGGCGTTGGCAGTCTCAATCAGCCTTCTGGGGGCCTCGGCCGCGATGGCGCTCAAGGTCGCCAAGCAACCGGCGACGGTCCCCTCGAAGACCTTCGGCAGCGCTCTCGCCCAATGCACGAAGGGAAGGACCGCGGTTTCGGGCGGCTTCGCCGCGCCTGGATTCAACCCCAACGGGGGCGCGACCATCGGACGGTTGGGCTTCAAGCATGCGGGCAAGGGCGAGATCAAGACCCGGGGCTTCAACTTCGGCGACGCGGCGGGGGATCTCGTCTCCTATGCCTACTGCGCCCTTCATGACCACGGCTTTCGGATCCGCTCGGCGAACACCCAGATCGAGCCCATGGCCGTGGGCACCGCGGTCGCGGAGTGCCCCCTGGGCGCTAAGGCGGTTGGCGGGAGTTTCGACGCCAGCCGGGTTTCCCGGCAGCATGGACCCGGGGTCCTGACACTGACCTCGAAGCGACAAGGCGAGCGCCGCTGGAAGGCCGTCGCGATCAATATCCCTCCCGACAACGG
Organism: bacterium; assembly: GCA_023251935.1. GTDB lineage: Bacteria > Actinomycetota > Thermoleophilia > Solirubrobacterales > 70-9 > AC-56. The sequence goes on along the minus strand of JAHEXV010000011.1, from coordinate 2,400 downwards.
CACCGGGACTGCCGGAACCCTGACCGCCTACGCCTACTGCGAGAAGGCTCCTTTCAACCTGAGCACCGAGTCGAAGACCGTGAGCCCGCCGACCAATAATGTCAAGACCTTCGACGTACGCTGCCCCCATGGTGGCCGTGCGTTCTCCGGTGGGTTCGACGGCCACGTCACGCTCGACCCTCAGCCGAGCGCCACGGTGGCGGTGACCTCAAGGCGAGTCTACAGCGGCCATGCATGGCGCACCACCGCGCTCAGCATCTTCGATTCAAGTTCCGGAACAGCCACCGCCTATGCCTATTGCCGCGGGTGAGCGGGGCGCGGCCTAGTCGGAGCCGATCAGGTCAGGTTGCCCCGCAGCATCGCGCGAACGGGAAGCTCCAAAAGGTCAGTTCGTCGCCGAGGTCACGCAGCGGCGCCTGGGCTACTGACCAGCGCGGAAGGTGATACCGCTTAACGACGCCCAAAGGCCGACAGGCTCGTAGAACACCACGTCTCCGCCCGCCTGTACCTCGAGCTGGTTTATGGCCCTGGTGGGGCCGCTGTTCACCGTCAGGGCGGCGAACTCCTGGGACACCGCAGGGCGATAGCCGGGCGGCAGTGTGAAGACGAACTCGCTGCTGCCTCCGGTGACGGCCCCCTTGAGATGCACTACCCCCTCCCGATCCTTGTAGAAGGCGGCTGGAGCGAGCGACGGGTCGTAGTTCGTCCAGCCGTTCAGGAACGGGGGCTGGCCCGGGCTACCCACCCTATGAAAGGGCTCTGGGGCCTTCAGCGCAGGAACGGGGCCAAGGGTTGATTCCTTGATGTCCTTGCCCGTGAGGGAGTTTCTAATGATGTTCGGGTGATCGCCGGAGGGAGGATCATGGCCAGAGATCGTGTCCCTGGCGACCTGGCCGTTCTTGGTGATGATCACGCTGGCCAGGGCGGTGCCCCCGAGCGCGACGAACAGCGCGATCACGGAGACGACGTTCGCGAAGGTCAGGTGGCGGCGGATGCGGCCCATGGCTCCTCCCAGGTTGGCCGAGTCGTGGCAAGCCTATCCGAGGGGGTAGAGGAGGCCGCCAGTCGAGTGAACCGGCAGAAGCGTAGAGTCGTGGATACGGCTTTCGCCCCGCCTTCACCCTCCCGAAGCCCCCGGGGCGGAGGATGCTCCCGGGCGGCGTGGAGACACCCTGTGGGGTGCGCAAACTCGAATCGGGCGCCTGCGTGGTGGCGTTGCCAGGCGCCTCGCGCCCGACCTGGCCACTGCGTTGTGACTCGTCCGCGCGAGCGCCGGCTTGTGAGGTTCGCAAACGCGATTGCGCCTTCGGAACGCGCGTCGTCGCGGGCGCTTTCTGGCCGTTTCCTGGACTGACGGCTGCATAGAGTCACGCGTGCCCCGTCTCCCATCTCCTTCCCCCTTGGGGATCAGCGGTAAGGCCCAGGCCAGCGCCCGAGGCCCGTAAAGAAGGGAAGTAGACTGAGGTTCCTTGATCGGAGTGAGATGAGGTCTTCAAGGTTCCCGTTGAGATTTCGCCGACTCCAACCGGCCTGGGTCGCCGTTCCACTGCTTCTTCTGCTCGCCGCGGTCGTCCTGATCGCGGGGTCGTTTGCCGCCGCGAAGTGGACGGATCACACCCCTCCGACTTTCGCCGGCCTCAAGTCGGCGATCACCTGCATCCCGGGCCCAGGCGCCGTCCGTCCGGCGAGCTACCACCTGCGGTGGAAACCCGCCACCGACAACGTCACGCCCTCCAGCAAGATCGTCTACCTCGTCTACCAAGCCCGCAGGGCCGGGGGCGAGGACTTCTCGAGGTCGACATACACGACCAGTCCCGGCGCCACGTCTTTCAACACGCCGCCCCTCTCGTCGAGCAGGACCTTCTACTTCGTCGTTCGTGCCAGAGATCGGGCTGGCAACCGCGATTCCAACCCGGTCGAGCGTCGCGGCGTGAACCTCTGCCTGTGAACGCCCTCCGCCGCGGCTCAGCGGCACGAAGGGCTGGGCAAGGCGCTCACGAACGTCCGGGGTGACTCCTCCTCGACCTCGTGTTTCCGCGGTCTCTTTGGCATTGCCAAGACGAACCGGCGCGGTTCAACCGGCCGAGGCTACAAGCGAGAGGCTGAGGCTCCTTCCGCCGCTCAGGCGTTAGTCGTGCCCGGTAAGCAAGACCATCGCGAAGGTCTCGAAAACCGTTATGGGCTGTTTCGGTCCATCGAGGGTTCGAATCCCTCCCCCTCCGCTCCTACTAGGGAAGTCCCTGCAAACTAGGCACTCTCTCGGATCACCGGCTCACCGCCAAATACGGGCAAACGCCCCGCAGTCGCGCTTGACAGCGGCCATTTCGCACGCTGTCGCCCAACAAGCGGATCGCGCGCCGATCGCGCTCACCGGCGAATAGCCGGCGCAGAGGTACCCTC
>JAHEXV010000089.1 GCA_023251935.1 bacterium | reverse complement strand
CGAGTCCGATGTGGCGCTAGAAGACGCGGTAGGCCCAGGGAATCGGCTGATGGCGCAGGTTGATCGCCTGGGGGCCCGAGAAGCGGTCCGACAGCCTGGCGAGGCGCTCCTTGACCGGGCGCGGGGTGCGTCCCGACCCTCGTTCGATCGACAGGTAGCGGAGGGCCAGCCCCGGGAACTCGTCCCGCAGCTCGGGGCTGATCCAGCCCGTCTCTGCGACAGCCTCGTCGCTCATCAGCGGCCCTCGCCCGCCCGCTTCCTCGAAAGGCGGAGCAGGCGCCCGACGTCGCCCGCGATCTCGCTCTCCGACAGGTTGTCGACACCAGCCCTCGCGAACGCCAGGATTCCGCCCGGGTAGGCGAATGCGAGCGTCGGACACCCGCCGACTCGGTACAGGTCGCTGACCGCGCCATCCCGGTCGTAGCCGACCGGGATCCTCCAGCCCCGTTGGGCGACGATGTCCCGGACCGTGGACGGGTCGTCGCGGACGTCGATCGAGAGGAAGTTCAGCCGACCCCGGTAACGGCCCGCGACGCGGTTGAGGGCGTCCTGGGTCGGCAGGCAATCGGGGGCCGGGACGCCCTTCGTGAACCAGAACGAGAGCACCAGCGGGCGGTTGAACAGGTCGCAGACGCGGATCGCACCCTTAGCTCCGATCTCGCACGCCGGGTTGCGAGTCGCGTCACCGGGGCAGGGGTTCTGAGAGGTCGAGCAGTCGTCCTGGGCGATGTTCGCGTCGTTGTCCAGCGGCCCGGTGACGGCATTCGGAACGGCGAACTCCGGCAGTGGCGTGCCCCGGTCCCCGCTGGTGATGCCGAGGAGCCCTCCGCTTTGGGTGCGGATCGTGTTCAAGGTCGCGATCACCACCAAGACCAGGAACGCAAGGCCCACCAGCGCCGAGTAGCGCCTGTTCGGAGACCCCGCGCGGTTGGCGTCCTCACCGCGCATCGGCGGCAGCCGGCCGTCCACGGCGGCGCAGCCGCGCCACCAGCGCGGCCAATCGATCGACCCCGCCTTCGGACCAGACCAGGGCGGCCGGAAGCACGATCAGCACTCCGACCAGCGCCACAGCCAGGTCGAGCACGGTGACCAGCCCGAAGTCACGCAGCATGCGAATGTCGGTGAACACGAGGACGGCGAAGCCGGCGATCGCGGTGATCCCGGATGCGAGCACCGCGGTTCCGGTGCGCGCGTATGCCCTGCGAAGCGCCTCCCCAATCGGGCCCCCGCGGCTGCGCTCCTCGTGGTAGCGGGCCGATAGCAGGACGCTGAACTCGGTGGCGATCGCGATCACCAGCGCCCCGAGGGTGGCCGACATCGGGTTCAGCGGGACTCCCGTCAGCCAGAGGACCAGCGAGGACCACCCGGTGGCAAGGGCGATCGGGATCAACGGGATCAGCGCCCGGCTCGCCGAGCGGTAGACGGCCGCGAGGACGAGGGCGACGGCCAGCAGTCCGACGATCGTCACCAGATAGCGGCTGCCGGAGAGCGATGAGTTGGCGTCGGCGGCGAGAGCCGGCAATCCGACGACCTGCGCGGTAACGCCCGGGGGTGGGTCGTTGCCCGAACCCGGCGGGTTGATCTGGGCGCGAATGTCGTCGATCAGCCGCTTTTGCTGATCGAACGGCATCACCCGGATCCCGAGGGTGATGACTCCGGTGTTTCCGGGCTTGCCGGTCGCCGGGTCGCGGGTCACGATCGCCTGCGATATGTAGTCCGGAAGCAGGCGCAGGTCGGTCTTGATCCGCCGCTCGCTCGGGGGACCCTGCCGCTCGCCGTACAGGAAGTCGGGGAGCGAGATCTCGGGGCAGATCTGGGTTTGGTCCGAGCGGCAGGACGGATGCTCGCCGCTGAATCCGTGACGGCGGAGCACCCGCTGCTCGAAGCCGTGCATCCACGAGATCACCCTCGGGTTGGTGAGGTCCGGCGCGGTCACGGTGACGTACGTCAGCCCGGAGACGCCGGTCGCCTGCTCGAGCTGGTCGACGTTCTCGAGCGCCGGCAGGTTGCGGGGGACGAGCTGGCGGATGTCGGAGATCAACGGGATCCGGGTTCCGACCACCCAGCCGACGATCGCCAGCAGCGCGGCGACCAGCAGCACCCTGCCCGGGGCGGCGATCGAGAAGGCGAGCGTGCGCCGGGCGGCCGCCCGGGCTCGCGAGCCCGCCGCCCGACCCCACCGTCGCGCCGGATCCGCGACCGGCCGAACGGCGCGACCCAGAGCGAGCCGGGCCCGGGCCAGGGACGAAGTCCCGGTCAGTGCGGGTTGATGCCCCAGGGCGTTGGAGCCCGAATCCGGCGGCTCGGTACCGAGCCGCCGGTGGATGCCGGGGAGCAGGGACAGGGTGGACAGGCCAACGGTCAGCGCGAGCGCGAAGGCGATCGCGATCCCCAGCACCAGCAGAAGGGCGAAGCCGCGGACCATCGGGATCGGCGAGAGCACGAGCACGAGGAGGCCGGCCGCTGTCGCGAGCCCGGCGGTGGCGATCACGGGGCCGCCCTTCGCGGCCGCCTCGACGGCAGCGCGGGGCGCCGACGAGCCCGTCCGGGCCGCCTCGAGGAAGCGGGCCTGGAACTGGATCGCGTAGTCGACCGAGAGGCCGATCAGCACCGGCAGGACGGCGATCGAGGCCATGGTCAGCGAGCCGCCGGCCAAAGAGAGGAATCCGAAGGTGAGCCCGGAGGCGCCGAGCGCGATCCCCAGTGGGAGCAGCCGCAACGGCGAGCGGAAGACCAGCGCGAGGGTCATGACCATCACCGCGAGCGCCGCGGCGAGCAGGACGAAGACCTGGGTGGAGAGCTCCTGGGCGAGCCCGGCGAAGACGACCGGGACCCCGCTGACCACGTAGCTTGGGGACGCGGACCCGGCTCCCGGCCCCCCGCTGAGCTTGAAGGTCGGGTCGGCGACCGCATCTCGAAACAGCGAGATCGCCTGCTGGCGCTCCCCGTCGCTGAGACCAGGACGCAGGCGGACCGAGATCAGCGCCGACCGGGAGCTCGGGACGATCGCGGCGAGCCGCGCCTTCGGCTTGCACCCCGGAGGTCCCCTGTCGCAGATCACCGACGAGACGAAGCTCGGGTCGTCGAGCCGCGGCAACCCGAACTGCCCGTACTGGAGCGCGAGCTTGACGACCTGGTTTCCGAACTGCGCCAAGACCCGCTGGCCGGCGGCAGCCGCCGCCTGGCGCTGAGCGCTCGGCGAGAGGCCCCTCCTCTTCGCCTCAGCAGCCGCCCGCGCAGCGACGCTCTGCGCCCGGGCGAGCGTCGCCTGCGACCCCTGTCCCAGCAGCTTGTTGGCCTGGATCGCGAGCTGGTTGAGGAAGGTCGCCGGGCCGAACACGACCGCGCTGGGGTTCAGCCGCGCGATCGCCGCGCACGGCGGCGGCGCCGCCTGGCCGCTGATCACCCGTCCGCCCGGCACCTTGCCCGATAGGCAGCTCTCCAGAGCCAGAAGGCGGCTCAGGCTGGCGGTGGCCAGAAGCTGGCGCAGGTCGCCCTTGACGAGGATCTCGACCGGCTCGTCGCCGAACGAGTGATAGAAGCCCTGCGTCGCCGCGTAGGTCGCTGAGCCGCGATCGACCAGCGAGCCCGGGCTGCGATCGGGCTGGAGCCGCAGCGCCGCAACCGCCCCGATCAAGGTCAGCAGAACGGCGATCACGATCACCGGCGTCGGCCGCTCCACCGCACGCCCCGCGATCCGTGCCAGCAGGTTCCTCATCCTCACTAGAGCAAGAGTATGGACCGGCTCCGGCTAGCGGGCGAGGTAGGGGTAGGGGCGAGTACGACCTGCCGCCCACGACGCCGAAGGAGGCACCCCGTTGGAGCTAGGGACGAAGTCCCGGTGGCAGCGAGTACGACCTGCCGCCCGGTAACGCGCCCAAACCCGCCGACACCGGACGCGGAGCGGAGGGTGTCGGCGGAGTAATTCCGGAGGAGGCGGCGGAGTAATTCAGTCCATGGCGAGTGGGCCGACGGTCTCCGCGTTGAGGAACTGCGCCACGAACTCGTTCTCCGAGTTGAACAGCTCGTTAGCTGGGCCCGACTCGACGATTCGCCCCTTCCACAGCACGGCGAGGAAGTCGGCGATCCTGCGGGCGGTGCCGAGGTCGTGGCTGATCACCAGGTAGCAGCCGCCGTTCTCCTCGTGAACCTCGCGGATCAACTCGCACAACAGCGCGGTGCGGACCGGGTCGAGACCGGAATCGGGCTCGTCGAACATCACGATCGCCGGGTCGAGGACCAGCGCGCGGGCGAACCCCGCCCGCTTGCGCATCCCCCCGGAGAGCTCGTTCGGCATCTTCTCGGTCGCCTCGGCGAGCCCGACCTCGCGCAGCCGCCGGTTGCAGATCTCGCCGATCTCCTCCTCGGACTTGTCGGTGTGCTGGCGCAGCGGGAACGCCGTGTTGTCGAACACGTTCATTGAGCCGAACAGGGCGCCGTCTTGGAACAGCAGGCCGAACTTCTTGCGCATCTCGAACAGCTCGTCGTCGGTCAGCCCCGGAACCGACTCGCCGTGCACGAGCACGTCTCCCGCGTCTGGGTACAGCAACCCGACGATGTGCTTGATCAGCACGCTCTTGCCGGTGCCCGACGGTCCCAGGACCATCGAGATCTGGTCGTTGGGGAGCCCCAGGTTCAAGCCGTTGAGAATCCGCGTGCGCCCGAACTGCTTGACCAGGTCGATGACCTCGATCGCGTCCTCGCCCCCGTGGTCGCGCTTCTTGCCGGTGTGCCATCGATACGGGTTGGTCTCCGAGGGATCGACCCCGGGGATGGCGTAGTCGCGGTTCAGCTCGCCGAGCTCCGGTGCCGTCTCCTCGTACGGCTCGGTGCCGCCGGGCGAAGGTGCCCCATCTTGGGCTGGCTGCTCGACCCGGACCTGCTCCTCCGGCTCGTCGTAGCCCCGCGTCTGGTCGTAGGTGTCCTCTGTTCTCTCGTCGGCCATCTCTCGGTCAGCCTCCTTGCGGTTTGGCGGGAGTCACCCCCCGATCGGCGCCCTCGGGTTGGCACCCCAGAAGACCAGGGTCCCCATCATCCCGATCACGTGCACCAAGACGATGTTGAGGACCATCGACTTCGCGGTCGCCGTGCCGACCCCGACCGGGCCGCCGGAGGCCGTGTAGCCGTAGTAGCAGCCGACCAAGACG
>JAHEXV010000059.1 GCA_023251935.1 bacterium | reverse complement strand
CGGCTCCTCGCCGGGCCGCGAGCCCGCCGCCTCGGGCCGCGGCGCATACAGGGCAACCGGCTCGCCGATCCCCTTCAGGGTCCGCTCGCCGCAGGGCTCGGCTCCGATCGCCGTGCTCAGCCGCTCCAGAGTCCGCTCGGTGATCAGGACGGCCTCGCCCACCTCGCGCGTGGCCGCCTCGATCCGCGCCGCGACGTTGACCGCGTCGCCGATGACGCTGAAGTTGAGCCGTCCGCCGCCGCCGATCGACCCGGCGACCACCGGCCCGGTGTTCACCCCGACTCCGATCTTCAGACCGAGGTCCTCGCGCGAGTTCACCTTGGTCGCCATCTCGCACGCCGCCAGCACCGCCCGGTCGGCGTGGTCGGGGTAGGGCTCCGGGGCGCCGAACACCCCCAACAAGCCGTCGCCGAGGAACTTGTCGACGTGTCCGCGGTGGCGGCCGACGATCGGGACGACGATCTCGAACAGCTCGTTGAGGCGGCTGACCACCTGCTTGGCGCTCGAGCTGGCGGCGAAGCTGGTGAAGTCGCGGACGTCGCAGACCAGCACCGAGACCTCGAGCTCCTGGCCCTCCTGGGCGAACCCCTCGCTGAGGATGTACTCGGCGACCGACTTGTCGAGGTAGGTGCCGAACACCTCCCGCAGCCGCTCGCGCTCGGCCAGCCCCTCGACCATCTGGTTGAAGGAGGCGGCGAGCTCGCCGAGCTCGTCGCCGGTGGTCACCGGAACCGAGACGTCGTAATGCCCCTCGCGCACCGCCTCGGTCGCCCGCTGCAGGTCGCCGATCGGGCGGATGATCGACTTCGAGAACAGGACGGTGAGGTAGAGCGAGATCGTCGTCGCCACGGCGACCGCGATCAGGACGTCGACGCCGAGCGCCTCGCCGCCGCCGCCGGAGGAGGTCAGCGCTGCGACCACCAGCCCGGTGATCAGGTTGATCAGCGGCAGGGCGGCCATCAGCCGCACCCGAAGCGGGATCGCCGGCGCCTCGACGGTCACCCTCGGGGACCGCTGCTGGTCGTTGATGTCCAACAGCACCGGCCGCATCCCGGTCTCGAGGATCAGGTAGTGGAGGATCGCCGAGTAGCCGAGGGCGACCATCGAGCCCGCGAACAGGGGGAAGAACGCGTACCAGCTGATCTCGAGGACGAACACCGCCCAGGCGCAGGCGGGGACGATCGCGACCACTACCGGGATCACGAAGTCGCGGCGGATCAGCGCCAGCGGCAGAGCGACCGCCGCCCTCCAGGCCCGCGCCGCCGACTGGTCGCTGCGCTGACCGCCGATCCACTCCTTGACCGGGCGCATCAACGGGTAGGTGCGAAGCAGGGTGATCCAGATCGCCAGCCCGGTGAGCGCCAGCGAGACGGCGAGGATCTTCACGTAGTCCGCAGTCGAGGCGTTGTAGTAGAAGCTGAACAGGCCGAGCGTCACCGCGGTGATCACGAAGGCGCTCTGCAGCTCGACGGTCAGAAAGACGTACGGGTAGGAGCGGCCGAGCCGCCGGTAGAGGCGAGTCAGGATCGGCGCCACGGCAGGAATTGTCGCAACGTCAGCGAGACTTAAGGGTGACCATCGACGATCCGATCCAAATGAGCGTGGAGCGCGCGGTCAACGGAGGCTTCCCGGAGCCCCTGGCGGGGGAGCCCGTCCGGGTTGTCCGCTGCCGTCACGAGGCCTGCGGCGCCGACACGCGCGTCCGGCTGCCGGGCGTGCTCTCGGCGCATGCGGTCCGCCGCGTGGTCTGCGACTCATGCCAGCGGGCGTTCACCTGCGAGGGCGTCGTCGACGAGGGGGCGGTCGAGCCCGCCTCTCCCGCCGCCGTCCCGGGCGCCGCCCCCGCGGCGCCCGGCTCGGCGCCTTCGCGGGTCGGCGTGCCAGGCTGGCTCTCCGATCCCCAGAGCCGCGCCTGGCGGTACCTGAGCATCCCGATCGCCGCCGCCGCGGTGATCGGCGCCCTGGCGCTGATCCAGGGCTGCTGAGCCGGGCTGGCGCGACCCGGCGCCGGATCCCCCGCGGCTCTACGATGGCGGCGATGGCCACCGCCACCGCCGAGGCCCTGTCCCCAGCCGCCCGCGAGTTCGCCCAGGGGGGGCCGCAGCTTCTGGTGATCGGCGGCGAGCGGGTCGAGGCCGCGGACGGCCGCCTCTTCGAGACCATCGATCCGGCGACCGGCGAGGCGATCTGCGAGGTCGCGTTCGCGGGCTCCGAGGACGTCGAGCGCGCCACCGCCGCGGCGCGGGCGGCGCTCGACGGGCCGCTTCGCAAGGTCAGCCCCTCGAAGCGCGCCGGCCTCATCTACGCGCTCGCCGAGCTGATCAAGGCGAACGGCGAGCAGCTCGCCGAGCTGGAGTCGCTCGACAACGGCAAGCCGCTGGCGGCCGCCAAGGGCGACATCGCCGCCACCGTCAGCCACCTGCGGTACTACGCGGGCTGGCCGACCAAGATCGAGGGCGAGACGATCCCGGTCTCGGCCCGTGACGTGCTCTGCTACACGGTCCGCGAGCCGGTCGGGGTCTGCGCCCAGATCGTCCCCTGGAACTACCCGCTGCTGATGGCGATCTGGAAGGTCGCCCCGGCGCTGGCCGCGGGTTGCGCGATCGTCCTCAAGCCCGCCGAGCAGACGCCGCTGACCGCGCTGCGGCTCGGCGAGCTCGCGCTCGAGGCCGGGTTCCCGAAGGGGACGCTGAACATACTGACCGGCGACGGGAGCACCGGCGCCGCCCTGGTCGACAGCCCGGCCGTCGACAAGGTCGCCTTCACCGGATCGACCGTCGTCGGCCGCGAGATCGGCGCCAAGTGCGGCCGCTCACTGAAGCGGCTGACCCTCGAGCTCGGCGGCAAGAGCCCGAACATCATCCTCCCCGACGCCGACCTCGACCGGGCGATCCCGGGCTCCTACCAGGGGATCTACTCGAACTCGGGCCAGGCCTGCAACGCCGGCTCCCGGCTCTACGTCGCCCACGAGCTGTTCGACGAGGTGATCCTGCGCCTCGCCTCCTACGCCCGCGAGGCCAAGGTCGGGCCCGGGCTCGACCCGGAGACCGAGTTCGGCCCGCTGATCTCCGAGGAGCAGCTCGAGCGGGTCAGGGGGTACATCGACTCGGGCGTCGCCGACGGCGCCGAGCTGGTGGCGGGCGGAGCCTCCGGAGACGGCAACGGCGCCGCGGGCCCTGCCGGCGGCGGCTACTTCGTCCCGCCGACCCTGTTCACCGGGGTCGAGGACTCGATGCGGATCGCCCGCGAGGAGATCTTCGGCCCGGTCCTGGTGGCGATGCCCTTCGAGGAGCTCGAGGAGGTCGCCGCGCGCGCCAACGACACCGAGTACGGCCTCGCCGCCGGCCTCTGGACCCGCGACGTCTCCAACGCCCACAAGCTGGCCGCGATGCTCCAGGCCGGCAACGTCTACGTCAACACCTGGGGCGGCGGCGATCCCGCGGCGCCCTTCGGCGGCTACAAGGCCTCGGGCATCGGCCGCGAGAAGGGCCACGCCAACCTCGACGCCTACCTCGAGACCAAGACCGTCTGGGTCCAGCTCTAGCGACCGCTTCGCCGGCGATCGAGGCCCCGCGCCAGCGCCCGGCCGCGGTGGGCGCGAAACCGCCGGTCGAGCTCCTCGCCGAACAACCGTCGTTCCGCCTCCTGCCTGGTCAGGACCACGGTCCCACAGAGGCCCACGGCCTCGTCGACCTCGAGGATTACGGCCACGGGCGTGCCGCGACGGGTGATGATCACCCTCCGGCCCTCGTCGACCCGCCTCAGGACGCCGGAGGTGTCATGGCCCAGCTCCCGCACCGAGACCTCCTCGACGACCTTCGACGCGGGCTCGACCTCGAGCAGCCGCCCGTATGGCTTGTAGCGCCTCACCTCAACGCGCTTACCCACGCCATCTCCGCCTGCGTGCGCGCAACCTCATACCCACCGGATACCGTCGCGAGGTACCCACATCGGGCAGTTGTGGGTACTTCGCGAGGGTGCTGGGTGGGTAGGTGGGACCGCACTGACGCTCCGGATGATCGGCGTTGAAGGCGCACCGATGGGTGACGAGATCGAACGGATCGCAGGCGGAAGTGGGGACGGTTATAGGGTGCGGATGCAATGAAGCTCGGCGTCTTGGGAACCGGGATGGTCGGGCAGGCGATCGCCGGCAGGCTGGTGGAGCTGGGGCACGAGGTGAAGATGGGCTCGCGGCGGGCCGGGAACGAGAAGGCCGTCGGCTGGGCCTCGGAGGCGGGCGAGGGGGCGAGCGAGGGCTCGTTCCCCGAGGCCGCCGGGTTCGGGGAGGTGGTGGTCAACGCGACCGCCGGCGGGGCGTCGCTCGAGGCGCTCGAGGCGGCGGGCGCGGACAACCTGACTGGGAAGGTCCTGATCGATGTCGCCAACCCGCTCGACTTCAGCCAGGGCATGCCGCCGACGCTGTCGGTCTGCAACGACGACAGCCTCGGGGAGCGAATCCAGCAGGCCTTTCCCGAGGCCAAAGTGGTGAAGGCCCTGAACACGGTCAACGCCAGCGTGATGGTCTCGCCCGGGGCGCTCGGCGAGTCCACCAACGTGTTCGTGTGCGGCAACGACGAGGGGGCAAAGGCCCAGGTCGAGGAGCTGCTGCGGAGCTTCGGGTGGGGCGAGGGGCGGGTGTTCGACCTCGGCGACATCTCCGCCGCCCGCGGAGCGGAGATGTACCTGCCGCTGTGGCTGCGGATGTTCGGCGCGCTGGGGACGGGCGAGTTCAACATCGGGGTCGTTCGAGGCAAATAGGCGACGGCGCCGGATCAGCGCTTGGGCCCGACGAAGCGGTCGAGGCGCTTCACCGAATCACTCCGGGCGATCTGCACCTGCTCGAGCGAGGACCTCGTCCACGCGACGCCAACCATGTCCAAGTGGTCGCAGAGGATCCGGATGATGTCGGTGGATCGATTCGCAAAGCAGTAACGCGGATAGCAGTAGACGCGTCCGCTGCGAGGTTGGCGCGCAACGAATCGACAGCCGTCGGATTGGATGAGCCCGCGAATGAGGCTCTTCGGATGCCGCGACGTAATGCCCTCCTGCCACGGCTCCAGTGCGATGTCTCGCTCGTGTTTCCGTCCGGGTCCGTGTTGGGGAAACAGCAAGGGCCAGAGCGTGGAATAACAGGAGACGTCGACGACATTGCCCTCTCGCCGAGGACGAACGCTCACCTGATTCATCGGCATCACGGATCCCAGGCTCGCCGCAGCCTCGCTGATGATGCCCGGATACTTGGCATCGAGTGTGAGCCGCAGCAGAAGCACGTCACGACGCATGTGCGCGATGTGGCCGTCACCGAGGTACAGACCCAAGAGATGGGAGTAGGGCGCGTGCCGGTCCCGTGTCAGGAGGGACTGAGCGTTTGCGCCGTGCAGACTCGGGCGAGGCGCCGGTAGGTGGCCAGAAAGCCAGCGCGTAACCGTTCGACGAGACACGCCCGTAGCCCTGCTGATCTCCGATCCGCTCTCACCGCGGACGACGGGCTCGAGCACCTCGATGACGTCGTCGACACCGTACACGAACGTATGTTCGTTGACTGACCGGACGCCAATTGACGGGTTACGATCCTGCCAGGCCCGGGTCGACAAACTGGTGAAGTCAGGCGGCCTTAAAAGCCGCCGCCCGAAAGGGCTTGCGGGTTCGAGTCCCGCCCCGGGCATCTGACGGCCCGGCCGTCTGCGCCCAACTCCCGCCCCGGGTACCTGGAAGTGGGTAGGGGTTGAAGCGCAACCTCGGGCGGAGTAGCGTGTTCTTTCAGGAGCAAGGGTGCATGGAGGCCTCCACCCTCACAACCGCTGCTCATAGCGGCCTGCTGGGGCGGCGATCGCCGCTGTTGCGGCTGCAGGGGGACGAACGGCTCGTCGCCCTGATTCGCGACGGGCACGACCGTGCGTTCGAGGTCCTGTTCGACCGCTACCAGGCGCGCCTGCTGGCCTTCTGCCGCCACCTCCTCAACTCCCACCCGGACGCCGAGGACGTGCTGCAGGAGGTCTTCGTGGCGGCCCACACGGCGATGCTCGCCGACGAGCGGGCGATCAAGGCCCGCCCGTGGCTCTACCGGATCGCCCGCAACCGCTGCCTCAACCACCTCCGGCGGCAGGTCCCCGAGGGCCAGGACTCGATGGACATCCATCCCTTCGAGAACGGGACCACCACCCTCGAGCACGTGCAGACGCGGGAGCAGCTGCGCGAGATCGTCTCCGACATGCACCACCTCCCCGAGACGCAGCGCACGGCGATGGTCCTGCGGGAGATCGACGACCTCGCCTACACGGAGATCGCGCAGGCGATGGGGACGACGCTGCCGGCGGTCAAGTCGCTGCTGGTCCGGGCCAGGATGGCGCTCGCCGAGGCCAGCGAGGCCCGCCTGCTGACCTGCGACGACGTCCGGCTCGAGCTCGCCGAGGCGGCCGAGGGGCTCTGCAAGGCCTCGGGGCCGACCCGCCGGCACGTTCGCGAATGCGCGTCGTGCCGTCGCTACCGCCGCCAGCTTCGCTCGAGCTCGAAGGCGGTCGCGGCGCTGGCGCCCTTCGGCCTCGTTTCCCTGTTCCAGAAGCTGATCGGCGCCAAGCTCGGCGGCGGGGCGGCCGGCACCGCGAGCGCGGGCGGCGGCGCCGCGGCGGCAGGAGGCTCGAGCTCGGCGGTCGGAGGCGCGATCGTGGCCGGAGGCGCTGCCAGCGGCACCCTGGGCGCCAAGGCCGCCGTGGGGATGGCGACCGCCGCCCTGTTCACCGCCGGCGCGGTCGGGGTGAACAAGATGGAGGGCAACGAGGGCCAGGGCGCTTCGTCGGTGCCTGCCGCGAAGAGCCACACGGCCCCCGCGCCGCGTCCCCTCGACCGAGTCGCCGCCCCCACCCACCCGACCGGTCACCACCTGGTCGCCGCTCGCGGCAACGCCTCGCCGAGCCCGAGCGCCAAGGCTTCCAAGACCTCCGCCGAGCAGACCGGGGGCACTCCCGCCACGACCGCCACCCCGCCAGACGGCGCGCAAGCTCCCCCCGGGACCACGGACACCGGGCAGGCGCCCCCGCCGGTAACCGGCGCGGGCCCGAGCGGCAGCGGCAGCTCGGCGAGCGGCAGCTCCTCGGGGGACGACACGGGCGGGGATCCAGCCCCACCGCCGCCGCCGGACCCGACCCCACCGCCACCGCCGGACCCGACCCCACCGCCGGACCCGACCCCACCGCCGAGTCCCACGCCGCCGCCGGATCAGCCTCCGGCGCCGAGCCCGCCCGCGGGCTAGCCGAGCCCTAGGCCAGGCCGATCACCTTCAGCCGCCGCGACAGGCACTGGGCGGCGAAGGCGTGGGTCTCGTCGCGCGAGTATCCGAACAGCTCCCAGTCGTCCTCCTGCGCCCAGGGCGGGTCGAGCACCTGGTCGGCGATCGGCAGCGCCTCGGCCATCATCCGCTGGATCGCCTCGCGGTAGCGCTGGTCCTCCTTCGCCATGTCGGTCAGGAAGCGGACCCCGAAGGCGATGTGGCGATGCTCGTCGCGGGCCACGTTCTGGAAGCCCTCGACGAACGCCGGAAGCGTGTTCTGCTCCTCGTTGTACTCGATGATGAAGTGCTGGCCGGTGAGCGCCAGGGCGCCCTCGATGACCATGTGGTAGAGGGTCACGCACTCGACCAGCAGCTCGGTGTCCTCGGGCGCGGCGGCGAGCCGGTCGACCCGGCCCTTCAGCATCACGTCGAAGAGCTCCGCGAAGGCGTCGTTCAGGTGCTCCTTGGTGGTCCGCAGGCGGGCCGCCAGGTCGTCGGCCCCCTCGAGGACGCCGACCTCCTGGTAGAAGCGGTTGAAGAACCGAACGTGGCGCGCCTCGTCGGCGATCTGGGTCGAGAGGAAGATCCGCTGCTCCTCGGTCGGCGCCGCCCGCATGATCGGGCCGAGCTCGTCGGTGACCCGCTGCTCACCGATGAAGAAGGCGGAGAGGCCGTACATGCGCTGGAGGCGCTCCTCGGGCTCGATCCGCTCGTTCCAGTCGGTGCGGTCGCGGCTGAAATCGAGGTCCTGGGTGCGCCACTGCTGGCGCTCCCAGAGCTCGTAGAGCTCCGTGTAGCCGAGCAGGTTGGCCTCGCCGCGGTCGGCCGATTCCTGAAGCGCCGGGTCGGACGTCTCCAGGAACCCCTTCCGCTGGGCGATCTCGCTCAGCGTCGAGGCGGCCCCGCCCGCGCCATCCGCGGTGGTGCTCTCGGTGCCTGCTTCCACTTCCGTCTCCTCTCCTAGCTATCCCGACGCACCGCGCGCCGCTCGCCGGAAGGCTACCGCCTTGACTGGCCAGTCGGCCAGGAATCGCATCAGGCCTCGTGGGTCGCGCCGGGCTCGAGGATCACGACCTTCGAGCCGGTCTTCGATTCGACGTCGGACTTGAACGCCTCGGCGTCAGTCTCGATCGGCGGGAAGGTGTTGTAGTGGATCGGGATCACCGTCCCGGCTCCGATCAGCTCGGCGGCGACGACGGCGTCGTGTCGGTCCATCGTGTAGTGGCCGCCGATCGGGATCAGGGCGACGTCGACCGGGGTCCGCTCGGCGATCAGCTTCAGGTCGCTGAACAGGCAGGTGTCGCCGAGGTGGTAGACGGTGGTCCCGCCGACGTTGATCACCAGCCCCGAGGGCATCCCGATCACGACGCCCGTCTCGGCGCTGAACGGCGTCTCCGCCGAGCCCGGGAGGGTGCTGGTGTGGAACGCCTGGACCAGCTTCACCCACCCCCAGTCGAACTCGACCGTGCCGCCGAGGTTCGGGTCGCTGACCGCCTCGAGACCCTGGGCGTTGAGCCAGCTGGCGATCTCGACGATCGCCACGCAGTGGGCGCCGGTGCGCTTCGCCACCGAAACCGCGTCGGCGACGTGGTCCGCGTGCCCGTGGGTGATCAGGATGTGGGTCGGGTCGACCTCCTCGGCGCTCACCGGCGCCGCCGGGTTGTGGGGCGCCAGGAACGGGTCAACGAGCACCCGGGCGTCGCCCGCCGACAGCTCGAAGCACGCGTGGCCAAGGAATCTGATCTCCATCCGGTTCACTCCTCCTGCTCGGGTTTGGTCTCTTGCAGCTCTCCGGCGAGCGCCCAGCCGACGGCGACGCCTACCATCATGCCCATCCGCGCCTCCTCGGCGAGCAGGGTGCGCAGCGCCGTCACCCGCTCATCCTCGCCGGGCTCGGCGGCAGCCTTGCGGACTTGGTCGGCGCGCGCGTCGCCCAGCCAGCCCCCCTCTTCCATCGCCACGGCGAGCACGCTCTGAAGCCGCGGCGCCGCGGCGATCACCGCCGCCTCCGCCTCACGCAGGCGGTCGCGGTCGGCCAGCGCTTCGATCGCCGCCTCGAGTCGGGCCTCGTCGATGGGCATCGCTGGGGAAGATATTCACTCGCGCCGCTCCCACATCTCCAGGGCGCAGATCGGCTCGTAGCCCAGCCGCTCATATACGGGGTAGCCGAAGCTGGTCGACTGAAGGCTCGAGGTGCGCAGCCCGCGCGCCCGGGCCTCCGACAGCGCCCGGTGGAGCAGCCGGCGGGCGAGACCGCGGCCGCGATGCTGCTTGACGGTGGCGACCATGTAGATCCCGCAGTCGTCCCGATCGTCGATCGTCGCCATGACGCAGGCGGGCCGGCCCTCGACCCGGGCCTGGTAGAGGCGCAGCGGCATCTCCGGCGGCCGGCTGGCCAGCCCGCCGCCGAAGGTCCCCAACTCGAACCCGTAGGCGAGGTCGTTGATCCGGGTGACGTCCTCGACCGCCGCCGTCGCGTCCCAGTCGAGCCCGTCGCGGGTGGGCTCGCCGATCCCGGCGAGGTCGAGGACCATCGCCGTCGGGGAGGCGTCGAGCCGGTGCCCGGCCGCCTCCAGCAGCGCCGCGGCGTCGCGGTCGGCCTCCGGCACCCAGACGGTCCAGGCGTGCACCCCCGCCTCCTCGTAGGCGCGGGTCAGGTCGCCCAGCGTCGCGCCGAGCGAGCGAGCGTCCCGGTAGACCACCGAGTTGATCACCGAGCGCTCGGGCACCGCCGGGACGATCGAGGCGACCACCCCGTTGCGCTCGAACAGGGCGGAGCGCTCGGCGCCGGCGGCGAACATGCGCACGAAGGCGGTCAGGCCGCGCCGCTGGAGCTCGAGCGCCGCGGCGCGATCGACGCTCACCGCTTCAGGGCCAGGGTGACGCCGTCGGCGACCGGCAGCATCGCGACGTCGACCCGCTCGTCGGCGGCGATCCGCTCGTTGAGCTCGCGGGTGGCGACGTTGCGCGGGTCGTCGTCGTCCGCCTCGAGGACGCCGCCGCCGCGGAACACGTTGTCCAGCATCGCCAGCCCGCCGGGGCGCAGCAGCCGCAGGCACTCCTCGTAGTAGGAGGGGTACTCCGACTTGTCGGCGTCGATGAACGCGAAGTCGAACGGCTCCTCCGACGGCAGGTCCCGGAGGGTCTCGAGCGCCGGCCCGAGCCGCAGCCCGATCCGATCGGCCACCCCGGCCTCGGTCCAGTAGCGGCGGGCGATCGCCGCCCACTCCTCGCTGACGTCGCAGGTGACGAGGAGGCCGCCCTCGCCGAGCCCGCGGGCGATGCAGATCGCCGAGTAGCCGGTGAAGGTGCCCAGCTCGAGCGCCCGCCGAGCGCCCATCAGCCGCAGCAGCAGGGTGATGAAGGCGCCCTGGTCGGGGGCGATCTGCATGATCGCGACGTCGGCGAGCTCGCGCTCGGTCTCCTCGGCCAGGCGTCGCAGCACCTCGTCCTCCCGCGCCCCGTGCTCGACCGCATAGGCATGCAGCTCCGGGGTCAGGGTCGTGAACTTGTCGGGCATTGGGCGGATCAGGCGACGCGACGGGCGCGGGCGGCGACCAGGCCGGCGCCCAGCCCGACCAGCCCGCCGACGATCGCGCACCACGGGTTGGCGTAGCTGTCGACCAGGGGCAGGAGCAGGAGCACGCAGGCGGCCACCGTGGGGCCGATCCAGTCGAGCTCGTTGGTCGGGTCGCCGAGCGCCTCCTCGCGGCGCAGCATGAACCAGGCCCCCAGGGCCCCGAGTGCCAGGCCGTTGCCACCCGCGGCAACGGTGATCCCGTCGCCGAAGACGTCGTCGAGCCGAGGGGCCGCGAGCGCGCCCAGAGCGCCGCAGGCGACCAGCAGGAGCACGGTCGGCGCCGGGCCGAGGCGTCGCTCCAGCCCGGGGACGAAGAGGGCCAGCGCCAGGGCGATCGCGAACAGGTAGCCGAGGTTGTCGTAGACGAACGGGGCCGCCAGGTAGTGCCACCAGGGGGTGCCCGCCGCGGTGCCCACGATCGCCCCGACCTGAAACAGGCTGAGGTCGGCGGCGCGCTGGACGAGGAACAGCGCCGCGGGGCCGACGATCGCCGCCACGGTCACGTACGGGCGCTCGGTCGCGAGGGCGAGCCGCTCGCGCGCCGCCGCGCGCCGCTCGACGGCGCGCCGTCGCCGTCGCGTCCGGCGGCTCTCCCGGGGCGTCAGCTCGTCGCCGCGGCGCTCGAGCTTCGGGGCCCGCTTGCGAAGCCGGGTGCCGCAGTAGGGGCACTCGGTGACGTATGGGCTCACCTCGGAGCCACAGCTCTTGCAGACGACGCTGAGCTCGGGGCCGGCCTCGGGCACGACCACGAGAATAGCCTCCGAGCGCCCCCGCCAGGGTCCGATCCGGGCTGCCTCAGGGCGCCGTCGCGGCGGCGATCTCGCGGACCAGCCCGGCGAGGTCGTCGCTGCGCTCTGCGAGGCGGAGCTGGCGGTGCGCGCCCGAGTTGCCGTCGAGCAGCTCGGTCGCGAGGCCAAGCTCGGCGGCGCAGCCGAGCTCCTCCGCGTGCTCGGCGACCTCGGCCAGGACCCCCCGCGCCATCTGCTCGGCGGGCACCTGCTCTCCCCGCCAGAAGTCGATCAGGCGGCCGTCCATCCCCCGCAGCGCCGCCCGCACCTTGTTGTCGTCGACCAGCTCGGTCGGGTAGTCGACCAGCGGCTGGTTGGTCTCGTACAGCACGCTCATCCGGTGGGCCAGCGAGATCGTCAGGGCGGCGAGCCCGATGGTGTGCTCGAGGCGGGTCTGCTGATCGAAGACCCTGGTCTCGACGGTGCCGAAGTCCGGGTGCGGCCGCACGTCCCACCAGAGGTAGGTGTAGTCGTCGATCGAGCCGCCGCGCATCATCTGCTCGACCCGGTTCGAGTAGCTCTCCCAGGTGCCGTAGTGGGGCGGGATCCCGGCCCGCGGGAAGGCGCGGAACACCGCCGTGCGCGACGACATCATCCCGGTCCTCATCCCGCGCCAGAACGGGGAGTTCGCCGACATCGCGAGCAGCAGGGGCATGTAGCGACGCAGCCCGTCGGCGACGTAGATCGCCCGATCGGGGTCCTCGATCGCCACATGGACGTGGGTGCCGAAGATCAGCTCCTGGCGGGCGATGAAGCCGAGCTCGTCGGCGAGCTCCCGGTAGCGGGGACGGTCGACGATCGCCTGGTCCTCCCAGAGCGCGAACGGGTGGGTCCCCGAAGCGGCCAGCAGCAACCCCCGGTCGGCCGCGATCTCGGCCACGGTGCGACGCAGGATGCGGAGCTCCTCGCCGGCGGCGGCGACGTCGTCGCACGGCGTGGTCGCGATCTCGAGCACCGACTGCATCAGCTCGGGCTTCACCTGCCCGTCCAGCTCCGGCGGCACCGCCGCGAGGATCGGCTCGATCGCCTGGGCCAGGCCGAGCCCCCTCGGGTCGAGGATCATCAACTCCTCCTCGATCCCGATCGTGAACGCAGGCCCGTTGAAGCGGTGTTCGAGCACGAGAGGCCGCGGGTATTATCCGGGTCGGTTCCGCTGTATTCGGAGAGGAAACGCCACGCCAATGGAGATCAAGACCGCAATCGCGCAAAAGTCCCTTCTGACCACCCTGGCGCCGGGAAAGCGCGCCCGCCTGCGACGGCTGCTGTTCGAATTCGGCCCCGGCCACGGCACCCTTCTGTTCCTGCCGATCGACCAGGGCATCGAGCACGGCCCGCGCGACTTCTTCCCCAATCCGGCCTCCAAGGACCCCGAGTACCAGTTCCACCTCGCCGCCGAGGCCGGCTACTCGGCGATCGCCTGCCAGATCGGCCTGGCGACCAAGTACTACCCGGACTACGCGGGCCAGGTGCCGCTGATCCTGAAGGTCAACGCCAAGACCGACATTCCCTCCTCGGACGATGCGCTGTCGACCACCAACGCCTCGGTCGAGGACGCGGTGCGGCTGGGCGCCGACGCGGTCGGCTACACGCTCTACGTCGGCTCCCCGCGCCAGGACGCCGACCTCCACCAGCTGAAGGGCGTCCGCGAGGACTGCGACCGCTACGGCATGCCGCTGATCATCTGGGCCTATCCGCGCGGCGCGGCGATCGACAAGAAGAGCGGCCACGTGTCGTTCTACGCGATCGACTACGCCGCCCGGCTGGCGATGGAGATGGGCGCCGACGTCGTGAAGCTGAACCGCCCGCAGATCAATCCGGAGAAGGACAAGGACGCTCCCGCCCCCTACAACGAGCTCGACGTCACCGAGGAGGAGGCCGTCCAGCAGATCGTCGCCTCCGCGGGCCGCTCGCTCGTCGTGCTCTCGGGCGGGTCGAAGATCGACGACGAGGGACTGCTCCAGCAGACGCGCGAGATCATGGAGTCCGGCGGCTCGGGCGTGATCTACGGCCGCAACGTCTGGCAGCGCGAGCACTCCGAGGCGCTCGAGATCATCGAGCAGATCAAGGAGATCATGCTCTCGAGCGTCACCCGCATCCCCTAGGGCCGAGCCAGCCGTTCGGGCCAACCCGCCGAGACGCACGCCAGCTCCAAGCGGACGTCGGCATCGCCCCCGGCGAACGCTCGGCATCCATGCCTCGCACCGTCCTCGCAATCCCGCTGCGGACGTTCGCCGGGCCCGACGCCGACGCCCGCTTCAGGGCTGCCGATCCCCCTCCCCACCCAGCCTCGACCCCGCGACCTCGTGGCGACGGGGGCGCGTGACGCGTCAGAGTGGTTAGGGAAAGTGTGAGGACTGGGGCCTTTCTTGTTATCGGTGCTGCGGTGCTCGTCCTGCCCGGGTGCGGTGGGGGCGGCGGCGAGGCGACGCCGAGCGGCCGCTCGGTCGAGGCGCGGGTGGTGCGGGTCGTCGACGGCGACACGATCGTCGCCTCGGTGGAGGGCGAGGATCAATACGTCCGCTACATCGGCGTCGACACCCCCGAGACGGTCAAGCCCGGCACCCCGGTGCAGTGCTTCGGCCCGCCGGCCAGCGCCGAGAACCATCGCCTGGTCGAGGGGCGGACGGTGCGCCTGGTCTTCGACCGCGAGCGGCGCGACGACTACGGGCGGCTGCTCGCCTACGTCTACGAGGGCGCCGGCGAGGGGGCGCGGTTCGTCAACGCGACCCTCGTCCGCGGGGGCTACGCACGCACCCTGACGATCGCCCCCAACACCGCCCACGCCCCGCTGCTCGCCCGGCTCCAGAAGCGCGCCGGGGAGGCCGGCCGCGGGCTCTGGGGCGCCTGCTGAGGCGAGCGCGGGGAGCGGCGGTCCTCGGCCCGCTCGTGCCGTTTGCCACCTGGAGAATGGTTGGGATTCGCTCACAGGTCTGCTAGGTTGCGACTTCGCCGTGCCGGCGCCGTCCCGCCGCGCGGCAAGCCCAGGCGCGCACAAGGACTCTCGCCCCTGGGATCGCCCGCTGATGAGAATGCGTGAGAGCATCGAGTCGTTCGAGCTGGCCTTCGAGGAGGAGGCTGCGGTCGAGCGACGCCGGCGCACGCAGCTTCGCCAGCGGGCCGCGAACCGCTCTCGCGCCCGCCGCATCCAGCGAACCGAGCAGCGCGGCACGGTCGCCTTCGGCGTCCTCGTGACCGCGCTCACCCTCACCGCGCTCACGGTGACCGTGGTGATGTTCGAGTCGCTGGCCTGGCTGATGGGCTAGCTGCGCGCGGCCGCCCGGCTAGTCGCCGGAGATGTCGTCGAGCGCGTCGTCGACTCGCTTCTTCGCGCCGCCGTTGGGCGCCGCCGCCCCCTGCTGCGCGGAGTTCCGCTCCTCCTGAATCGACAGGTAGACCTCCTTGCGGAACACCGGGACCTCCCGCGGGGCGGTGATCCCGAGGCGGATCTTGTCCCGCGACACCGCCAGGACGGACACCTCAACCTCATCGCCGATCATGATGCTCTGATTCGTCTTGCGGGTGAGAACCAGCATCGTGCCTCCTTCGGGCGGGACCCGACCGACGTCACCGGCCGGACGAGTTTCCAGGGTAGCTACTGGAACCCAGGTACGCCACCCACAAGTGCGTCCGTTAGCATCACGCGCGCCCCATCGACCGCCATTCCATGCCCCGCAAGCCCCTTCGCTCACAGCTGAACCAGATTCGCGCCTGGGTACGCCAGGGGCGCACCGACGCCTGGATCGCCCACCAGCTCGAGGTCCCGGCCTCGGAGCTGCGCGAGTTCCGCCGCCGCCACGAGCTCGCTCCCGAGGATGAGACGGGCGACGTCGAGCTCCGCGACGAGATCGAGGCGGAGATCGAGGCCACGCTCGGCGAGGAAGAGCCGGAGGAGGAAGAAGAGGAAGAGGAGGAGGAAGAGGCGGAGGAGGAGGAGCCCGCCGAGGGCGCGGACTCCGGAGCCGAGGGCGGCGATGGCGCGGCCGGAACCGGGCGGCGCCGCCGCCGCAGGCGCC
>JAHEXV010000088.1 GCA_023251935.1 bacterium | reverse complement strand
CTGATTGCGAGCGCACCGCGCGCACCGCGGCCACCGTGGCGGCGCCGGCCACCAAGCCGCCCGCCGCCGCGATCGCCGCCGTCCTCACCTCGCCGCGCCACGCCTCGACCTCGGCGCGCCGGGTCGGCTCCGGAAGCCGGGTCGCCTGCTGCAGCTCCCCCTCGTCCACCGTTCCCGACTCCTCCACGGCCTCGGCTTCGAGTACGGCTTCCTCCGCCATGGCGGCCAGTGTATAGGCGGCCTGGGCGGTCAACCAACGGTCCTTTCCGCTGTTTGCGGGATGCTCGCCGTCACCGGCGGACCCGTGAGCGGCAGCTCGTAGAGCCGATACCTCTTGACCACCGTCCCGCCCATTCCCTCCATCGCGCGGTTCATCGGCTCGTTGGTCTCCAGGATCCAGCCCATCTCCCCCCACTTCTGCCGCACCCTGGCGGCCATCTCGATGTGCTCGACGTAGAGGGCGGCGGCGACCCCCAGGTGCTGACAGGAGGGCTTCACGCCGAGTGCGAAGACCCGCACCCGGTCGACCTTGCGGCGCCCGGCCAGGAAACGCAACCAGCCGAACGGCAGCAGTCGGCCGTTCATCTTCCTCAGCACCTGGTTGATGTCCGGCAATGTCAACGCGGCGCCCACCACCTCGCCACCGCGCTCCGCGATCATCGCCCAGTTCTCGTCGAGGATCGGCTTCAGGTTCTTGACCTGGAAGCGGACCTCCTCCTCGGTCACCGGCACGAAGCCCCAGTTGCGATCCCAGGCCTCGTTGTAGACCTCCATGAACCGCTTCACCTCCGCCTCGAGGTCTCGCTTCCGCATGTGACGGATGACCACCCCGTGTTCGGTGGCCGAGACGTCGGCCGCCTGATGGATCAGATCGTGGAACCGGTTTCCCTGCTTGAGCTGGCCGAGCTCGAGCCTCCACATCAACAGGTCCATCGCCTTGCTCATCCCGAGGCCCTCGATCAGCCCCTGGTAGTAGCTCGGATGCCAGGGCTCGAGCACGAACGGCGCCAGCTCGAAGCCCTCGACGAGGAGCCCGCACTCGTCGTTGGTGGTGAAGTCCATCGGGCCGAGCATCCGCTCTCGCCCCCTCTCCCTGAGCCACGCGGCTGCGGCTTCGACCAGGGCCGAGGCGGTCTCCGGCCTCTGCTCGCAGTCGAAGAACCCGAACATCCCGTCGTTGCCACCGTTGTGCTTCGTCCAGCGCTCATCCGTCTGGGCGCTGATCCGACCGACGACCTCGCCGCCCCGCTCGGCGACGAAGTACTCGGCCTCGCCTTGGTCGAAGAACGGGTTCTTGTCGCGGTTCAGGAAATCGCGCCGCTCGGCGATCAGCGGCGGCACCCACGGGGTCCCGCGGTGGAGGCGGAACGGCAGCCCGATGAACGCGTCCAGGTCGCGGCGCCCGCCCACCGAGCGAACCTTCACCGTGCTCATGCCACGGACGCTATCGATTCGCGCCGGGAACGAAGCTGGGAGACTTCGGCCATGGCCGAGATGACCCGCTCGTCCGCCGACGTGTTCGCGAAGGCGCGCGTCCACGACCGCAAGGAGCAGCTCGAGCAGGCCAAGGAGTCGGATCTGCTGCCCTACTTCAGGCTGATCGAGTCCGAGGCCGGGCCGGTGGTCGAGATGGAGGGGCGCGAGACGATCATGCTCGGCTCCAACAACTACCTCGGCCTCACCGGTGACCCGAGGGTCAAGGCGGCCGCCCGCCAGGCGCTCGAGCGGTACGGGACCGCCCTGACCGGCTCGCGGTTCCTGAACGGGACGATCCCGCTCCACGTCGAGCTCGAGCTCGAGATCGCCGAATGGATGGGGACCGAGGATGCGCTCGTGTTCACGACCGGCTATCAGGCGAACCTGGGCGCGATCGGGACCATCCTCGAGCCGGGCGACACGGTGATCTGCGACTCGGGCGACCACGCCTCGATCCTCGACGGCTGTCGTCTCTCCGGCGCCAAGCTGCGCCCCTTCCGCCACAACCAGATGGACAAGCTCGACAGGATGCTGGACCGCGCCGGCGCCGACGGAGGCGGGGTGCTGGTGGTCGTCGACGGCGTCTTCTCGATGGAGGGAGACCTCTGTCCCCTGACCGAGGTCCTCGAGCGCACCGAGCGACACGGCGCTCGCCTGATGGTCGACGAGGCGCATGGGGTCGGTGTGCTCGGCGAACGCGGGGCCGGCGCCTGCGAGCTGTTCGGGGTCGAGGACCGGGTCGACCTGCGGATGGGAACGTTCTCCAAGAGCCTCGCATCCTGCGGCGGGTTCATCGCCGGCCCCGCGGACGTGATCGAGTACCTGAAGGTCGCAGCCCGCCCGTTCATGTTCACGGCAGCCGCCGTCCCCGCCGCGGTCGGCGCCGCGCTCGAGGCCGTCCGAATCTGCCGAGCCGAGGGCGGTCCGCTGTTCGCCAGGCTGCTCGACAACGCCGCCTACCTTCGCCGGGGATTCGGCGAGCTCGGCCTTCAGGTCGTCGACTCGGGGCGCCTGCCCGACGGCTCTCGAGCAATCACCCCCGTGGTGCCGGTGCTGGTCGGCGAGGACTGGCAGGCGGTGCTGCTGTGGAAGGCCCTGTTCGACGCCGGCGTCTACACCAACGTCGCCCTGCATCCCGCGGTGCCGCCGGGGGGCGCCCTGCTCCGAACCAGCCTGATGGCTACTCACGAGCGGTCCCATCTCGACGGCGCCCTGGAGACCTTCGCCCGGGTGGTCGCCGAGTTCCCGGACCTGCCGAGAGCCTGATCGGTCGCTCGAACAGGGCCCGCCCGATCCCTACTTCTCATCCCCCTGAGTGGGTAGTTTCGGCTTGTCCAGTTTCGAACAAGCCTCCTTCGGGCAAGAAAAGGTTGCTCTTAGCGAACGACGGCGACACGAATGTGGCGCCATGAGTTGACGATCCCCATCGAACTGGCGTAGGTTCCGCGAACGCCGGACGCACCCTGGGGCAGGAGGCGGCCGGAACGGGGAGAGTGATTCGTTCCGACCACATCGGGCCCCGTTCCCGCAGGGGAGCGGCCGTGACGAGCCCCCGGTAACCCTTCGATTCGCACTCAGAGAGGAGCGAAGATGCCTGCTGCATCAACGGTTGTCCCTGCGCCGCCGCAGCACATGCAAGCGCTAGCCCACGCAAACCGAGTCCGTCTCGCCCGTGCCTCCCTGAAGCGCAACATCCTCGGCGGCCAGCTCGCGGCGGTCGACGTGATTCGAGCCTGCCCGTCCGAGGTCGAGACGATGACGGTCGGCGAGCTGCTCCGGAGCCAGCGCCGCTGGGGGCGGACCCGAGCCCGCAAGTTCCTCTCCTCCCTGGCCTTGAACGAGAATCGCGAGCTCGGCCGCCTGACCGACCGTCAGCGGAACGTGCTCGCGGCCGAGCTCGAGACGAAGGGCATCGGCCACCCCGGCTAGCGAACCTTGAAGGCGAGGCCCGAGCGGCGACGAAACGCTCGGGCCAACGCCCACGCCATCGCCGAGAAGGCCGCGATCGCGACCGCGAACGCGACCGGCAGCCACAGCGACGGGACCACGAAGTGAAGCGCCACGAGCACCGCGATCCCGACCGCGCCGGAGAGCAGCGAAGTGTGCGATCGGTAGCCGGCGAAGTGCTCCCGGATCGAGAGCTCCAGCCCAGCGAGCGCCCCGAGCGCGAGCCCGACCGCGATCATCGTGGCGCCACGCGCCCCACCGACGACCAGGCCCACGACCAGCAGGATCAGGCCGATCAGAACCACCAGCTCGACCAGCGGGACCGACCCCCACGGCGCCGGCGGCCGCTCGCCGGTCGCGGCGGCCCTGCGGGCACGCGACGCCGTGGACGGCTCGGCCGGAGGCTGGGCCGCGACCGGACGCTCAGCCGCCGGGCGGCGGGAACGACGCTTCCTGCGTTTGCTGCTCAGGGGGCCGTCGCCCCTCGGCTAAGGGACAGCCGGAGGACAGCTTCACCCGCCACCAGCCCATCAGCATCCCGAGGATGCCCCACCGCGGACGCGAGTGCCAATGGCGGCAGGCCGGCTCCCCGATGTCCTCGGCGGAGACCCTGACCCAGCGGTAGCGCCGCGGGTCGGCGACCATCGACTCGAGCACTCCGCGGTTCGCCTCCTCGGCCTCCCCCCGGCGGCAAAGCTCGGCCTGCGCCTCCCGGATCCTGACCGCGAGCGCGTCGCGGACCCGCTCCAGCTCTGCGATCCCGAGCACCCGCGGGCCGCCCACGGCGCTCACGCCCCAATCGATCCCCGGCCGCGGGAACGCCGACGCGAACAGCTCGCCGAGCTCCCTCTCCAAGGCGCCGATCTGGCGGCGAAGGTCAACGCGGGCCCGACGCTCAGTGAGCTCGTCCGTTCGCTGGTCGCGAAACAGGGCGTCGAGGGCCTCGACCGCCGGCGGCGAGGAAACCGCCGCCTCGATCTCGAGCACTTCGTCGGGCACGAGGCCTCCCTTCGGGGGGTCGACGGACCCACCCATTCTAACCGCGATGGGGGGATGGCGGAGGCGCATTCGCCGACGACCCCGCGAGCCGGGCAACGGGCTGGGTAAGAAGGAGGAGACCCCGTACGACCCCGTCAAATGCCGTTCGTTGTCGGATTACTCGGCCTCAGGCCGAGTAAGGCGACAATCGATGCCGAGCGGGGCTGGAGCTGGGGCCGGGTTGCTTCCCTACCCAGCCCCTTGGCCAGCCGCGATCGAGCCCGGAAGTGCGCGCTAGCTCCGGAGCACGTCCGCCGCCAGCCAGATCGCCTCCTCGACGGCGATCTCGGGCACGCCCTGGACCTGCACAGCGGCCAGCACGGTCCGCTTGGTGCGAGGGTTCACCCCACGCCCGGCCCCGACCGCTCCGAACAGCAGCGCCAGCGGCCTGGACTCGTCCGCGATCACGAGCGTCCCCTCCGGCAGGTCGCCGGGCCGCCCCTCCAATGGCTCCCCGGGCTCCGTGGGACGAATGCCGAGCGGGCCTCGGACCCGATCGGCATCGAACGCGCGCAGCGCGACTCCCGACTCGATGATCCCGATCGTCAGCGCGTCGTCGAGCAGGTTCTGGCTCACGAACCCGCCCCGCTTGATCCGCTCGAGGGCGACCGCTTCGACCGGGGTCGGCTGCTCGTCCGGATCGAGTCCGATGTGGCGATAGAAGACGCGGTAGGCCCAGGGAATCGGCTGATGGCGCAGGTTGATCGCCTGGGGGCCCGAGAAGCGGTCCGACAGCCTGGCGAGGCGCTCCTTGACCGGGCGCGGGGTGCGTCCCGA